>JAYUUS010000142.1:0-12653 GCA_043754435.1 Rhodanobacteraceae bacterium
CGAATCCATCGGGCGAACCGACTCTGGAACGCCTATTGGCAGCGAAATCCCGGAAAACAGTTGGATAAAGTCGCCACATCAGTTTGAATCGCACCCGCGCTATACCGGGGAAAATCCGGTCACAAGCATTGCGGAAGCGCTGGAAATTTTGCGCACTCGGCCATTACGCGATTATGCCGTACACGGCTTTGGCCGTATGGCGTGTGTGCTCCCGGAAACCCATGAGCTGATTGGCTTTTGTGGTTTGAAACGGCTGGAAATGTTTAATAACGAAGTCGATATTGGCTATCGTTTTGTTCGCCGCTACTGGGGTTTAGGGTTTGCTAGTGAAAGTGCCGCAGCACTCTATGCGCATGGCAAATGTGAGTTAAAGCTGGCGCGCATTATTGGCGTGGTGATTCCGGAAAATACCGGCTCGGTGCGGGTGCTGGAAAAACTAGGCATGCAGCGCGAAAAGGCGGTGCGTTTGCCTAAAGCTGACTGTGATTTTGATTTGTATGTTTAGTTGGGTCTATCGTAAGCGCTCGCTTCGACAGCTCAGAACTTTGGATTTAAATTGGTAGAGCTGCCCTCGTAAGCTTTAGGGGGAAGTTTCTTCAAAGATTTGGAGCTTGAAAATCGTAAAGTGCCACTGTAGTATCACTTCATGAGAACTGAACTTGTTACCACCTTAAAGCGCCAGGCCACCCAACTTCTCTCCGATCTTGAGCGTAATAAAGAGCCAATTCTTATTACACAGCACGGGCTCCCAAGCGCCTATTTAATAGACGTCGAGAGCTATGAATTGCAGCAACAGCGCATGTCCATATTAGAAGGCATCGCACGAGGCGAAATGGCAGTGGCCCAAGGCCGCACCGTTTCACACGCCCAAGCCAAAGTCCGCCTTTCCCGATGGCTCAAATAGTCTGGACTGAGCCAGCCCTGAGCGATCTGGAAGCAATTGCCGATTTCATCGCACTTGAAAATGCCACTGCTGCTGCCGAACTTGTTCAGAGAGTTGTTCAACATGTTGAGCAACTAACTGTTCATCCAGACAGTGGCAGCAAGCCACTCGAATTAAAACGATCACGCTACAGGCAAATTATCGAACCTCCGTGTCGAGTCTTCTATCGTCACGATGGTCAACATGTCTACATTTTGTACGTCATGCGCTCCGAACGTCTGCTTCGCAAGAGCATGTTGTTTTCACGTTCTAAGCAGTCAAACATCTAACTAATCAAGACGATGACCGAATGTATATTACTTGCGAATCACCTTATTTTAGTCGTTAGGCACTAAAGACTATGCACCACACATGCGGCTTAGAAAGGCAGTGACCAAAATGCCATGGCAGGCGCGCATAACTTTATCTTTGCTGGGTTTACTAGCATTACTGCCGCTGAGCTGGCTACGTGCTTTTGGCGTCCTGCTGGGCACTATGATAAGTATTCTGCCGCTTCGTGAATCTTGGGTTACCCGGCAAAATATCCGCTTGTGTTTGCCCAAGCTTGATCACATTGCAGCCAAACAGCTTGCGCGCAAAAGTTTGCAGCACTTATTGATGAGTGTGTGTGAACTGCCGAAAATTTGGTGCCTGCCTTACCCCAAATTGGCGCGCTTAATTGTTGACGTAACGGGTGCGGAAACCTTGAAAAACGCGCTGGCGCTTGGCAAGGGCGTGATTATTGCGGTGCCGCATTTGGGTGCCTGGGAGCTGCTGAATTTGTATCTGGCGGAGCAAACGGAACTGGCTGTGCTGTATCGCGCGCCGCGTAAAGCGTGGGTGGAGTCGGTATTGAATGCATCGCGTGGCCGCACCCGTGCGCTGCCGGTGCGCGCCGAACCGGCAGCGGTGCGCAGCTTGCTGAAACGCCTGCAAAATGGCGGTGTGCTTGGCATTTTGCCGGATCAACAGCCTAAACAGGGCGAAGGCGAATTTGCACCCATGTTTGGCATTGACGCCTTCACCATGACATTGCTGCCGAAATTGGCCGTGCGCACGGGTGCTACGGTTTTATTCGCCTGTGCGGTACGCGTTGCCGGTGGCTTTTGCATCGAGTTGCGCACGGCTGCGCCCAACGTGATCGACGTGCAAACACTCAATGCCAACGTCGAAAACATAGTGCAGCCTTGGTTAGCGCAATATCAATGGAGCTATAAACGCTACTCCATGCGCCCGGATGGGCAAGCGCGAATCTATCGCTAGCCACCATCACTTTCCCCCTTTGTCAGAATACTTGACACACTTTGCACGCAGCAAAGCTAGAATCACGCAATGATAAGCCCTGAAAATACAGCCGAATACGCTGAAGTAAAACGACTGCGCTGGCAGTGTCGACGCGGGATGCGGGAAATGGATATGCTGCTAGAGCGCTGGCTGAACACGCACTTTGCAGCCGCAAGCACATCCGCTCGCGGTCACTTTGCCGGACTGCTGCAAACTGAAGATGATCTTTTGTGGGATTGGTTGATGGGTAAAGGTGCGCCCGCAGACGCGGAGCGTGCCGCATTGATTACGCAAATTCGAACAAGCTTCGTGCCTTTGTGAAAGCAACGCCGCGCATCGTGATCGAGTTGCTGCCATCACACTGGCAACAGCGCTTGAGCGTTTGCTCCGCACTGCTTTTGGGCGCTGCAATCGCACTAACCCTACATGATTTAGCGTGGGTGCGATCTTGGTTTTTAGCCGCCGTTTTGGCGGCAATTGCCGCATTAGCTTTTATTTTGATCGCACGCAGTCAAAATAAAAAACTGGGTTCGGATAAGCTGCGCTTAATTTTAGCGCACGCTCAACAGCTTTGGATTGGTCAGGAAAACGCGCCGCCGCTTGATGCACCCTTGCCAGAGTTGAGCAAATTCCAGCGCTACCTTGGCCTTATCTGGATCAGCAACTCGGCTGGCGCACAGGCGCTAATTTGGCCGGATAGCATCAGCGCTGAGGCGCATCGTCAGCTGCGTGTTTGGCTCGGCATACATGCGCACCGGAAGCCCCAAACCTAACCGCCGCCAATCGCCTGCACAATTTCAAGCTGGTCATTCGCCTCAATACGGGTCAAGCTGTGCGCGCTACGCGGCACAATGGCGCCGTTTCGCTCAATCGCGACGCGCTTTTGCGCATAGCCAAGATCAGCCAGCAATGCTTCGATGGACGTATCAGCCAATACTGCATGTGGGCTGCCGTTTAAGGTAATGTTTAATAGCATAGGTTTGGACAATATGACCGCAGCTGAGCATGCCAGCCGCGTCGCATTTTGAATACTCAAAGTTTGAGAGTGTGTAGGTGATTGGAGCTTAATGCGTCTGCCGTCGGCTATAAATCATTCCCGCCAGCGACGCCAACACCGCGATCGCAATCTGTAAAGTCAAGGTAGCGCGGGTAGCAACGCCATTGCTGCCAAACCAGTCTAAAAGCGCCACATCCTGGGCATTGGTGACGATGTAAAGGCCAAATAGAAAGAGCGCTAAAAATGTGCGAGCCGTGCGTGACGTGCGCCCCAGCAAGGAGGCGATAGCACTCAAACTCAGCACGCCAAAAATAAGCACCGCCGCGCGTAGCGGCGTTTGCTCAGCCCAGCGTAACGTCGCCACGCTGACGAACAGGAAGCCGAGCAGAGTTGTTGCCAATAATTGTCGAAAGTAACGCCCGCTAGCACCGCTCACTACACCTGACATCTCCTCCAAATTGGCGTCAAAATCGCGCGTGCTTACACCACTAATCAAAATGCCCCAAAATGCCACGCTGGCAAGCACCACCCAAGGCAAGGCGCTAGGCGCAACCAAGGCTGCGGCGGGCAGTGCAAGCAATAACGCGGCAATCGCGGCCGGTGCGGTCATTAACGTCAAAGTGACTTCCGCGAGCACTCGCCCAAGGCTGCTGGGCAATACGCTTGCTAGACGAAACAGCGGGCGCACCAAGCGGGCGAGCGGGCGCAATAGGCTATTGAGCCACGCCAAAGGCGAGCGGCGTGCAAGCGCATGGCCCATTTTTACACGATCCGGCGAATAGCGATGGAAAAACAGCATTGCCAGCAGAATCGGTGCGCTTGCTAAAAGCGCGCAGACAACGCGCATCAGCACAATCTGTGCGCTCCAAAGCGCGTTTGGCAGGGCAACAATGGGAAGTGCTGCATTAAATTCACTAACGCCAACCGAGATGGCAGTGGTGCCCAGCACGTGCTGCATTTGCATGATCGCAATTCCCATACCGGAGACATCCAGCATAAAAAGCGCTGGAAAATACGCTGTTAATGACGATTGAGTGGCAGCAACCGCTGCAAATTGCAGCATCCATAAAAAAAAATACAGCACATCCCCGGCTTTACCCATCAAAAACGGCACGCTATCGAACAACAGTGCTGTGCTGACGCCGAAAAAAACGCATGGCACTAATAAAATGCCATAGGTTTGCAGATATACCAACGGCTGGATCGGGCCTTCGCCGCGTAGGCCGTGCAAAACCATCGTGGTACACATCAACGCAGCGGTAATGCTCAACAGATACAGCACGCCGCCCAACCACCTAGCCGCTAAAAACTGCGCATTGGTCACTGAAGTAGCCGCAATCACACTGCCAATGCCGCTGCGCAAGTCTTCACCCACGCGCCCACGTACCAAATAAAAACTGCCCAAGCCCAACAGCACGGAGGCTAATGTCGCGCTGCCAAATGCCAACGCGCTGCTGGTGTAGTACACGCGCGCGCTTTTAATCGCCATCAAGGTCATGCCATGACGCGGGTCAGGAATCAGCGCCCAAGTAATGACCACGAACGCGGCGAGCGCCACAAACGTGCTGACCCGGCGCAGGCGCAGCCGTAATTCGGTTTGCACCAATACTTGCAAGATTGCGGTATTCATGAACCTATCAACGCATAACGCTGAGTCATTAACGCTTCTTCTAAATTGGGCTCAACACTTTGCGCACCAGCACACGGTGAAGTCGGGTGCGCGATGCGCACATTCATCACGTCATTCTGACGCTGTGCATGCAAAATTTGCACACTGCCCGCCAAGCTTTCATAGTCTACAAGTGCCAATTGTGCGGCCCAAATTTGCCCACGCGCCGCCGCAATAATTGCTTCAGGCGTGGCAAATGCCACCAGTTTGCCACTGCGCATAATCGCGATTTCACTGGCGATGCTTTCGACATCCGACACAATATGCGTCGAGATAATCACCAGCTTATTGCGGCCAAGTTCGGCTAATAAATTGCGAAAACGCAGGCGTTCTTCTGGGTCTAAGCCGGCCGTTGGTTCGTCTACCACTAAAATATCGGGATCGTTCAACAGCGCTTGCGCGATACCTAGACGCCTGCGCATACCGCCGGAAAAGCTAGCGGCTTGGCGATGCGCATGATCTTGCAGGTTGACCAAATCCAGCAGGTGGCGGATTCGTGTTGGATCATTGATGCCTTTGAGTGCTGCGAAATACTGCATAAATTCCAGCGCACTGAGGTTTTGGTAGACGCCGAAATCCTGCGGTAGAAAGCCCAAACGTGCACGAATCGCCTGCGGATTTTTCGCAATATCCTGGCCTTGAAACAAAATTTGCCCGCTGCTCGGCCGACTCAAGGTGGCAATCATCTGCATCAACGTGGTTTTCCCGGCACCATTGTGGCCAATTAGGCCCAGCACGCCGCTTTTTAAATTCAAGCTGACATCATCGACCGCCGTGACTTTACGATCAAATATTTTTACGACATTGCGGACTTCGAGCATGTGCAGTTCTACGAGTGAAGACTTCGTGTAAACCTAATGCAGAATGCGAAACGGCGCATATGGCATTGGACACGGGCAGGACGATCGGCACATCAAATTGGGGATGTGCGAACTTGCTCTGGATCAGTTTAGAATGATCAGCCTGCATTCTGGCGCGCATCCACTTTGACTCACCTTCCTTTTAGCGTCGAAGTCGAACACTCCAAGCCAGAAAGCCTACGCGTCTGGCACGACGGCCTAGATGTGCTGCGTGGAATTGCCGCGCTTAGCGTCGTTTTGTTTCACTGCATAGGGCTGCTGCCTTGGAATGTTGAGGGCACACCCCTGGTTATTTTCAGCGCTGGGTGGATTGGGGTTGACCTGTTTTTTATGATCAGCGGTTATGTAATTTGCGCCTCAGCCCTGCGACTAAAGAGTAAGCTGAACTATGCGCAGGCGTTCTGGCGGGCGCGGCTGACGCGCATCGTGCCGCTGTATGTTGTGACCTCGGTGCTGTTCGTTGCCCTAGTCGATCCCGCATTCCTGCGTGAACGACCCGTGTTGCAGCTGCTCAGCCACCTGTTTTTTGTCCACAACTTGTTTCCTGAGACGGCGCTAAGTTTAAACGGCGTCACTTGGTCGCTAGGCGTCGAAATGCAGTTCTATTTGCTGGCCTTTCTGTGCGTTCCAAGTTTGGCTCGCATCCGATATGGGTGGCTAATTCCATCCTATCTACTGCTGCTGCTTGGCGTGCTGGGTTATCGCTATGGTGCGTGGCATTGGCTGCGCTCTATCAATGCTTCAGAGGCAATGATTAGCCATGCGCTTTCGCAGGTTCCGGCGCTGTTAGATAGCTTTGCGCTTGGCGCGCTCATGCGTCTTTTTGGCATACCTTCACCTAATCGCACGCGCAGCATGGTGTTTGCACTGCTCGCGCTCGCCATATTTGCTCTGATCTATCTAGTGTATGCGAACTACTCTACGCGATATTGGAGTTTGTGGCCGATGGCGGTGCTGTTGCGAAGCTTAATTGCGCTATGTGCCGCGTGTGCGCTGCAGGCCGCGCTCTATGCACGTCATCAGTTTAATCACGCTTGGCGACCTGCCATACGCCTTGGTCAGCTCAGCTATGGAATCTATTTGTGGCATTTAATCGTGCTGCAACTTGTACAAAAACATACGCCACTGACCGGAACCAAGGCTGTGCTGATGATCCTTCTGCTAACTTGGTTACTTTCTGAACTTAGCCTAAAATTGGTGGAACGGCCCGCTATGTCTTGGGGGCGTATGCCCGCAAAGCCGAATGCGTAGCGCTATGTTCGCTATACTTTTCGGCCAAAATTTAACGTGTTGGCGCAAAGTCAGTCATTTTCTATGAGCAATCGACTGCCGACAGTAGAAGCTTTGCGCGCCTTTGGTGCGATTTCGGTGCTTTGGATGCACTGCATTTGGCTCGGGCTGTGGAATTTTCCGCGTGGCCTTGGCGCTTGGTTTCATCACGGCTGGCTAGGCGTCGATTTGTTTTTGATTATCAGCGGCTTCGCCACCACGCGGGCGCTGCTTGAAGGCTTAAATTCGGCGCAGACGCAGCCTTATTGCGGGCTTCGAGCATGTGCAGTTCTACGAATGAAGACTTCGTGTAAACCTAATGCAGAATGCGAAACGGCGCATATGGCATTGGACACGGGCAGGACGAATAGCACATCTGAAATCGGCTGAGGCATTGCCACGATTCGGCTCGCTGCGAACTAAGTGCGAATAAAGTCAGTACGAATGCGCTGGGCTACAGATTAGAATGGTAAATACAGCCAATTAAATTTCACCACATTGACAAATCTTTCTCCTAACGCCCCAGCAGATCCAACCTTAGAGGCTAGTCATGCCCTGTGCAAAAACTGCCAAGCCGCATTATTAGGAAAGTTTTGCCACGTTTGTGGTCAAAAAGAAGTGCTCGATCAAGATCGACGCCTTCTCCATCTAGTGGAGCTTTTTATTGCTGAGCTTGTTGCGCTGGACGGCAAGTTCTGGCGCTCGCTGCGCGGCATGTTCAAACCCGGTTTTTTAGCGCGCGAGTATTTACAGGGCCGACGCGCGCCGTATTTGTCGCCGGTCTCTATTTTCCTAATGGTTAATGTGTTGTATTTTTTGTTTCCGGTGCTGAATGACTTTGACTTGCCCTTCAGCGACCAAGTGCCTGGACGCATCGTGTTGCAGCTCGAAGCGTTCAAAGATGCCAGCCCTGAGCGCAAACAACGCATTGCCAAAGGCGGCGGCCAAATACACAGCGCCTGGAGCGTACCTTGGGTCGAAGCACGTTTAAAGCGCGAACAGGCGCTGGATCCGAAGGTGACTATGGATACCCTAGCGCAACGTTTTGACAGTAAATCAGGCGATATCAGCAAACTGTTGATTGTGCTGCATGTGCCGTTTTTGGCGCTGACGCTGATGCTGATGTTTTGGCGCTCAAATTTTTATTTTGCCGAGCACTTTGTCGTGGCATTAGTCATGTTTGCAAGCATTTTGTTTGCGGTGCAGCTGATCTTTCCCGTGATGATGATCTTGCCAATTCCACAAGTATTGTGGACACCGTTGCGCTGGCTGGCGGTATTTGGATTTACTGCACTCATGGCAAACGCATTGCAGCGCATTTATCGCGTACCGGTCTGGTACAGCGCGGTGGCAGCGCTTGGTTTTTTGGTAGCGCTCACGTTTATAAACGTAACGCTATATCGAAGCATTCAATTTGCCGTGGTATTTGCCTTGTGTTGACAGCAAAAAGCGACGCAGATCGGCTTATTTTATGAGCAATCGACTGCCGACAGTAGAAGCTTTACGCGCCTTCGGTGCGATTTCGGTGCTTTGGTTGCACTGCATTTGGCTAGGGCCGTGGGATTTTCCGCGTGGCCTTGGCGCAACTACTGGCGCAACCGCTTAGCGCGCATCTATCCGCTTAATCTTCTGACCTGCGTCGTATTTTTATGTTTGATTGACACCAGCGCGGTCACCGGGCCGGCCAAGGCGCTTTGCTATTTCTCTTGACGCTTAGCATCGCGGTGGCATTGGCGGCGGCAAGCTATCGCTGGCTTGAACAACCGTGCATGCAGTGGGCTAGGCAGCGCGCGCGGTAATTTTCTCATTCCCTGCCATCAACCCCGCGTCAAAAACGCCACCGCGCGATCTGCCAGCTTCTTATACGGCGGTTTTAACAGCCAAAACCCGGACCAACGCGCTTGCCTAAACACCGGCATCTGCTTGGTGAAAGTCAAAAACCCGGCGTGCCCGTGGTAGTGGCCCATACCGCTTGCGCCAACGCCGCCAAAAGGCAGGTCGTGTTGGGTAAAGTGCATCGCGCAATCATTCACGGTTACGCCACCGGCGGTGATTTTGCTAATGATGTAATCGGTGCGCTGGCGTTGGTGGTCAAAATGATAAAACGCAAGCGGACGCGGATGGCTGTAAATGAGCGTAATCGCGTCCTCGATTTTTTCATAGCTCAGTACCGGTAAAATCGGCCCGAAAATTTCTTCCTGCATCAGCTTCATCTGTGACGTAGTGTCAAACACCAGCGTTGGCGGCAAGATGCGTGCCTCGGGCGCGGGCGCATCGCCGGGGCATATGCGCTCTACCTTGGCACCCAAACTTTCCGCCTCGGTTAAATACTGCTGCAAGCGCTGAAATTGGCGGTCGCTGACGATGCTGGTGTAATCCGGGTTATTCGCGATATTCGGATACGCCGCTTCAATCACGCGACGATAGGCCGTCTTAAACTCATCCACATGATGTTTGGCGACCAAGACATAATCCGGCGCAATGCAGGTTTGCCCGGCATTGAGATGCTTCATCTGCGCCACGCGCTCGGCGGCTTGGGCGATGGGAAAGTCGGGCGCAATCAGGCAGGGCGATTTGCCGCCCAGCTCTAACGTGACCGGCGTTAGATTTTTCGCAGCTGCCGCCATCACCAGCTTACCCACCGCCGTTGAGCCCGTGTAAAGCAAGTGATCAAAAGCTAGTTCAGAAAATCGTTGCGCAACTTCCGCCTCGCCCAACACCACGCAGACTCGCTCCGGCGGAAACACCTTTGCCAGCAGGGTAGCAAGCAGCTCGGAGGTTTTCGGCGTGTGCTCTGAGGGCTTGAGCATCACATGATTGCCAGCGGCAATGGCAGCGACCAGCGGGCTCAAACTCAGCTGAATCGGGTAGTTCCAGGGCGATAAAATACCCACCACGCCGAGCGGCTTGTACAAAATCTGCGCGCTTGCTGGCCACGCTTTAAAGTCCACCGCCACGCGCTTAGGCCGCATCCAGCGCGCTAAACGTTTGCGCGTATCTTTAATATCTGCCAGCACCATCATAATGTCGGCGAGCAAGGTTTCATGGCGCGAACGCCGACCGAAGTCCGCACTTACCGCTGCGACTAAAGCTTCTTTTTGCGCCACCACCTCAACCGCCAGCTTTTCCAAATCAGCCATACGCTGCGTGTAGCTGGGTGTATTGCTAAGCCAAGCCGCACGCATGTCGGTCAGGGTGGCATTGAGTGCGACAGAATCTGGATTTAGCATGGCGTTGGCATCGGCTGGTAAATGTTTCAAAGAGCATTCATAGCACAGCGCTCATGGCTTTGTCTGTGCGTACAGAACCTCGAAGTCTAGGGCCAACGCATCAGAGTCGCGTGTCAATTCAAATGCGCGCGGCATGTGCAACTTATAGACTTAGCAAATGATTCCCTCAACGATTACGGATATGCCTGAAATTTTGTCGGCCACGCCGCCCAAAAACCTAAACGAATGGCTCACCTATCAGCAGCATCAACACGTCAAAAGCATTGATATGACGCTGGAGCGCGCGCGCGCGGTTGCTCAGCGTTTGAATTTGGGCAAACCAGCGCCTCTGGTGCTGACGGTTGCGGGCACCAATGGCAAAGGCTCGACGGTCGCGTTTCTACAGGCATTACTGAGCGAATGTGGCCTAAAAGTGGGCTGCTATACCAGCCCGCATGTGCTGAACTATAACGAGCGCATCGCGTTTAACGACGGCACGAAAACCGGCCGCTGGGTGAGTGATGCCGAGCTCATCAATGCTTTTGAGCGCATTGAAGCGGCGCGCAGCGAAATACCGCTAACCTTTTTCGAATACGCCACGCTCGCAGCGTGGTTAATCTTCAGCGAAAGCGAACTGGACGTGGTGATCTTGGAGGTTGGCTTGGGCGGGCGGCTGGACACGGTGAATTTGATCGACGCGGACGGCGTAGTGTTGACTACCGTGGATTTGGATCATCAAGAGTATTTAGGCAACTCGCGCGCTTTGATTGGCGCGGAGAAAGCGGGCGTGTTTCGGGTGCTGCAAAAAGCCGTCTATGCGGACGCCAATCCGGTGCCAGAGGTCATCAAAATCGCGGAACTGATCGGCACCGAACTGATTCGCCCCCGGCGCGACTATCATTTTCATTCGTATCAAAGCGACTGGCGCTTTCAGTTTCGCGATGCGGCTGAGCTGATTTTGCCAAAGCCCAAACTGGCAGCACCCTGTCAGTTGGACAACGCCGCCGCCGCCATTGCGCTGCTGTACGCGCTGGCTGAGCGCGTGCCCCAGCTGAACGTTGAGGCGATTGCGCAGGCACTTTTACGTGCGCACGTACCCGGCCGTTTGGCGCTTGTAGGGGAAAACCCGGCGATTTACTTGGATGTGGCACACAACCCGCAGGCCGCGCACAGTTTGGCGGTGTGGCTGTACGCCAACCCCTGCCTAGGCCGTACTTTGGCGGTATTTGGCGCGCTAGAAGATAAAGACGTTTTGGGCGTGGCAGCGGAGCTTAAAAATGCGATTCATCACTGGTATTTGGCCGGGCTGGAAGGCGAATCCCCGCGTGGTTTGAGTGCCATTGCCCTCGCTGCGCGCATCCGTGGGGCAACATCGGGGCATTACGACAGTTTTAGCGAGCCAAGCACCGCGCTCGACGCCGCGATTAGTCAGGCAAAATCTGGCGATCGCATCCTCATGTTTGGCTCATTTTTTATCGTAGCCGCTGCCTACAGAGCGCTAGGAATCAATGAAATTACAGCGTTTGGAGCGAGTTTTCCGCCGTGCTCGCCGCCGCTTGAGTGAGCTGAGTTTTAATCAACTCGACAATCCAGGCGCGCAACTTTAGCCCTTGATCTTTCGCACACGCGCGCGCTGCCTTTTTCAACGGACGTGGCAGCTTGAGCTGAACTGGCTTTGCGCTGCTGGCTTTGGCGGCAGTTTTGGCAAATACGTCCACTTTGGTTTTGGTCTGCACAACTTTCTTGCCATTTTTGGACATTTGATCGAGTTGTTTGGGTGTGACCTTAAGTTCGGGTTTAACTTTGATTTTGAGCTCGGGTTTCGCCACTGCTTTTTTCTGTTTTGGCATCGTTGCATTCGCTTTAAATAATTGACCGAGTAACGTGCCCGAAAAAATAGCGATTCGCTACCTTGCTTTGATGACAGTGTACGCCTGCATTTGGCAAGGACTAAAACCGTTAACGAAAGCGTCATGCGCAAGTCACTGCGCAGTCACTGGCAGCAGGGACGATGTAGGAATCAGACTATATATGAGAAATTCATGGCTACTTTTGGCTCCTTACTTCAACGTGCGCTGATTTTAAGCGGTTTAGTGCTCGCCTCGCTGTTAGCGTCCGCGCAATCCGGCGGGGCCGCAAGCGCGCAGCAGCCAGTGCTGGAACTACACATTCATGGCTCTAATACCATCGGTGCGGCGCTGGCGCCCGCCCTTGTTGAAAGCTGGTTAAAAACAAACGGTTGGGCGAGTATTCAAAAGCGCGTTCCCGCATTTGATGAGTTGATCGTTAACGCCACGCACGCAGACGGACGGCGCATCCAGGTTGAGATTAAAGCGCACGGCACTAGCACTGGGGTCGCGGATCTGATCGCTGGCACCTGTGATGTCGCGATGGCGTCGCGCGCGGTTAAGTTTGAGGAGCGCAATCAATTTTCGCGGCAATA
>JAYUUS010000143.1:0-12643 GCA_043754435.1 Rhodanobacteraceae bacterium
GGTGTCGCTCAATCGGCTCAAAACACATTCTCATTCGCTCGTAGTTGACCAAGCTTACTCAATCCGATATCCATTTGCCTTCAGTTTGAATTGCACCCGTTCTAAACTGCCAAGTTGCTAATGACTAAATTTGGCATCACGATAGAATAGTTCAAACTAGCAAGCTGGAGATCGTGATGAATGCGCAAGCAATTACGTTAGCGCTGCCTCGGCAGCGCGTTTCAATACAACAAGCGCTTGGTAATCCGGCGCTTTGGCAACGGATTGAGCAACACCCAATTGCGGGGGCCGCAAACCAAGCTTTTATTCGCCGTTTGGCGCGTGAAAACGCTTGGAGCCAGGAATTTTCGGTGCTGGCGATGCAAGAATACAAGCGCTATTGCTACTTACAATGTGGCGCGACGGGTTCGCGCTGCCCTTCGCATGCGGTGGATCAAGTTTGGCATTTACATTTGCTCTACACGCGTGACTACTGGCACCACTTTTGCCCGGAAGTGCTGCAGCGTGAGTTGCACCATGTGCCATCAAACGACGGCGCGACCTATCTGGATCAGGATCGCGAACACTACGCGCAAACTTTGGCGGACTACGAACAGGAATTTGGCGCAGCACCTGCGCAGATCTGGCCCGACCTGAAGCAGCGATTTAACATACGTGAAAACTGGCAATGGCGAAACACAGGCACGACTCAATTCAAAAATGCAGGCCTGAAACACTCGCTAGGGCAGTTGCAAAAATACTGCTTGCATGAAAATACGATTTTGAGCGTCACGCTCATATTCTTGGCGCTTATTCCCCCATACGCGCATGCAAATCCACTTGAGTACTCTGGTTTCGATTTTCTCTGGTTGTATCTCAAAGGATTACTGGGCGCGGGCATTGCTGGGTTTATCTTATTGCGGCTTTTGAACTCCAAAATCGTTCCAGTTGGCGAATTTATGCCTGAGGAAATTGCCCTGTTGAGCGGAGGCGCAGTACGCGTACTTGACGCTTTAGAAGTGCAGTTTTTGGCGAGCGGGCAACTGCAATACAGCCCGCTTAGCAACGAACTGACTGTCGGCAACGATGCCCGAAAGGCTGCTGATCACTTTTTGGCACAACAGCTTTGCAAAGTGCGCAATCAGCGCAATCAGCACGATCGTGTCGCTCAGCGTGCCCTTGAAGCGCAAGTCGTGACGCCAATAGCGCAAAAATTGGAAGCACAGGGGCTGTTGCTTTCCCACTCAGCGCAATTGCAAATTGGCCTGCTCAGCTGCCTGCCAATTTTAGCACTCATGTTTTTTGGTGGTTTGAAAGTAATGATCGGGCTGAGTAGAAGCAAGCCAGTGAGTTTTTTGGTGGCATTGCTAGCACTGAGCGCAGTTGTTTGCCTCATCACCTACCTGAAGCGCCCCCGCGTTAGTGCCGGAGTGGGGCCCTGGCTACGCGCGCACCAGCAAAAGCTCAAACGCTTGAATGATTCCCCAACGAAAAGAGAGTGGCCAAATGCAGTAGCGCTTTTTGGCATGAGCGCCTTGACCGGTACGGCACTTGCAAGCTATGCCAGTTGGCGACAGCCGCCTAGCGATTCATCGAGTTCGTCAGGCGATTCCGATAGTTCCAGTGATTCTGGAAACAGCGACTCCGGAGACGGTGATTCTGGCAGCAGCGACTCTGGAGGCGGTGATTCTGGGGGCGGTGGCTGTGGCGGCTGCGGTGGTGGGAGCGACTAGCCTGGGTAAACCTAGCCTGTAAAAATCTGGCGTGTGAAAATCTGGCGGACGAATCGCATCTGAATCTGAATCAACACTGCGCAATAACTGGATCTGCCACCAGCTTGGAAAAAGCCGACGAACTTCGGTGTGGGCAAAACGATCATCAATCAGATAAAGCGCGCCGCTGTCGGATTCATTACGGATTATTCGCCCGGCCGCCTGCACCACTTTTTGCAGGCCCGGATAGAGATAAGTGTATTGATAGCCGCAGCCAAAGCTGGCCTCCATGCGCAGCCTGATCTGCTCGTTGACCGCATTGATTTGCGGCAATCCTAAGGTTGCGATGAAAGCGCCAATTAGTCGTTTGCCCGGCAGGTCAATGCCTTCCGCAAACGCGCCGCCAAGCACGGCAAAGCCGATGCCGCTAGATTCGGGTGTGAAGCGATCTAAAAAACCCTTCTTGGCATCTTCTTCCATGCCACGCGACTGGCCCCAGGCCGGAATGGCGGGGTAACGCGCACGAAACAGCGCTAGCAGCTGCTCTAGATAGTCAAAACTGCTGACGAAACTTAAGTAATTGCCGGGAACTTGCGCGTACTGGCGCGCCATTAGGTCAATCATGGGCGACAATGACTCGCGCCGATGTTGGAAGCGGGTGGAAATATTCTTGACTACCCGCACGTCTAGCTGTTCAGCCCGAAAGGGCGAGGCAATGTCGATCCAGACGGTATTTTCGGGCAGACCAAGCAAATCGCGGTAATAGTTTTCTGGCCCGAGCGTTGCCGAGAACAGCGCTACCGAATGCGCAGCGGTAAAGCGCGCTGCCAAAAATGGCGCTGGCACGATATTGCGCAGACACAAAAACGCAGGGCGTTGGCTGTGCTGATTCAGAGTCATATCAAACAACGAATGCGCGCCGAACAGCTCAGCCATGCGCGAGAAATGCAGCACGGCAAAGAAAAATTCCTGCACGCGCACATCAATGCCTAAAGGATGCTCTGCTAGGTGCTCAAGAATGGTGCTTGAGGTTTGCTGCAGCGCATCGCGAAAATCCTGCGGCACCTGTTGATATACCTGATAGTTTTGCGTCTGTTGCTCATGCAGCTTCAGCCAACTGCTTTGCAAACGATCTAGAACTTTGCGTATTACCGGCGGCGCAGCTTGGCGCGCAGTCGCCAAATGGGCAGGATCGAGCGTAGCCGTATACATTTTGCGCGCCCGCTCGACTAGGTTGTGCGCCTCGTCGACCAACACGCTAACGCGCCACTGGCCGGCCTGCGCCTGAGCATAGAGCATGGCGCTGACGTCGAAGTAGTAGTTGTAATCGCCTACTACAACATCGCTCCAGTGCAGCAAGTCCTGGCTTAAGTAGTACGGACAAATGCTGTGTGCTAGTGCTATCGCGCGCACAGCACTTTTTTCCAACAGCCCGTGCTGAGGCGGGCTTAGCGCCAGCGCTGCCGCGCGCGCTGCCGGCAGGCGGTCATAAAAACCCCGAGCCAGCGGGCAGGATTCGCCGTGGCATGCCTTGTCTGGGTGCTCACAGGCCTTCACTTTAGACACCAATTCAAGCACACGCAGCGGCAAGGCTGGCGCAGCGCGCTTAATCAACGCTAGCGCATCCAGCGCGAGCTGGCGCCCGGGCGTCTTGGCCGCTAAAAAAAATACTTTATCGAGCGACTGCGTCGCGCAGGCTAAAAGCAACGGAAACAGAGTGCCGACCGTTTTGCCAATCCCGGTGGGTGCCTGCAGCATGAGGCAGCGCCCGGAGCTTGCGGATTTATAGACTGACTCAGCCAGTTCGCGCTGGCCAGGACGAAACGCTGGGTGTGGAAACTTCAACGCGCGCAGTGCTTGGTTACGCGCGCTTCGGTGCGCGGATTCCTGGCGGCCCCAGCTCAGATAGCGTTCGCACTGCGCCGCAAAATACGTCTGTAAATCCAGCGCTTCATACGCCTCGACAATCAAAGTCTCCGCTTGCGTGACGGTATTGAAATACACCAGCGCCAGCCGGATCTGCGTCAAATGATCCCGGCTGCACAGCAAATGCCCATAGATTTTCAGCTGCGCCCAGTGCAGCTGCCGGTGGTTTTCGCGCATGGCGTCCAGCTTGCCGCAGTAGGTCTTAATCTCTTCAAGCTGGCCGGCGGCAGCATCATAGCCATCCGCGCGGCCACGCACACGCAAATCCTGATAATCGCCGCTCAAACTCAACTCGCGCTGGTAATGCGAAGGCCGGCGCATCGCCACCATGCGGTGGCCGAGCATACCCTCAAGCGCCGACGGCGACGGTGTAAAGCGTAAATCCAGATCACCGCATTTAGCGGTGAAGTCGCACAGGGCGCGCACGGCAACAATGAGTGTGTTGCTGTTGGCGGAGGCAGTCATTCGATGCGTATCCTTTCTTGCATGTATTTTAGTGCAGGACAAGCAACAATTTCGCACACCGTAACAGCATATAATTTCTCGCCATAATAGCCTGTGTTTATTTTTTAAGTGAGGAAACAATGTTCAATGTTAGTGAAATGATGAGCCAGCTGCAGAAAACGCAGGAGCAAATGAAAAAGCAAGCGGAAACATTATCGCGCACCGAAGTGATTGGGCAGTCCGGTGGCGGCTTAGTAAAGGTTTATGTGAATGGTCAGTTTGCCGCGCGTCGCGTTGAGGTTGATCGCAATTTGCTGAAAGAGGACCCGGAGATGGCCGAAGATTTGATTGCCGCCGCGTTCAACGATGCCGCTAATAAAATCAACGAGTTAAAAGAATCCCAAATGAAATCTATGGCCGGTGGCTTAGATTTGGCTGGCATGGGCTTACCACCTGGTTTGAAGCTGCCGTTTTGATGCTTTTTTTGCTGGAACGCGCGTGTCAGTAATTGCTGAGTTAATTGAGGCGCTCAAGCGCCTGCCGGGTGTCGGCTCGAAAAGTGCGCAGCGTATGGCGTTTCATTTACTTGAACGGGATCGCACAGGCGCGCAGCGTTTAAGCCGGGCGCTCGCTACTGCCGCCGAGCGCGTGGTTCGCTGTCAACGCTGTCGTACCTTGACGGAAGATGTGGAATGCGCCATCTGTGCAAACCCCCAGCGCGCTACGGGCCAACTTTGTGTGGTGGAGACCCCGGCAGATCTCCATGCACTAGAAGCCGCAACCGGTTTTCGCGGGCAATATTTTGTCCTGCACGGCCGACTGTCGCCGCTTGATGGCATGGGGCCGTCCCAACTAGGCTTAGACCAACTTGTGCAGATCTTGCGCTCTGGCTCGGTGCGTGAATTGATTATCGCGACCAATCCAACCGTGGAAGGTGAAGCCACCGCGCATTTTTTAGCCGAACTTGCCAAAGACGCACAGGTAAGCGCTAGCCGCATTGCACATGGCGTACCGGTAGGCGGGGAGTTGGAATACATTGACAAGTCTACGCTTGCGCACGCATTTGGCGGGCGGATCGGGATTTAGGCCGCAATTTCAAAGCGCATGAGCTGCAATCAGTGAAAACATCCCGAATGCGTAGCCTAACGGCCAAACTCGTGCTGTTTTTAATTGCTTTTAGTATTCCCGCACTGCTGGCAGTGGAAGTATCGGTATTAAGTTTCGAGTATGAGGCGGTTGTGGCGGCGCTCAATGGCGGCGCACTGGATCGCGAAGCGCAAAATTTGGCGCAGGAAATTTCGCCCCGGCTTGAAGACCCGCCCGAGGAAATTCGCTTGCGCCTAAACAATGCGCGCTTGATGTTGCAAGACCCGCATTCCACATGGCTGGGTGAACCGTTCGTGTTGGCAGAATTGTCAGTGGAACCGATACGCATCACTTTACGGCGCGCCGATGGCTCCCTGTGGGTGGCTGCCACTGGTGCTGCGATGGTCGCGGAAAGTGGCGCACATCGCTGGAAAAGTGAGGCCGTGGTACCGGGTGCGCCAGAATTTGTCCGCATTGAATTAGCGCTTTCACCGCCTTGGCGTCGGATGCAGTCGGTGTTTAGTTTTGAATGGCCGGTCATGGTCGCGTCTTTACTGCTAGTGGGCGTAGGTGCCGGAATTTTTTTGCATCGCGTGGTGTTGCGCCGCTTGGATCGCATTGCTGTCGCTGCTGAAGGGTGGAGCCGTGAGCGTTTTGCAAGCCAGCTTAAAGATGACAGTAGTGATGAAATTGGCGCGCTAACCCGGCGCTTAAATCACGTCGCAAGCGCCCTGCGTGCGCGCATGGAAGAACGTGCGCGGCTGGCGGTTTTGGAAGAACGCGAGCGCCTTGCGCAAGATTTACACGATAGCGTTAAGCAGCACGGCTTTGCGCTGGAATTGCAGCTGGGCGCGCTGGCTGCGGTTTTGCCGAAATTCCTAAGCTGCTCACAATCGGAATTTACACCCTCTGAATTTCATGGCAGCCCAGCGTTTCGTGCCTTAGAAGAGTCGCAGCTGCTTTCGGTGCAAATACGTCGCGATCTAGACATTATTTTGGGTCAGCTGCGTATTTCTGAGGATTCCATGGAAGTCGTCATGCTGGACGATGCCTTAAGTGGCCGCAGTGACGATTTCACCCGCCGCAGCGGCATCCATTGCAGCTTCGAAGCCGCGTGCGATAAACCCTCAGGTTTGAGCGCGACCGATCTTGCGGGTGCGTTGCGTATTGTAGATGAAGCATTGGCAAACGT
Organism: Rhodanobacteraceae bacterium; assembly: GCA_043754435.1. Taxonomy (GTDB): domain Bacteria; phylum Pseudomonadota; class Gammaproteobacteria; order Xanthomonadales; family SZUA-5; genus JANNYA01. Next base: position 6,340 of record JAYUUS010000143.1, read on the forward strand.
TTGGCGTCATAGTGGTGCCACCCAAGTGCAAATTATGCTGCGCGGATTTGCGGGTGCCTATCAGCTTGAAATCATTGACAATGGCAAGGGCTTCGAGCTTGCAACGGCACTGTTAAAAGACTCAATGGGATTAAAAAATTTATCGGATCGGGCGCGCAGGCTTCCATCCGGGCGTTTGAACATTCACACTGCGGCGGCTAGCGGTGAGCAAATCACGAGCAATGAACGTATCGGAACTAAAGTGGAGCTGCAATGGCTGGAATCATGACGATGATCATTGTCGATGATCATGAAGTAGTACGCCGCGGCCTACGCGCGTTTTTTGAAACACTGCCGGATTTTTCAATTGTTGGTGAGGCTTCAGATGCGTTGGGCGCTGGCGCAATTGCCAAAGCAAAGCAGCCCGAACTTGCTTTGGTTGACCTGCTGATGCCCGGCGAAAATGGCGTAGCGGCGTGTACCCGCATCCGCGTTGCCAGCCCACGCACGAAAAGCCTGATATTAACGTCCGCCGCGCATCGTTTACCGGTGACCGAAGCGTTAGCGGCAGGCGTTTGTGGCTTTGTCTTTAAAGATATTGCCGCCACCGAACTGGCAGCGTCCCTGAGGCGGGTAGCACGCGGCGAAATCGTTTTAGATCCACGCGCGACCGAAGCGCTACGCGGTGGCCGCGCACCGGACGGGCTCAGCCTGTTAAGTGGACGCGAGTTAGAAGTGATGCGCACCATCGCCCAGGGTTATTCAAACAAAGAAATTGGCGACGCGCTAGGCATTGCCGAAAAAACCGTCAAAAGCCACGTCGGCAGCATTTTGCATAAGCTTGATTTGGTGGATCGCACCCAGGTTGCGGTTTGGGTTTGGCGGCATGGTTTGAATTGATGCGCATACCTCAAGCAGCTCCCTCTCCCCGCCGAAATAATTGAGCACCCAAAATCATTCTTATTCCAACTCTATTTCAAAAGCGCATTAATTTTGCGGCGATCAATTGCAATTTATTTGTTAGCCCCAACGGGGCTCAAGGTGATAGCCCAGCAACGCCCTGGGTCTCTCATGTATAAAATTAGCAAGCCCTGAAAGGGCGAAACAATTGCCATACTATTGATTTATAATGAGTTTTTACAAAGAATTTCGCCCTTTCAGGGCTCTAGGTTTCGATCAACTCATACCCAGGGCGTTGCCCTTATCTCTCGCAATTGGCGTAGTTTAAGTGTTGAGAGCCGATGCAGGCTGCCGTCATGCCCTTGATCCCGCGCGATCGTAGCCCAGCGTGGTACCGGCATCGGATTCTCTTCCAAAGCGCTCGAACAGTTGCTTGAGTTTAACGCTCGTAAGGATAAGGCAGAGCGACGTGGAAGAACTCTCAACCGTTCTAGTCTACTCGGAGAGTGTCATGCGTGCAGTAGGAATTGATGTTGCAATGAACCAGCTCGATTGTACTTTTCACTGTGGTGAAAGCGCGCAGTTTGAAAATAATCCCAGCGGTTTGAAGAAGCTTTTGCGTTGGCTAGGACCCAATAAATCTGACGCACGGGTGTTGCTTGAAGCAACGGGCGGCTATGAAAACGCCACGCTGAATTGCTTGAGCAATGCCAAAATTTGGGTGTCGCGGATCAATCCAAGGCAAGTGCGTGATTTCGCAAAAGCGATGGGCCAACTCGCCAAAACGGATCAATTGGATGCGAAAATCCTGGCGCGCATGGCGCATATGCTGTGGGATACGATGCTTCAATATGTGCCGCCATCCGCTGAACAAGCCTGCTTTCGGGAGTGGGTGACGCGTCGACATCAAGTGGTCAATGCCATTGGAATACAAAGCCAGCAAGTGGCAACGATAAAAGATAAAGCGCTGAAAACACTGTCGAAAAAAATGCTTACGGCGATGGTAGCGCAGTTGGCGCAACTTGATAGCCGCATTGCCGAGGCGGTGAAATCCCAAGCGAAGTCTGTCGCATTAAAGTGCAAAGGCTGTGGTCCGGTACTGAAAGCGACACTGCTTTCGCTGCTTCCAGAACTGGGCACGCTGAATCGAAAAGAGATCTCCAAGCTCGTGGGTGTGGCTCCGCTGAACTGCGAAAGTGGCACGATGAAAGGACAGCGCCATATTTGGGGCGGCCGTGCGGAGGTGCGGGCGGTGCTGTACATGGCGGCGTTAGTCGCGGTGCGATGGGAGCCAAAATTAAAGGAATTTTATGATCGCCTGCGCGCAAACGGTAAGTCAGCAAAAGTGGCGTTGGTAGCCTCGGCGCATAAACTGCTTATAATCCTCAATGCACGGATGCGCGATTTTTTGACGCGGCCCGTTACGGACGGAGCGAGCGCAAGCGGCTGACTAGCGGGCCATCAAGGCCCGCAAGCCGATGGAGCCGTGGACGAAAAGCGACGGGAGTGCGAATGCCTAAATATTTATTTTTTCAAGACAGTTGCTGGGCTATCACATTGTGCCCCGTTGGGGCACGGCCAACGGCTGCTTTGCTTCGATCAAATGTCGAGGAATCAAACGCCAAAATAATAGTCTGTTTGAAATGGAATTAGAATTATGGGGTGAGGGGCTACTTCGTGCGCTTCCCAGGCCGTTTCCAACTAGGCAGAGTGAATTGACGTACTCTGTTCAAGGTTAATGCTTCTGCAGGCGCGTCTTTGGTGATCGTCGAACCCGCGCCTATCGTGGCATTTTCGCCGATTTTCACGGGCGCTACCAGCGCACTGTTGGAGCCAATAAAAGCCCCATCCGCTATGTGCGTCATCGACTTATTAACGCCATCATAATTGCAAGTAATGGTGCCCGCGCCAATATTCACGTTCGCGCCAATATTCACATCCCCCAAATAGCTCAGATGATTAGCCTTGCTGGCGCGGCCAAAATTCGCCCGCTTGGTTTCGACAAAATTGCCGATGTGGGCACCCTCGGCCAAAATTGTGCCCGGACGCAGCCTTGCAAATGGCCCAATGCGGCAAGCGCCGGTGGTGCGTACACCGTCTAAATCGCAGTGCCCAAGCACTTCGGTGCCTGCGGCTAAGTCGCAATTGCGAATATGGCAAAATGGGCCAATTTTGACTTCGCCCCCGAGCTGAATGCTGCCCGCTAAAATCACATTCACGTCTAGCTCAACGTCACGCCCCAGCTCGATCCTGCTGCAGCGCACATCAACGCGCGCCGGATCGCTTACCCGCAGGCCGAAGTTTTGACACAAACTTTTCAGCTGGCGCTGCTGTAAGTAGCGCTCAAGCTGCGCTAATTCCCACGCGTCATTGGCACCAAAGCCTTCAAAGGCATCTAACGTAAGCACTGCTTGCGCCGCCTGCCCGTCTGATGCGGCAAACTCAAAAATTTGCGTCAAATAGTATTCGCGCTGCTGATTATTCGGCGTCAAGCGCTGCAGCCACGCTCGTAGAACCGCACTGTCGGCCACCAAAACGCCGGTATTAACGGTTTGGATCGCAAGCTGCTCGGGCGTGGCATCTTTCGCCTCAATAATCGCTAGTACGCGATGATTTGCATCCAAGGCAACGCGTCCTAAGCCAGCGGGCGCAGCAACATGACTAATCAACACCGCCAAACCACTGTGCCGCAATAATTTTGCCAGCGTTTCTGGCGCTAGCGCAGGCGAATCACCATAAAGCACCAGCACGCGCGCGCCGTCTGGAATATCCGGCATTACCCGCTGCACCGCATCACCGGTGCCCGCTTGAATGGTTTGTTCAACCCAATTGATTGCTGAGTGCTCTACTTGGCTAAACTCTGCGCGCACTTGCGCACCTAAATGCCCATAAACAATATGTATTTTCGCCGGATTAAGCGCCTCAGCGGCGGCTAACACATGCCCCAACATCGACTTCCCCGCCAATTTTTGCAGCACTTTGGGCCGCGCACTTTTCATACGCTGGCCGCCGCCCGCCGCCAAGATGACAATGTGTAAAGGTAAGTTCATGTGGAAATACTCAATTTTTGGATCCACTCAGTTTCTAAAACAGCTCAATTTTCTGGAGTTACCGAATCATGCGCGCGTAGTAATTCTTCAATACGCATCCCGCGATCAACCGAATCGTCATATTTAAAGTGCAGTGCTGGCATTTGCCGGAGCGCTAAGGTTTTCGCCAAAAAATGCCGATAGCCTTTCGCTTGTCCGTTCAGCGCAACAATTCCGATTGCGCTCTGCTCTGGCTTGAGCGCAGTCACAAAGACCGTTGCGTGCGTTAAATCACGCGAAATTTCGACATCGGAAACGCTCATTTCCGGCACCAAGCCGTCCCGCACATCTTGATGAACGAGCGTTGCCACTTCGCGGCGCAGTAATGCTGCAACGCGGTCGGAGCGATTAAATGAAGCTCTGGCCACAGTTTTATTCCTTCTATCCAAAATTTTCAAACTTGAGTGTACTCAAACGGGCATGTACTGAATTCATCGCGTGGTAGCCACTTTTTCTGATCGCAAGGCCTTTGTTCTGAGCTGCGGCTGTGCATAATACGGCTTGGGCTTTCCGGGGGAAGGCGATTAATTTTGTGGAAATGTCAAATAAACAAAATTTTGGCGTGAGCAGTCAAAAACTCGGCCGCCGCGCGCGACGAATGCCTACGGACAGTGCCATCTTAATGTGCCGTGGTGATGAATCGTGGACGACGGAACTACAGGATATATCGGCAACCGGGCTACTTGCACGTAGGCCAAGCGATTGGATCGGTCAACGTGGCGACCAATTTGTGCTGGATTTATTGTTTGGTGATACCCTTAACATTCACCTTGAAGCGCGGGTTATGCGCATTGATAAAGATGAATTAGGTTTTGCCTTTTCACGCATTCCGCCGGAAAAAGAAGCGGCGCTGTGGAATCTATTAGGTGGCTACGCCGACTCGCTAGAGCTTTGGCGTGACGAAGATTCGAGATAAAACCAATCAATCCGTTTCGAAACCACCGCCGCCGAAACGATCCACTGACTCTAGCCTGTGTACCCCAGCCGAACCTTCGAATGAACCTGTGGGGCCGAATTGATCGCTCCTTTGCGCTTGATTCAGGGCAACACGCCCCGGCTCAACGGCCTGCCTGGATGAGTCTGAAAAACTAAAAACTGCGAATAGCGCAAGGCTTGCGCAAGCGCTGGTGACCCAATTCCGCGCATTCCACCTGCCCTTGCTAACTTCACGTGAGCTTGCCGCAGAAATCATCGCACTCGCGGTTTGCTGTGCAGGACTTGCCACGCGCATCCCAAGCTTCGCCAATGCTGCAGTTTCAGGGTTATTTAAGATCGAGGCCACCAATTTCGCCCGCTCCTCTGGACAGAGCTGCCCAAGGCTCAAACTCAAGATACTTACGTCAGTGGAAGTTGATCTAGAAGCAGTGCTCATAGCCTTTACGCCAATAAAGTTACCAATATCGCTGTAGACGGTAAGTCAAACACTTTTCTCTCAGCTAAAAGAAACGCTCTCCATGAACCGCCTAAGATTCGTCATTGCGAACGCAGTGAAGCAATCTCGTCGTTTAAAGCTAGATTGCTTCGCTGCGCTCGTAAAGACGAGGTTCGTGAATTGTGTGCAGTTTTGCTCTTTAACGCTAATCAGGTTACTTCTTACTTTTTGGCTTTGATTCTTCAAGAATGAACGTTACTTTCATGGTGACGCGATATTCCACAATTTTATTTTTCTCAACGACTACTTTCTGCTCGGAAACCCATGCACCGGTGATGCCTTTGATCGTTTCACCGGCGCGGGTAATGCCGTTTTGAGCAGCGTCTTCGAAGCTCTTAGCGGATCCTGTACTGATTTCGATTATTTTTGCGACTGACATTGACTGCTCCATGAAGTTATAAAAGTTGTAGCGCCCGGCTGAGCGCTAAGCGAAGTATAGACCGCCTGTAGAACTTTCCTACTGACTCGTTTGCCAAAGCAAACATGTATAGAGCGTCTTGAGAAATATGGACTGACGTTGAATTAGATAGGCACCATCAAAAGCGGGTAAGCACACATTTGCAGAAAGACGCGCTACCCTTGCAGCATGCCTAGAAAAACTCCAGAAAAATATAAAGCCGCCGCAAATGCCGCGCCAAAAAAAGTCAAACACCTGCATCGCGAAGACGATCCGCGACTGAGTAAAGAACCAATCTCAGAACCAACGCGTCGCAGCTCAGTCAAAGAAGAAAGCGCAAGTCACGCCAAGCCGCGTTTCGCCCCCTTTCCACTCCCTAAACCTAGCTCAACGAAAGCAAAATTCGACTCCAGCTTGGAAAAATCCAAAACTAAATCCGACAAAGGTGCGAAGGCCGGTTTTTCGAAGCCCGCTGCCGCACAAACTGATCCCTTTGCCGCCCGCGAA
>JAYUUS010000144.1:0-4118 GCA_043754435.1 Rhodanobacteraceae bacterium
TGATGCGTGAGCACCGCGCCTGCTAACCCGCTCTGTTCTAGCCCATCAGCCAACATATTTTGCAGCAGCTCCGCAGGCGTAGCGGCGAACCTAAAGCCTGGGATACGTAGCCAACTGCCATCCATATCGATCAATTGCGGCTCGCTCGTGTCCAGATAGACCGGCGCGATCGGACGGATCACCGTGAGTCGGGCATAACGCGGAACCGAGCTAGACTTAGCCAAAGCGATGCGGGGCACGAACGCATCGACGGCCGGTGCCGGCTTTGGTAACAAGCCGCAGCCTGCTATAGATAAGATAAGTGCCAGCAGCCCGCAGGCTGCGGCCTTGAATGCAAGCTTGTTAAATGCAAGCTCGTTAAATGCAAGATTTGATGGGTTCATTTGCGCTCCTCAGCAGTGCGTTGCGGTGGCGGTTTAGCAATCCAGCCTTGCGGGTTTGTTTCTAGCGTGCGGCTAAAGTGCTCTAGGCTGCGCGCCAGCCGTTCCAGTTCAGCCAGCGTAGTGGTGATCTGGGGCAAGCCTTCGCTGGTAAAGCGTTCCACCCCAGGACCGGCCGAAGCCAACGTACCCTGCAAAGCGCCTGCGGCTTTGTTGATCTCGGCGAGCGTGGTGCGCGCATCCACTGGCACCTTAGCCCAGGCCTCAGTGGGGAAGCTTTTTTCCAATTTGCTGACCATAACCTTACTGCGCTCCGCCAATTCCCGGATGGAGCGCAGCGTACCGCCCGCTTCACCGCGCAGTTCGGTGCTGAGCGTCTGAATTTCGCTCAGCGTGCTGTCTACTTTGCTCAAGTTTTCATCGCTCAGCACTTTGTTCACGCGCGCAAAAGCGTCTGCCGCGTTCGCGAGCAGCGCTTGGGAGCTTTCGAACAGCTTGTCGAGCTGGCTCGGCTCAGAACGAATCAGCGGCACCTGGTGCCCGGGTAGAATCTCGGTCAGCGGTGCGCTTTTTTTATCACCGCCTGAGAGGCGCATCACCGCCAAGCCGGTCAGGCCGGTTAGCACCAGCTGCGCGCGCGTTTCCACAGTCACCGGCAGATCACCCTGCACGCGAATCCGCGCGATCACCTGATTTGGATCTGTAGGCGCAAGTTTCAGGCGGCGTACCTCGCCGACCTGGATGCCGCTGAACTGTACGGCCGCGCCCACGGTCAGGCCGCTGACCGACTGCTCGAACAGCACGTCGTAGTCCGCATATTCCTTGGCGAATTGAACCTTGCCGATCCACAGGGCAAACAATATACCAAACAACCCAAGCCCCAGCACGAAGGCTCCGATCAGTACATGGTGCGCTTTAGTTTCCATTAGTTTCCATTAGTAGGCCTTAAATTTTTGTGGGCAGCCAGTGCGGCGCGCTTGCCGCGTGTTCCGTCGAAAGTTTCCCGAATCCACGGGTGATCGAACTGAGCCACTACGTCCGGGCTGTCCACCACAATCACCTTGCCGTCTCCGAGCACTGCGACGCGGTCGCAAACCGCAAAAATCGTGTCGAGATCATGGGTAACCAGCACCACAGTTAAGTTCAACGCCTGATGTAGAGTCTTAATCAGTGCATCGAACTCGTCCGCACCGTTTGGGTCTAGCCCGCTGGTCGGCTCATCCAAAAAAATGACTTCTGGGTCGAGCGCAAGTGCGCGCGCTAGGCCTGCGCGCTTGCGCATGCCGCCAGAAAGCTGCTCAGGATATTTCGCCGCCGCATTTGCCGGTAGGCCAGTGAGCTGCAATTTGAGCCGCGCCAGAACCGCCGCGAAGTCCACGTCCAGCTTGGTATATTCTTTTAAAGGCACCAATACATTTTCGAGCACAGTGAGCGAAGAAAACAAAGCACCCGCTTGGAACAGCACGCCGATGCGCTGCTCCAGCGCGTTGCGTGCGGCATCGTCAAGTGTGGCCACGTCTTGCCCGAACCAGCGAATCCGTCCAGAGGTGGGCTTTTGTAAACCTAAAATTGAGCGCACCAGCACGCTCTTGCCGGCCCCCGAGCCGCCGATCAGGCCCAGCACCTCGCCGCGCCGTATCGTCAAATCAAGGTTGTTGTGCACCTTCTGCTGACCAAATTGATTGACTAGCTGCTCGACCTCAATCACCGGCGCATTCGCAGTGTTCGTATCCCGGTGCGGCACGTTGGCAGTCTTCTCGGCAACTAGAGCTTGGGCAATAGGCACGTTCAAAGCGCTAGCTCCCGAAACATCAGCGCGAATAGGGCGTCGAACATAATCACCAGAAAGATCGCCTGCACCACGCTTTTGGTGGTGCTGCGGCCAACCGACTCGGCGCTGCCGCTCACGTTTAGGCCCTGACGGCATCCGGTTAAGGCAATTAAAAAGGCGAATACCGGCGCTTTCACCATGCCAACGAAAAAGTGCCGAAACTCAGTAGATTCGTGCAGGCGCGTAATAAATAGGCTGGGGGAAATATCGAGTGCGACTGTGCAAACCAAGGCACCGCCCAAAATACCCGTCACCATGCCGATTAGAGTGAGCAGCGGCAGTGCGATCAGCAGCGCCAGCATGCGCGGCATCACCAGTAGCTCAATTGGATCCATCCCGAGCGCTCGGATCGCGTCAATTTCCTCATTTGCCTTCATCATGCCGATCTCAGCGGCAAACGCGCTGCCCGAGCGCCCGGCCAGCAGGATCGCCGCTAGCAGCACCCCAAATTCACGCAGAAAAGAAAACGCCACTAGCTCCACTGTCAGCACCGCCGCGCCAAATTCAGCCAACAGGTTCGCACCTAAAAAAGCGATTACGGAGCCAACCATAAAAGAAAGCAGTGCAACAATCGGCAGTGCATCTAGACCGGCCTGTTCCAAATGAAAAACGGTCGCAGTCATGCGCAGTCGGCGCTTGCCAATCAGTACCCATAGCAGGGTTTCGAGCACTTGCCCGGTGAATGCGATAAGACCTAAAGCTTCGCGGTAAGCGTTTAAAGTTGCCTGACCAACGCGCGCAAGCAGTTGACGCCAAGCTGACACATTCCGCCCAGGCTCTGTCGGCACCAGCACATGACTCTGCACCAGTTCTAATAGGGCTTGCGCCTCGGGCTTAAAGTTGTGCAATTCCAACTGTTCGGGATGCGCGTAGCGAGTCAGCAGCAACAGCGCTCCAGCGCTATCTATCGCTTCCAGAGCGCTGCCATCGACCTGATGCGCCATGCCTTGCGGCGGCGGCAGTTTCGCCAACTCGTGCAGCGTCCACCGCCCGGTCATGTGCAGCGCGGTTTGATCTGAACTATTTTTGACTTCGGCGCTGGCTGGCATGAAAGGTTTTTGTACTTGGGCTAAGCCGCAAACGAGCGGAATTAAGACTTCAAAGTGTGAATCCAAACGCTGTAGGGATCGGTGCGCTAGCGAGCTTAACAAAGCATGCCAAGACCAAAACATGGCGCTTGAGTGTGGTCAGATTTGGCATGTGCGCTAGCCCACAGACAGAGTTATGGGCGGCTGCTAAGATTATCGACAGTCTTGCTCAAAAAGTGTGTTTAGCGAGCTTCAGTAAATATTCCGCACTGCAATCTGCCGCTGCGATTTCCGCCATCACTTTAGGATTAAATCATGTATACACAGCCTCTCAGAAATTTAGCCGCCGCCGTTGTCGTCGTTTTCGGCGTAGCGCACGCACCTGAATCACTTGCCGCCAACCGCGCTGAGCTCAACAAGCGCGTCACCGCAACCGTCAGCGAATTTCGCGCCCTTAAGCCCGCCAATGCTGCACTTATCAGCAAAGCGTCCGGCGTGTTGATTTTTCCACGTATTACTAAAGCTGGCGTTGGCATAGGTGCGGAATACGGCGAAGGCGCATTGCAAGTAGGCGGTAAAACGGTGAACTATTACCGCATAAGCTCGGCCTCCGTGGGCCTCACCTTGGGCGTTGCGCAGCACAGCGAAATAATGATGTTTATGACCCCCGCCTCTTTGAAAAAATTCAGAGAAAGCGAAAACTGGTCGATCGGTGCCGATGCAGGCGTCACGGTCGTTCGGGAAGCGGTTAACGGTGAATATGACAGCCTGATTGAAAACAAGCCTATTCTGGCATTTGGCTTCGCTGAAAAAGGCTTGATTGGAGACCTTTCGGTAGAAGGCAACAAGATTACAAAATCGAAAAATTAAGTCGTTCTA
>JAYUUS010000145.1:0-4118 GCA_043754435.1 Rhodanobacteraceae bacterium
TGCAGTCGCACCGTCGCAGCTTGCGGAATCGTGTGCTCAAAAAGCCCGACGAATCGCACGGCGCTGGAGGCCGTCAAGTCGATATTTGTCGACGTCACCCACGCGCAACTAGCATCGTCGGGCGTGCGCGCTTGGTCAATACCTGATGCAGCGAGCGCGGCCAAAGAAAACGCATCCGGCGCGATAAATGACGGTGCGGTGCCGGTATTGAATGCCAGCGTTAGGCCGCTAGAAATAGCCACGCTGAACGCGATCTGCGCAGTAGTCCACGCACCCGCATCTAGCCGCCAGCGGAACTGCCCGCCCTCAGCCCAGAAGGTGTAAATGTCGCCGAGTTTGTACGGTACCGCACCCTCAGCGATGGCAAACGATAGGCCCGCATTACTGTAGGCCGCCGGTGTTATCAAGTTGAGCACGTAGTTAGCAAAGGGCCCGCTAACAGCCCCCAGCACGCCCCACGTGAGCGCATCAGTGCCAGCTTGCCCATTTTCGAATCTCAATGGCGCGGACTTAATCACGTCCACACTGATGCGGTCGCCGACTTGATACGTCAGTAGGCTATTCGCAAGCCCGCCGATAGCGACCGTGATCCGGTCGCCAACTAAAAGTTGCTCCGGGCACACTTGGAACGCGAAATAAAACTCTTTTGTGTCTTCGTAGAATTCGTTCCCCAGCGCGTCAAATCGACGCACTACGGAGTGATAGCCCGTGTTATTGAACACGGGCAAATAGTTAAATTGCTCACTAATACAAGCCCAATAATGCGTCTCCTTGGGCTTGTCAGTCCAGCAGTCTGAGCTAGGCCCGCTGGACAAATTAAAATTTACTCGTGCTGCCGCGTAGATCGGGTTGACCACGTCCCCCAGGCTGTCGATCCAAGCCGCGATCTGCAAATTATTGGCCGTTGTGGCTGCTGCATCGACACCGATTGATTCCCATTTTCCGATGATCGCGCGGGCTGCCAGCGTCCAAATTACGCTGTTATCCGTGACGGTTCGCGCCACTTCTAACCCGCTCGCATCGTAGTAACGAGCATCGATCAATCGCGAAAAAACGGGCATCGTGGTTGCATGCGTAGTGCCGCCTTGGGTTGCAAAGAATACGCCCACACCTGGGACGTTGATTTGCGCGCCTTTCTTGATCGTTGCCGCCGCTGTCCAAAATGCGCCAGCGTCGCGCCAAGTATATTCGCCATCGACTACCGTGGAGCCGTCTGTAGGCCACGTTGGTTCGGTCACGCCGCTTAAAAATGGGGCCGTCCCGCTTGTGGATTCTGCGTAGTACCAGTGCCCGTTGGGCGAGGCAAGCGGGAAAGCAATCTCGCCCATTTCAAAACTTGCCGCCCACGGGCGCCCCATTTCGCCGAGCGTATTGATCTGGGCAAATTCCGCCTTGATTTGAGCAAACGCGGCATCAAACGCGGCTTCGATGGTTCGGCCGATATTTTCCCAGGTCACGCCGTTATCTGTGACGGTATCGCCTACTGTCGTGGGCCAAGTTGGTTGTGTTGCGCCGGTCGTGCCGCCGGTCGTGGCTATGTACAAATAGCCGTTAGCAGCCGTTGGCGCGCGCATGGCGTACTTCGTGACGACGGTGCTTAGCACCCACACCGGCGGCGTGATGTACGCGGTGTCAATAACGCATTCGTCTAGCGCCTTGCGCAACGCATCAGCGGCGGTGCGGATGGCGGTCACCGCATCCTCACTGATTTTGGGCACTACGTTGGCGTTAGATCCGCGCAACGGGAAAGGCGGCGAGCGCTGCAGGCTCACCATAAGCGACGCCCACGCCGATATTTGCGCGTTTTTCGCCGCTTTGAAGTCGATAAGTTCCGGGGTCAGAGCCACAAGTTCCTCCGGCGGTTCGATGCCGAGGCAATGCAAACTAGGCCCCGGCTTGATAGTAATATTGTCACAGCAGTCACCTTTGATTGGCCTTTTTTTGTACTCGAAAACAATCGTCTTTTCAGACGCGCGCGCACCCAGCAATGGGCGATAAAAATGGAAACAAGGGTCTTCACCGCTGCGCGTTTTCCACGTCGGCCGCGCTGTGATATCACCCAGCGGTGGGCCTGCGGTTGACGTTTGCAACGGAATTGTAAAAGTGCCGATGGTTTCGCTATAAATCAGGCCGGTGAATGCATTGGTCAAAGGCCCGGAAACATCGCCGCGCACTTCCCAAATTTCTTGACCGGAGCGATCTGCACGCACGCACTGGATAAGCACGGTTTCCGTCGGCGATCCAGCGGCGGCGGCGTATTGAATGTCCGCCTGGACTGCAAACGGGGAGCCCTCGCCTACCACGGACGCGGCATAGCTCACTGTTTGCACATCGAATTCCTGCATCCCCATGCCTGCGGGGGCTAGGTCATTCAACACCGGCCCGTCAACTTCTGCCAGCCCGGTTATGTCGTTTTTGATCGCGCTGAGAATCGAATAAAGCGAGGTAACGCCCGTGTAAACGTCATCAGGTGCAACGCCGTCGGCAATGGTCACGACACGCGTGCCGGCCACCGCATAAACCTTGGTGCCCTCGGCATAATCGGCGCGCGGTGGCGGAGAGAACGAATAGAGAAATCGCCCGTTTGCGTAGGTCTTGTACTGGCGATAGATTTGGGCGTCATTGCCAAAGCTGATGCGGGGCGCGGTTGGCGGAATCGTGCCGTCCTCTTGCAGCATGGGCGCGCCAAAATCCCATTGCGGCCCCGCGTATTCGTTGGTTCCATCTTTGATCGAGTCAATTAGCGCGTACTGCGTAGCGGTGCGAGTAATGCCGGTTTGATCGACACTCAGTGTAATTGCATTGCCGCCCGCACCGCTGGTTCGTGCGCGCAGGAATACGCCGTAAATGGGTAGCCACGCTTTGCGGGCGCGGGTGCCAACGTCGATCAGTTCTACCGTGATTTTTTGCGCGGAGACAGCGCTAGTGGCGACTACGCTTGTAAGCGATCCGTTGCCTACGCCGCTGAATGCCAGCGCTGAAATAATCGGCGCACCTACCAGGGTGTTATTCAATACTTCTACGCTCACCGTTGCGCTTGATCCGCCGGTGTATCCGCCACCCAGCGCTACAGTCCCAGCACCCGCGCGAATCGCAGCCGCTAGCGCGTTTTGCGTCGTCGGCTGGGTATTGGTCATAGTCAGCGCACCGAGGCGCGCGTCGTTTGTTAGATTGCTGATGTATTTCATGCGCCGCTTTGAATAAAGGTGCGAATCGGAGCCGCTAATCTGCGGGCTAAATCTTTAATCGTGTCGTTACTCAATGCCGCCGGATCCAGCGCGCTGAGCGCCAGATTGATATTGATTCCGCCGCTGCGTGTAGTGGCGTCTGCATTGCTGCCATTGCCGCCTGCGCTTGCGCCGCCTTGGCCCTGCTGCCTGAGCTGCTGTAATCGCAACTCTTGCTCAGCCAACGCTCTTGCCTGCCCCTGCCCAATGAATTTGTATTGCTGATTAACGCGTTTTACCGCTTGCTCAAGCGGGTCAAGCGATGCGATTTCCTCGCGAATCTGCGCTTGTCTGCGCAATGCTGCTTCGCGCTGATCCTCCAGCTGAGATTTAAGCCTTAGACCCTGATCGTTGTAGAGCAAGTTGGTCGCTGCAGCGAGACGAGCAAATTCGTCGGAAACTTCGCCAATATCTGCCGCCGCCGCTGTCGCATTGTCGCCGGTTTTTTTGACGCTGTCGGCTGCACTTGATGCCGCAGTGTCGAGCTTCGCCGCATCGTTTGCGGTTTTGCTAGATTCGGTTCCTACTTTTGCTATTTTTGGCGCGGCAATCTCAGCGGATTCACCTAATTTTTTAGTTCCCTCAGCGGCCTTGTCCGCCGCCGCCGCTAGCGCCGTTACCTGAGCTTCCGTTGCCTTGATTTCATCCCTTAATTGTTTGGTGTTGCCGCCTTCTTTGAATGCTTTAACCAGCGCTTGGTTTAGAATTATTAGCCGGTTTCGCAGCTCGTCAATGCTGCCAGACGGTGCTTCAACCGCCTTTTGCATTTGCTTTCCGCCCTCTTTTGCATCAGAGGCCAGGGCTTTAAATCTTCCTGAGATATCATCAACAGCGGCAGCGACAGGCGGCAATTGCGCGGCTAAAGCTTGCTGTGCGGAAGCTTGCTCTTTT
>JAYUUS010000146.1:0-115744 GCA_043754435.1 Rhodanobacteraceae bacterium
CCCGCGATTCCGGAATCGCGAGCCGTCTGACGCTGCCGTCGCTAGACGGCCGCCTGTTCCTGACGCAAACGTGCGGCGAAGTCGGCAACCGACATGGTACCGAGGTCTTCCCCACCCCGCGCGCGCACCGACAGCGTGCCATTCTCGCGCTCGCGGTCGCCGACCACCAGCAGGTATGGCACGCGCTGCAGCGTGTGCTCGCGGATCTTATAGCCGATCTTCTCGTTCCGCAAATCCGCTTCCACCCGGAAGCCTTGATTTGCAAGGGATTTCCGGGCGTCCTCGACGGCATCGGCCTGGGCATCGGTGATATTCATCACCACCGCCTGCACCGGCGCCAGCCAAGAGGGGAAATGGCCGGCGTGGTGCTCGATCAGGATGCCGATGAAACGCTCCATCGACCCGACGATCGCCCGATGCAACATCACCGGATGCTGCTTCTGGCTGTGCTCGTCGACATATTCGGCGCCGAGCCGGGCCGGCATCATGAAATCGACCTGCATGGTGCCGAGCTGCCAGGTGCGGCCGATGGCGTCCTGCAGGTGGTATTCGATCTTGGGCCCATAGAACGCGCCCTCGCCCGGCAGTTCCTGCCAGTCCACGCCGGCGGCGCCCAGGGCGGAACGCAACGCATGCTCCGCCTTGTCCCAGGTGGCGTCGTCGCCCAGGCGGGATTCCGGCCGCAGGGCGATCTTGAGCTGCACCTCGGAGAACCCGAACGCCTCGTACACCGCCATCGCTTGCTGGTGGAATGCGGTGACCTCGGCTTCCACCTGATCTTCGGTGCAGAAGATGTGGCCATCGTCCTGGGTGAAACCGCGCACCCGCAGGATGCCGTGCAGCGCCCCCGAGGGCTCGTTGCGGTGGCAGGCACCGAACTCGCCGTAGCGGATCGGCAGGTCGCGGTAACTGTGCAGGCCCTGATTGAACACCTGCACATGGCCGGGGCAGTTCATCGGCTTCAGCGCGTAGGTCCGCTTCTCCGACTCGGTGAAGAACATGTTGTCCTTGTAGTTGTCCCAATGGCCGGATTTCTGCCACAGGGTCACATCCAGGATCTGCGGGCAACGCACCTCACCATAGCCGGTGTCGCGGTAGACGCGGCGCATGTACTGCTCGACCACCTGCCACACCGACCAGCCCTTCGGATGCCAGAACACCAGGCCCGGCGCCTCTTCCTGCAGGTGGAACAGGTGCTGCTGTTTGGCGATCTTGCGATGGTCGCGCTTGTCGGCTTCCTCGACGCGCAGGATGTAGGCGTCGAGCTGCTTCTTGTCGGCCCAGGCTGTGCCGTAGATGCGCTGCAGCTGCTCGTTGGCGGCATCGCCGCGCCAGTACGCGCCCGAGATGCGGGTCAGCTTGAACGCCTTCAGGAAGCGCGTGTTGGGCACGTGCGGGCCGCGGCACATGTCCACGTATTCCTGGTGGTAATACAGGCCCATCGCCTGGATGTCGGCGGGCATGTCGTCGATCAGGCGGAGCTTGTACTCCTCGCCGCGCGCGCCGAACACCTCCACGACCTCGGCACGCGGAGTCACTTTCTTGACCACGTCGTAATCCAGCTCGATCAACTCGCGCATGCGCTGCTCGATCGCGGCCAGGTCGTCCGGGGTGAACGGGCGCTCACTGTGGATGTCGTAGTAAAAGCCCTCGGCGATGACCGGGCCGATCACCATCTTGGCGTCCGGATACAGCTGCTTGACCGCATGCCCGACCAGGTGCGCGCAGGAGTGGCGGATGATCTCCACGCCCTCGGCGTCCTTGGAGGTGATGATGCGCAGGGTGGCGTCGTGGTCGATCACGTCGCTGGCATCGACCAGCCGGCCATCGACTTCGCCGGCGACGGTCGCCTTGGCCAGCCCGGCGCCGATGGACTGGGCCACCTGCATCACCGACACGGGATGTTCGAACTCTCGGCGGCTGCCGTCGGGAAGGGTGATCGCGATCATGTCTGCTTGCTCCCCCTCTCCCGCCTGGCGGGAAACGGTTGCGGTAGGGACTGAAAACAAAAAAAGCGCCGAGGCGCCTTTCGAAAATCGAATGCGTCGACGAGATCAGCAGGAGAGGATGCTAGTGCTCATGTCGCACGCTCGGCCGGCGTTGCCGCGGGCCACCTCGAACGGTCGGTGGGCTGCGAGGGAATGTCGTGCCACGCCGATGACCAGGACCTTAGCAGGCTTGGACCATGATGGCGTGGTGGGCGGTGAGGGTTTCGAACCCCCGACCCCTACCATGTCAAGGTAGTGCTCTACCGCTGAGCTATGCGCCCCAATCGAGCCGTAAAGATTAACAGCGCGCTCGCCATCACACAAGTTCTATTAACTAGCTTGGCGAATTCGCTTCAGCTTTGGCGTGCTTAGAGGCTATCATCCGCGCTCTTTTTGCAACTATTGGGCCTCAATCGTGTGGGAAATTTTACGCGCAGGCGGTTTTATTATGATTCCGCTCAGTTTAATGAGTGTGCTCAGCATCGCCATCATCGCCGAGCGGTTTTGGGCGCTACGCCGCGCCGCCATTTTGCCGCCTGCACTGGGGCCACAGGTGCGCCAATATGCCAAAACGCATCGACTTGAAGCCGCTCAGCTTCAGGAACTCGAAGAAAACTCGCCGCTAGGTGCGGTTTTAGCGACTGTGTTGGCGAATCGCGCGCGCTCACGCGATGTGATCCGCCAGAAAGTTGAAGATGTGGGCCGTAGGTCCGTGCACGAGATGAACCGCTTTCTAAACTCGCTCGGCACGATTGCGATTATTTCGCCGCTGATGGGGCTGTTAGGCACCGTTTTTGGCTTGATTAAGATGTTTATGATTATTACTAGCGTGGGCATTGGCGATGCCAATCGCTTGGCGGGCGGTATCGGCGAGGCGCTTATTGCCACCGCATCAGGATTAGTCGTCGCCATTATCGCTTACGTGTTCCACCGTTTTTTACGCGGCAAAATCCAGAATTTGGCGGTCGAGCTGGAACGCGAAGCGAGTGATCTTATTGATACGCTTGAAGCACCAATGGCTAATCCCATGGCGAATCCGGTGACGCCAGCAGCAGCCAGCGTGCGCCCAGCGCCCGCCACCCGCTAAAATCCATGAAATTTACCGATGACAAATCACTTGATGAGCCGGAAATCAACGTGATTTCCTTGATCGACGTGATTTTAGTGCTGCTCATTTTCTTTATGGCAACCGCGACCTTTGAGCAACAGTCGCGCTTAAAAGTGAACTTGCCGCAAGCCTCCAACAGCAGTACCGAGAAAGATAAAGGCCCAAGTTTATTGGTACAAATCAACGCTGAAGGGCGATTTTTTGTGGGTAATAGTGAAGTTATCAACGAAAATATCGAAACGCTTAAAGCCGCCATTGCTGCGACCGCTGGCGACAAACGCGATCAACGTGTGGTTTTGCGCGCCGATGGCCGAACCCCACACCAAAGTGTCATCACGGCCATGGATGCGTTGAGTCAACTTGGGTTTGTCAATCTTTCGATTGCCACGATTCGGCGTGAAGAGAAGCGCTGAAAAGCGAAACTAAGAAATCCAACCGCGAAACGAAATTTCTACTTAAGTTTTTAGACTCAAAGATTTTTAGACTCAAAACTTTGCCGCAAACGCCGCCGCAATGGTTTCCTGCATCGCCAACGCCGCAGCTTTTGGGTCCAGCGCATTTTTAATCGGGCGGCCAACCACAATGAAATCAGCACCCAAAGCAAAGGCTTCAGCCACATCTACTGTGCGTTTTTGGTCATCGGACGCGGCTTCTATATTTGCAACTGGGCGAATGCCGGGGCAGATAATCAGCAGCTTTTCGCCACACGCCGTGCGAATAGCGCTGGCCTCTAAGCCGCTGGAAACCACGCCATCAACCCCGCACGCCAACGCCGCTTTCGCGCGCGATTCGACCAGCGCTTTGGCGTCACATTGAAAACCTAAATCGGTCAAATCACGTTGATCTAGGCTAGTTAATGCCGTCACTGCCAGCACTTTTAAATCCCCCTTGACTTCTACTGCGGCGCGCATCATCGCGTCATTGCCGTGAATTGTGCAGAAATTTACTTGGTGCCGACGCAAGCCTTTGACGGCAGCCGCAACCGTAGCGGGCACGTCAAAAAACTTCAAATCAACGAACACTTTTTTGCCGCGATCCGCCAGTTCTGCGATCACCTCAAAATACTCGCCGCTGGTCAACAGCTCCATGCCAACTTTGTAAAAACTGATCGCATCGCCCAAGCGCTCCACCCAAGCCATTGCTTGGGCACGGGTTTCGACGTCCAGGGCAAAAATGAGACGCTCATGCGTGCTGAATTCCATCGCCATCAGGATATTGCGCCAGCGGCAGCAACCCCAAGTGCTGCTTCCACCAGGGCGCTTTGTTGCGCCATGTGCTGATCGGCATGGCCACAGGCAGGTGCGGCGGAGCGGTCACGGCCGGCATAGTGCAGCTTGTGCTGCAGCTGTAAACACGCCTCGATATGGTGGCGTACTTGGAACCAAGCACCTTGATTCAGCGGCTCTTCCTGACACCAAATCACTTCGAGGGCGTTCGGAAAACGCGCCAGCTCAGCGCTGACTTCCGCGCGCGGGAACGGATAGAGCTGTTCGACCCGTACAATGGCGACATTGCTTAAACCCTGCTTTTCAGCGGCTTCGATCAAATCGTAGTAAACCTTGCCCGCACACAGCACGACGCGATTGCAGGTGAACTGATTTTTCGTATTGCTGTCACTAATGACGTTGAAGAATTTGCCGCCCGCTAAATCCGCCATGCTGCTGGTCGACAATTTATTGCGCAGCATCGATTTCGGCGTCATCACAACTAAAGGTTTGCGCACGTTGCGCCGCATTTGACGACGCAGCATGTGAAACATTTGCGCCGGTGATGTCGGCGTACAGACCTGCATATTATTAAGCGCGCACAGCTGTAAGAAGCGTTCTAGTCGTGCGGACGAATGCTCTGGGCCTTGGCCTTCGAACCCATGCGGTAAAAATAGCACCAAGCCGCAACCCCGCCCCCATTTTGCCTCGCCGGAGCTTAAAAACTGATCGATCACCACCTGCGCGCCATTGCAGAAATCGCCAAACTGCGCTTCCCAAATCACTAGTGTTCGCGGCTCGGCAGTGGCGTAGCCGTACTCATAGCCCATCACCGCCTCTTCGCTTAAAACCGAGTCGATCACGCTTACTTTATCGCGACCGGCTATTTGCTCCAGCGGCAAATAAGTATTGCCGCTAGGCTGATCGTGCAGCACCGCGTGGCGATGGAAAAAAGTGCCACGCCCGGCATCTTGGCCACTAATACGCAGCTCAAAACCTTCTTTGAGCAACGTCGCGTACGCCAACGTTTCGGCAAAACCCCAATCCATGCGCAGCGTGCCTTCAGTCATCTTGGCGCGATCTTCATAGACCTTGGCAACGCGCGGATGCAGCGTCAATTCCTTCGGTAAAGTGTTCAGTACCCGCGAAAGCTCAGTTAACGCTGAGATATCGCCGCCAGTGTTCACCTCTTGCATCAAATCGCCACCGACATACGGGCGCCAGTCCGTTGCTTTGCCGTCTTCGTCGGGCGTGGTGAGTTCTGGTGCGACCGGTGCGCCTTTTTCCAAGGCAGAGCGATATTCATTTTGCATGTCAACGGCATCTGTCGCATTGATAACGCCTGTCTGCGCTAACTCAGCTGCGTAGAGTTCACGCGTGGTTTTGTGTGCACGAATGTGTTGATACATGAGTGGCTGCGTCGCAGCGGGTTCATCCGCCTCATTGTGGCCGTGGCGGCGATAGCAGACCAAGTCGATCACGATATCGCGCTTAAATTTTTGCCGATAGTCAAAGGCAATTTGCGCGCAAAAAACCACCGCTTCTGGATCATCACCATTGACGTGCAAAACCGGGGCATTAATCATTTTTGCGACGTCAGTGCAATAGAAGGTACTGCGCGCATCTTCCACTTTGCTAGTGGTAAAGCCGACTTGATTATTTATGACGATGTGGATCGTGCCGCCGACGGCATAGCCGCGCGCCTGCGACATATTGAGCAACTCTGGCACCACGCCTTGCCCCGCGAAAGCGGCGTCCCCGTGGATCAAAATAGGCACCACGATGGCGCGTTCGTGATCGCCCCGGCGAACCTGACGCGCGCGCACAGAACCGGTTACGACCGGATTAATAATCTCCAAATGCGACGGATTAAAGCCAAGCGCAACGTGTACGGTGCCGCCTGCGGTTTTGACATCGGAAGAAAACCCTAGGTGATATTTCACATCCCCCGAATACGCCGGGTCATCAATATGATCGTGCTTGCCTTCAAAGGCATCAAAAAGCGATTTTGGCGGCTTGCCAACTGTATTGATTAACACATTCAAGCGCCCACGATGCGCCATGCCGACGACGATGTCTTTAACACCTGCGGCCCCGGCGCGCTGCACTAACTCATCCATAAGCGGAATCATGCTGTCACCGCCTTCCAACGAAAAGCGCTTCTGGCCAACGTATTTAGTGTGCAAATAGCGCTCTAAACCTTCGGCAGCACTTAAACGCTGCAAAATGCGCTTTTTCTTGGCCGCATCAAAGCCATATTGGCCGGCGTTGCCCTCAAAGCGCTCCTGGAACCAGCGGCGCTGATCGTAATCAGGAATATGCATATATTCGGCACCAATCGCGCCCAAATACGCTGCCTTGAGCATTGCGAGCGTGTCACCGAGTTTGCGCTTGGTTTTCCCTACCAGGATCGGCGCATCGAACTCAGAATCCAAATCTGCAGCGGTGAACCCGTGATATTCCATTGCTAAATCCGGCACTTCCGGCTGCACCATCATGCCGAGCGGATCAATCTTGGCGCGCAAATGCCCGCGCGTGCGGTGGCTGTTGATCGCGCGCAATACCGAGGCCTGCTTTGCCGCCTGCGCCTCACTCATGCCAGCAGGCTCACCGGTCGTCGCAACTTTCTTAGGTACCAAAAAATGACCGTTTAACTTGCTAATAGCCGCTATGCGCGCCAAAACCGGCGTGTGGGCCACATCATTTACGCCACCTAGCGCCTTAAAATAGTCGCGCCAACTCGCACTGACTGAATTGGGGTCAGTTAAAAATGTTTCGTATAGCTCTTCAACAAATGCAGCGTTGCCGCCAGAAAGCTGCGAGGTAGCAATTTGATCTTGAATACTCATAATTTGGCGGCATGCGAGAACGAAGTGAAGCCCACGAGTATAGAGGGCGCGGAGGGTGCTTGGCACTATGGCGGCAGCCGAACTTAGCGCGTTGGGTTGACAAAATGACAGCTATGGCAATTACCGATGGGAATGTGGCGATTCCCGCATCACCGACGTCAATAGCTATTGACGCACAGCAGTTTCACACGTCTATTGATGGGCCTCGCGCAGGCCCACTCTTTACGGCCGAGATCAACAGCCGCGCGCACCATTTCATCCGGCGCATCCTGTAACGCTTGGACAAAATTCTGCTCCACAGCGCGCGCAAGCTGTCCAGTCAAACGCAGGCCAAGCTGGCGCCTAAACTTTAATAGGTCAATTTGCAAAAACGTGCCGCGTAAATTAAGGGCTAAGGCATGTTCTAGCTGCTTTTCCCATCCTCCATGTACATCGAGCGCAAATACAACACGCGCCAGATTGAGGCGGGTGTAGGGCCATGTGGGCCGCTGTAGTGCCGCGC
The DNA here is from genome assembly GCA_043754435.1 of Rhodanobacteraceae bacterium. GTDB lineage: Bacteria > Pseudomonadota > Gammaproteobacteria > Xanthomonadales > SZUA-5 > JANNYA01. The sequence continues at coordinate 7,653 of JAYUUS010000146.1, forward strand.
GCTCAAGATAGCCCTGGGCCTTGCGCAACGCTTGGATGTTTACTTGTGGCGTGCTTGCGGACTCTGCATCCAACAAAAATACACGTCCCGCCAAATCGAGCGTTGCCGCATCCCAACCCGCCGCATTGGCAAGCGCGCTAGCTTGCAATTTAGCCTCGTTCCAGCGCCTAGAATCAAGTTCACCGCTGGCCTGGGCGTACAGTAAATTCTCCAGACGTGACGTTGCCACACTTAACCAAGCTACGTACAAGCCCGCACTTGCAAATATCGCAAGCGCTAGGCTCATTAAGAATTTCAAGGCGCGCGCCATTTTATCGGGATTCCGCTACTTTACTTACTCGTCTTTTTCGCGTTTTCACCGTAGTAGCCATAGTGCGGCTGATAACCGTCTGCGTAATACGAGTAGCGACCATAGCCATAGCCGTGTGAGCGCTCGCCGACTCTGTTGATCACGACGCCTAACATCGGTGCATCAACGCGACGTAAGCGTTTCACGCCCGATTGCGCCGCTTGGTAAGGCGTTTGGTCTGAGCGGACAACGTAAATCACCCCATCTACAAGTCGTGATAGTACGAGTGCATCACTCACCGCCAACGAAGGTGCGCAATCGATAACGATGTACTCAAATACCTTACCCAAATTATCTAGCGCGTCCGCAAACTTTTGTGATGAAAGCAGTTCAAGCGGGTTGGGTGGAATAATGCCAGCGGTCATAATGTAGGTATTGCTGGTTTCTAATTGATGCACACATTCCGAGATTTTGGCCTCACCCGCAATATATTGAGACAGGCCGAACTGCGGTTTGCCATCACCAAACGCACGCGCAATGGTTGGGCGTCGTAGATCGGCGTCAATCAGCAATACCTTACTCATCTGGCTCATTGCTTGGGCCAAATTGAGTGACAAAGTGGTCTTGCCCTCTCCGGGCACGGAGGACGTGACCAAAATACGGCGATGCTGCTTATCGAGCGTGGACAATAGAATGCCAGTGCGCACCGTTCGCACAGCCTCACTAAAAGCTGTCTTAGGGTGATTCAAAAAATACAGCATCGCGCTTTCATCTTTCGCCAGCTTAATCTGCGGCACCAATCCCAGCACCGGCAGCTGCAAGTGCTTTTCCACATCTTCAGCCGTCTTAATCGTGCTATCCAAGTGTTCCAGCACAAATGCCAACATCACACTGAGCAACAGTCCCAATATTGCCGCAGCAATAATACTGCGCTTAGTATTGGGAGAAATAGGCGACCCCGAGGCAATGGCTTGTTCCACGACGCGTGCATTAGTAGTACGGAAATCGGTGAGCTGATCAGTTTCTTTCTGCTGATTCTGAAATTTTTGATAAATTAGCTTGTTGGCATCAAATTCACGCTGCAAACGGCTCAGCTCGATCGATTTCCGATTGCCACCTTGCACACTAAACTGCGCGCTACTCAATTGCGACTGCATTTGTTGCTCAATGTTGCGAGCATTCTCATATGCGCGAACTTCGGCGTCTGCGGCACCCGAAAGTGCCGCTTCGAAATTCTTTAAAGCCAACTCTTCCTCACTTTTGGCTGCGCGCATTTTTGGGTGCTCAGCACCATAGCGGCCCGATAAGTCTGCGACATTTTGCTGCGCTTTAGCATAAGCATCGCGTACTCGCGACACCCCTTCGCTGTTGATCAGCGCAAACACAGTTTTTAGCTGGTTTGATTTACGGGCGCTGACGATTTGTTGATACAGACTTTCGCGATTGAGCCGCTCAGCGCGCGCCTCGGCGACGCGCGGCATAAGCATTTGCACGTTTTGCGCACCCATCTTGTCTTCGCCATCTGCAGAGATGTTGTTCGCCACCAAATAAGCGAGCACGCGCGCTTCTGCGACATCAACATTCTTCTTTAAATCCGTGCTTTTTAATTCAAGCCAAGAATTGGCTTTATTAATCATCTGCAGCCGCGCATCCAGCGTATTTTCGATGTACGAATCACCCAGCTGATTGGCGAGTATCGCCGCAAGTTCGGGGTCAGCAACTTCAAAGCTGAGCTTTACCAACTGCGAGTTTCTGACGGGATCTACGCGTACCGCACCCTGCACAATCGACACAGCCAGATTTTCACGCGCGGCCTTGTCAGTGGGGGCGTTTTGCGATGTGTTTGCCCAGGGAACAATACTCGACAGCGAAAGCTTGCTTTTACGATTGAGGCTGGCGAGTACCCGATCAGCGCCGATTTTCTCAACTACCTTTTCCGCTAACGGCCGAGTTTTGAGAATTTCGTATTGGGTTTGCAAATACTCGAAGTTTTGCTGGCCTTGACCATAGGTTTCTTGACTGGCCGTGAAGCGGACATTTTCGCGATCAATCAGAAGCGTGGACGTCGCCCTAAAAATAGGCACTTCCAAAGCCGCGCTTAACGCGCCTAAGACGCCAAAAAGCAGCGTGATGGCTAAAATGCTATATCGATGTCGTCCGACTGTTCGCAGATATTCATGCAGTGAATCCTTCTGAGCATTTTGGGTGCTCTCCAGCAATTCGCGGGCTATTTTTGGTGGCGCAATGGGAACCGTCATATTCTAGAAAAAACTCTCTTCGACACTGATGATGTCACCTGGACGCACTTCTGCGTCGAGCTTGACCTTACGCGGGCTGGAACTACTGCCGGCAACTTCGCTTATTACATAAATTCGGGTCGTTGACGCGCGTTCGGTAAAACCGCCAGCAATTGAAATGAGTTTGCGTACCGTCATGCCCGGTACAAAAGGATAACCATTAGGAGTTTTGATTTGGCCGTTGATATAGACCGATCTATACGTTCGGATCGTCACGTTGACGCGTGGATTTACCAAAAAGCCGGATTTCAGTTTTTGCCTGAGCAATTTCTCAACCTGTTTAGTTTTGAGGCTCATGACGGTCACTTCACCAATCAAGGGAAATGCTATTTTGCCAGATTCACCGACGGTATAGTCTTTAGAAAGTTCAGACTCACCGAAGACTACAACGGAGATGAGATCACCAGGCGCCAGCGCATAGTCAAAAATGACATTCTTTTGAAGGGATACAGTCATCGTGTCAGGTGCGGCCGTGGTATTTGATGATGCAGGTGCACTTGCGGTAGGCGCAGTTGCAGCAGGCGCAGTTTCCGCGCGAGCATTTGTCAAGGCCAAAATCATGACTACCAACAGCACAGAAAGCCATCCAAAGCTTTTAGCAGCTTGAGTACGAGCTTTGTTAAAACCCCGATGGGACGGAGTCACAACTATGGCTATTGAGGGAGTTCGTAACTGCGCATACATAGCAATAATGTTTACCAAGAAAATGAGCGGGTTATAGGTGATTTCATCGGACTCTAAGGGTTGTTGACTGCAGAATCTTTAGGATGCACATCAGTAGCGCCAAACTAGATTGGAAGCACTGAACTGGCGCTGAGCATTGCCAAAGCATAGAACTTCTTTACGCTGAAAATTCTTAACTTTTGCCCAAGTTGCTTGATAAAGCAAAAAAGGGTGTCGCAGTGCGACACCCTTTGTATTTAAACCTGTTCAAAGTATTTAAACCTGTTCAAACCATTGCTAGCTTCGCAAACCTGGGCTGGGCACTATTTAAATCGTGAGCGCTAGCTAAATCCTAGTATTTAAATAATTCTGAATCCTATTTAAACCCAAAGCGTCCTAAAGCGAAGCTTCAAAAGTAACGCTGAACTCATCACGCTTAAAATCATAGAGTTCATTAAGTGCAGGTGTCGAATTAGCAACGCTAGCGTTGCGGCGATAGGACTTATAGCCCGCCCCCAAACTTAGCCATTCACGCAATTTATAGTCTGCTGACAAGCCCCAAAAGTTGAGGTTGTCATTGCGCGACGTCCTATCGTTAGTCAAGTACTCGGCTGTAGAGTGGCCCAGGTCGACGCCTGTGTGGACGCGATCTGACCAACCATGTGTCCATGAAAGCGTTATATCACGCGCGATTAAGTAGTCGGTTCCGACTGCGGGCCCGGCAAGACCGCCGAAGAAGTCAACCGATTCTTGCGTTCCGCGCGTAGCGCTAAGATCAATAACGGAGTAAGACCGAGGCTTAAACTGTAAGCCAACATCCCACGCAACCCCAGAATACCCTTGGAGTCTAGCGTCATCAAAGTTCCGCTGAGTACGCCCGAAGCCAAGGTGGCCCGAGGTTTTCGCAGTCGCATCAAATTCCAAACCTAACAGATACGTGCGAACAGTACTATCGAGAGAATAGTTTGCTAGCTGCGCACGCGTGCGGGTCTTGTCGTAGCTGATCTGCGAATTGTTCGCGGACAAATAAACCTGTGTTTTGGGTGCAACACGCCAGCCAAACTTTCCATCAACATAGCGTAGGTCACGATCACTACGAGCTGAGTAGGATTTATTATTAATATAGTTAATGTTCGATATGCCCGCACCCAGCCCCAAACTACCTTTTGCTCCAGGCGCGCCATAATTAAAATCAAAATCTAGACCTTTACGCTCCCAACGATCCACATCATTGGCAAGGATATTAGGCAGCCCCTGAAGTGCATTGGTGCCCCGCCTATCATGACCACGATCTAATGAAGCACCTAAATCAAATTTGGTACGCACGCTAGGCGATAAGGTAACGCCAGCATTAAGGTGGTGATCGGTGTAGTTATCAATGTCGGAATCTTGGTAACGTGCTGATTCAAGTTCGTAGCTCAGTGAAAAACTACGCGCCTCGTTGCCTGCGTCGAAGCGAATTCCAGGCGAAATAAGCGTAAAAAAACTGCTTACTTCATTTACATTGGACTGCCCGACGTTTGAATCATGTCCAAAAGTCAGTCCCAAGGTCGGCTTGACGCGAAATGGACCAGCCTGAAGGCCCGTCCCATCTTGCGCATGCGCGAGGCCTGCGCCAACAAGTGTGAGTGAAACTGCCAGTGCTAATGCTGTTTTTGCCATGATGATTCCCATACTCCGACTTGGGGCGCGCTTGAAAATTTGCTATGCCCATTCCAAATTTGATTGGTGCATGCGTGTGACGTTACTGTAACTTAACACAGGAGATGAACTCTAGTCCCTAGAGCCCTCTAATTGATGCAAAAGTTTCGATGCTTCAGTTGGCATTGTTGTGCGTGCGCGCTCGATCAAACTGCGCGCCTCCTGCTTAGTTGAATCTGAACGCCATAGCAAACGCCCCAGATTGAGATTCGCTTGAATCACGCCTTTCTCGCTTGCGAGCCGATACCAAATTATTGCCTGAGTGATGTTGGGCCTGCCAATCCAACCCCGCTCATAGACTTCTCCAAGATTGTTGGCACTGGCAGCGTCCCCAGCCGCGAAAGCCATTTCATACAGCGCTGCTGCTTTGACGGCTAAAGCAGGCGTTGGGGTTTCACTCGTCAAAAGATATGCGGCTAAGCCTGCGGCTGATTTTCGCCCGGCATCGGCCGCTCGACAAAGCATCTCTACAGCACACTCGCGGCCTTTATCACCTTGTTCAGCACATAATCGACCATAGGCCTCTAGTGCTGCAGGATGGCTGTCCAGGGCCGCATTTTTCATAAACTCTAACGCCAATTTTGGGTTAGTTTTTGCAGCGCACAACGCCCGCCGATACAGAGCGCTTGAGGACTCAGCGCTTGAAGACTCTGGGCTAGAAGACTCTGGGCTAGAAGCTGCTGGGCTAGACTTTGCCGCACTTGTTGATGTTGAGCGTGCTGCCAAGGCAGCACTTGCGGGCCCTAGCTCGTCACATGCGGCGTCTTGCCAGGGGGTTGGTTTCTCATGTTCACTAAGCTCCAGTGCAAGCCATCGCGCGCGCACATCGCCTGATTTCACTGCTTGACTCATTCGCCACTGGGTGTCACCTAAGTCTTGGGTGGCTAGCCGCCAATACGCCCTCGCTTTAGGCAGCTCATTGACCGCCTCACTTTTTAATGCACTTTCAATCGCAATATAGGCCAATTCAAGGCGCTGCTGACGGGCGGCCTCGGCCGTGCTACCTGTGCCCTTGGCAGGGGCTTTGAGTAAGGCGGCAGCGGCAACAATTTCATCTACGGACTTATCGGCGGCGGTAAAATCAGGCTGACCCAATACGCAAATGAGCTCCGCTTGGGCCTGAGTTACGATGGCCAAGACGAATATGAAGTTGAGAAAAAAGTATTTTTTAATCATTGGTTGACACTAGAGGAATCACGGCGGATAGAGCTCTTGAGGTTGCGCCCGATATTGCAGAGTCTGGAATTGCGGAGACTGGAATTACTGAGTCTTTCGTTGCTGAATCCGGCGTTTCTAAGCTAGGGCGAGGCTTTGCTAGATCACGTAGGCCATAACGGCTAATCCAGCAAATTGCAATCAGAATACTAAAAATGGCCGCATTGCCGGGTATTTGAAAGTTAAAATCGGCGACAGCATGTAACAATAATGCGCTCATTCCAAATATACCCGTGAAAGCCGCGCCTACCGCCAGCTTATCGGAACGTTTGCGCAAAGCAGTAAATGCGCAGATGAACGCAAGCGCCAGTATTGCCAAAATGATGGCCGCACCCACCAATCCGTATTCGGCCAGAGTTTGTGCATAATCGTTATGGGCGTGGTCATAAAATTTATTGGATAACTCTGCGCTGCGCATAGGTGGGAAAATCGTCCGAAAACTTCCAGCACCATGCCCCAGCAATGGTGCTTGGGCAAATAATTTGAGTGCAGCGCGCGCTAGACCTGGCCGCTCTCTATCAAGCTCAAACGCCGGTTGCGCAAGAGCCGCTGGGTTTTCCGTATCGGAGTCCAAAAATTTTGGTGCCACTGGCTGTGCCGTATCTGCAAGCTCGATCCTTGTTACGGCCAGCCGGGCAGCAATTTGATCTGCACCAAACCAGCTGCCCACTACCACTAAGTCAATTAAAACCAGAGAAATCAACAGCGCACCAAGCGCAGGTGGGCGTGTCGCCATAAAAAAATAAGCCAGTGTGCCAGTGCCTAATAGCGCAACAAAAAACGCGACATTGCCCATGCGCGAACCTGTTAATACCAGCGCAATGACCAAAAGCACCATGCAAATGCGAACCTGTGTTTTGCGCGCTAACAATAATGATACCCAATCACGCGCAACTTGACGCCAGGACTGATCGCCTGCGCCATGAAAGCGCAGGCCAGCGACTAAAAGCCCAGCACCAATGGCTAGATGTAACTCCAAATAGCCGGCAAAGCTGTTCTCATTAACGAATGCACTGCCACCGCCAATGCCAAACACAAAAAATTCAGAGACAAAACGTAAGCCCCAAAGCTTCACAATGCTGGCAAATACCGCGTGCATTACCGCCGCCACAAACAAAACCATAAACACACGTTTTAGACGCCGATGCGTCTGAGCCAGAAGCAGAGTTTGCAAAAGAAGCTGTAAGTACAAGCTAGTTTTTAGCAACGCACGAATACTGGCGGCGCGATCATCACTAAAATTACTGCCATTCCAGGCCCAACAATGGGCAAAATTTAGCACCAACCATAGTGCTAACAGAATAAGCAACCAAGGCCTACGCCGGTGAATACCGACTGTTGCTAGTCGTTCGGTCATGGGGACGGTCCAAATAAGCAGCACGCTTACCGAGCACGTCAACGCTAGAAAACAGCCCCAAACCCAGTCGCGATTGCCGCCATAAAAAAAAGGCATCGCACTCAGCGTGATGAGTAGGGCAATAAACGCGATCTGTTCGCGACGTTGCCCCGTAAAAAAATCTAACGCAGGCGGCTGTTCAGAACGATGCGTGCTGCCAGACCGTCGGCTTCGCCTACCTTTAAACGCATTATCACTTGTGTCTTCCCATGCACTCATGCTTGGTCAAGACCATTTACCGTCAATGTCGAAAGTCGGCGGCCCAACCAATGTGCGCGCTTGATGGCGTGCATGATCCATAAGTGGTAAGAAATTGCCGCCACTAAAAATACCATCAGTTGGATTGAAGCGGGTAAATGAATCGCATGAAACAGCACGCCTATGGACTGGAGTACTATGACGGTAAACAAAATCAAACTCAATGATTGCGGCACTGAAAAACCGACCCGCTGCAACAAATGATGTAGATGCTGCTGATCAGGCTTAAATGGCGAACTACCGTTTTGTACACGTCGAAGCATTAGTGAAACCGTATCAACAAGCGGAACCGCGAGCCAAAACAAGGCGCTTACGGGCATGAAAGTATGTAGGGGCGCTTGGGAAGCATTGACCGTTAGCCAAGCGACCAAAAGCCCAGAAGACATGCTACCGGCATCGCCGAAAAAAACCTTCGCTTTGTTAAGCCAAGGCGTACGAACGTTAAGGCATAAAAAAGGAATGAGTGCCGCGACCGCAAGCCCGCACACCAGCGCCATATTGGCTTGCCAAAGGTGATGAAAAAATGTCAGCAATAGGCACAGTATGAGCAACAAAATTAGGCCCAACAAACCGTCCATGCCATCAATCATATTGGTCGCATTGATGACCCCGACACAGGCAAATACAGTGAGCGGCCAACTGAGGCTGGCGGCGTATACAGGGTGCCCTGGCCAAAATAACTCACCAAAATTTGCCAGCGGCGCGCTATGCCAAAAAGCCACAATGACGGCTAGCGCCTGCACTAACAAGCGCAGCACTGAAGGCAAAGGAATACGATCATCAACCGCGCCTAAAACGCAAATAATGGTTAGGCCTACCATCAACCACGGCAGTTGAGTTAATAGTCCCGATGCGGCCATGCCAGCAAAAAATGCCAACATCCACGCCAAACCACCCACAGCCGGAACCGGCTCGCGATGAAGTTTGCGCACATCAGGTTGATCTAACCAATTAAAGCGTATGGCGAGGGCGCGCAACGCCAGCAGCGCAATGGCCGCAAAAATAGCGGTAAAAAGCGCGTATTTCACGGCGACTCAGTTCGCGCAGGCGAATGGGTGATAAACAAACTTAAACGATCGCTTTTGCTCACTTACAGATTCCTGGGCATGAAGAATGTAGAAAGCAGTTTGGCTCAACTTTCCTGAACCAAGCTAGGCATTACAACTTTGACAAAGCAAAAGATTGGTAAATTGCTAGCGTTTTAAGCGCGCACGCTTGCCAGCCTAAGGCACCATCCGCCCACTCCTGTCCGCGCTTACCACGTATTTTAGCCTCTTGCGGATCACAAAAAGCCGCTTCAATCGCGGCGCGAATGCTTGCAACCGTTGCTTCACAAATCCACCCCGCGTCGGCTGCGGACGCGGCTTTCGCTAATCCAACGCCGTTTGAAAGCACCACGGGTATGCCAAAGCACAGTGCTTCAGCTGCAGCGTTACCAAAATTTTCATTTTTCGACACGAGCGCTAAGACCTGGGCATGCTGAATCCACGCCCATTTTTCGTCACCTTTGAGCTCGCCTAAAAATATCACGCGGCTTTGCGAATTCAATCGGTTAACGAGCATCTGCAACTCGCTCATGATTGAATCTTGCTGATCCACACCGCCTGCTAACACCAAATGAATATTCCTCAAGGTGCTACAGGCTTCAATCAGCAGATCCAAATTTTTTTTCCAAGACAAACGCCCTAAATACAGCACATACGGATCTTGCATGGGTGCCGGCCAGTCGCGTTGCGTCGGCAAGGTAACGCCGTTTTCAATTACACAAGGATTTTGCACAGGCACACCGAGCCGGTAGGCGTCATTTAGCTCTAAACTTGATGTCGCGTGAAAGCATGCCGCATGCGCGAGCGTTTGCCGCTCGAAAAGTCGAATCCAAGCCGTTTTCAAAAACCGGCGTTTTCCACTAATTAATTCCGGCACCAACATTCCACGCGGTGCGATCACGTAGGGAATTCCTGCCGCGATACATACCCGCGCCGCCATATTGGTCGGAAATAAAAAAACTGAATGCAGATGCACAACATCAAATGCGGTGATATTTGCCTGCAGCCATTGCCGCATCGCCCACGAAAAATAGAGCCGACGTAACCATTTAGAGCGGAAATACCAAACCTTGACGCCGTCCAGCATGCACGCTTGACCATGCACCACATTGGAATCTAAGGGGCCATCGACGCTCGTGGTAAGCACCGATACATCGGCACCTAGCGCCGCTTGGGCACAGGCTAAACCATGCACTGAAAAAATCGGCCCGCCGTAGCGGGTAGCCGGTAGATAAGTTGGCACGACATGCAAAATTCGCAATGCGTGCGGCTTGGATGGCAAGCTGACCATTTCTTTACCTAACTCAAACTTGTTCGTTCAAGCAACCAATCCCCGAGCACCAACACGTCCATTTTGGTGCGTAAAAAACATGCCAACGCCTCCGCTGGGCGACAAACCACCGGCTCGTTTTCATTGAATGACGTATTCAATAAAATAGGCACACCGGTTGCTAGCCGAAAAGTATCAATGAGCCGGTAATAGCGCGGGTTATCCGCCTGCTGCACGGTTTGCAAACGTCCGCTGCCATCAACATGCGTCACCGCAGGAATTTGCACGCGTTTATCTGCCCGTATCGGCAATACTTGCGCCATAAATGGCACCGACACATCTTCAGTAAACCAGTCACTCACGTATTCACGTAAAATGCTGGGTGCGAACGGGCGGAAGGATTCTCGGCGTTTGATTTTGGCGTTGAGGATATCTTTAATGTCCGTGCGACGTGGGTCCGCCAAAATGGAGCGGTTTCCCAATGCTCTGGGGCCAAATTCCATTCGACCTTGGAACCAGCCGATAATGTGGCCGCGTTGAATGCGCGCCACGACAACTTGGCAAAGTTCCGTTTCATCGGCCATTAAGCGTACCGACACATTTTCCCGCGCAATGTCATCCGCGCACGCATCAATAGCCGCTTTGCATTGAGCGTTATCAAATTCAGGGCCTAAGTAGGCGTGCTCCAGCGCGTGCGTGCGCGGCTGACCGAGGGAACGCGCCCCGACGAGTGCGGCACCAATTGCGCCACCGGCGTCTGCGCCGCTGGCAGCAACATAAATCCTTTTAAACGGCGTATTTGCCGTAATTTTTCCATTCGCGACTGAATTTTGCGCGCAACCGCCCGCAAGCGCCAAATCATCAATCCCATATTTGGCATGCAGGGCATTTAACAGGGCAAACAGACTTTCCTCATAAACGCACTGAACGCTCGCAGCAAGATCTTTATCCGACTGCGTTAACGCACTATTTGGATCGCGCGCAGGACCTAAAAGTTCGACTATTTTTGCTGAGAACAAGGCATCAAATTTCGGCGCACCATCTTCCCATTGATAGTTCAGGCTGTCGGTATGGTGGCGAAAATAGTCTAAGTTCAGTTCGTAGCTGCCGTCGGCCTTATGTGCCAGCAACTTACGAACTTGCGCAACTAGAGTGGGTTTGCCGTATGGCGCTAAGCCCATTATTTTATATTCGTCGCCGTAATTCATAAAACCCAAATACTGGGTCATGGCTTGATAAAAAATACCCAGCGAATGCGGAAAATAGGCGTGACCGTCGATACTCAATTTAACATCGAGTCCAGCACCTTCACCGATACCATAGGCACCAGAAGCAAAATCGCCAAAACCATCAATTGAAACGGCCAGCGCGCGCTTGAACGGTGAACAGTCGAAAGCGCTGGCTAAATGCGCCAAATGGTGTTCAATAGACAAAAATTTACCAGCAAAGCGTTGTTCTGGAAAGGCACTCTGAAGATGTTCGAGTGCGCCCATGCGGGCGTGACGCGTTTTAAGCTTTTCGACAATTAAACTTAAACTCGGGCGTTTTTTGATTGCGTATAGCAAGCGTTGGCCGCGCGCCACAGACGGATCGGTATTGATTGCGATCGCATTGACGGCATCAAGCGTCACACCTGCCTCTTGCAAACAAAATTTAATCGCTTCTGTAGGAAAACCCGCCCAATGTTTAATTCGGCGGAAACGCTCCTCTTCCGCTGCTGCCACCAAATTGCCATCAATGACCAATGCGGCCGCAGAGTCAGCATGGAAGGCATTTAGTCCAATGACAATATTGCGCATCTAACGTCCTGTTATTAACAATTTAATTGAAAAATCAATTTTTAAGATTGACCAAAATTTCACCAGCTAATTGATATGAGAAATTTATCATAGAATTAATCGAAACCACGCGATAGGCGTGTAGTGATGACTTGCAGCAAATAGCCTAAAATAATAAACGCTGCCACACCTGAAACGGTCTCAGAAAGCGCTCCTCCGACATTAGTTAGTGCGATTCCTGGGATTACCCAACGAATCCACATCATTAAGTTGTTTTTCATAAGATATTCAGCTGCCATCAAATCGATTGAACGCAAAATCAAGCCTATTAAAAACATTCCTATATACAGAGAAACGTCGCCAAAGTTACCGTAAAACTCAAGTATATGTCCGACCCCAACGCTAGTGTTGTCGGAAAAAGTTAGACCCGTCAGGCTGGCAGCGATATTACCACTGCCTGCAACGCTGGGTTTATTGATCCAAATGGCGCGTGGCACCCATGCAACTAGCGCAAATAGAAACGATTCACCCTGTAAAAATTCGGAGCGCCCAGAGCTTAGACTTTCAACTGCGGAACCAACTAACCAATTTTGGTTGAGGCGTTCATCAACCGCTTTTAAATGAAAAAAATTATCCGGATCAAACCATTTGAAGTCGGTAAAAATAACTGAAGTAGCGTCCGCTCTCACGCTTAACGATTGATCGCCCCAAACTGCATCACGAATATCACTTCGCTGCGGTAAATAGTTAACAAAGAATGAAACTCCAACGTAAACAAGCACGGGGGCGGCGACAAAAATTATTTTTGGGAAATACTTTTGAGAAACACCAAAACAAATAATAAAAACTAGATAGGTTATGCCAAACCCTAAAAAACCGAGAAGCATAATTGAGAGCGCTGGAAAACCGAGTGCGATGATATATACATGTAAAGGCATTTTTTTATTATTTAATATAAATGCGTGCATATAAATACAAAGGCCGGGAGCCCCTAATAACCAAATGGCACCTAATAATGCTGAGAGTGAAGGAATTTGAAACAAAAAGTTGGCTTGACTCGTCAGAAAAGTAAAGCCTATTCCAATTGCAATAAGCAACGTGCCCAATCGCTTTGCGGCAATTGGATTGGGTTGTTTAGGATTAATGGTCGGTGTCGATAGTGCAAACCTTGCAACTAACGCTCCCATGACAAATGCCACTAAACCAAAGCAGGTCATCTGAAAACCTAGGAATGTCCATATTCTTGGATAATACTCATACCAGGGTACCAACAAAAGCATGCCGCCCGGCAGGTGAATGATGGATAGCTGGGCCGCATAGATAAGCGTTAACCCAGATGAGGGCTTGGTGCGCGCCTCCACAAACAAAACTGCCAGCAGTGCAAACCAGAGGATGCATAGCGAATAAGCTGCGTTATGATCTATGACAGTATGCATATCGGTTCAAGTTGGCGTGAATGGATTTAGCGAGCTGGACAGTGTAACGAACGACGCTGAATGTGGGCGGCTATGGTGAGTCAATCCAAGTCTTGGGGTGGAATGCTAGATGCTCACTAAGAAGCGGCCCTATTTGATTCTTGATTCCGGTTTGGGTTTTTACATGGAAGAATTTGCAATACGTCGCAGACTTTTGGAGTTAGAGGCAAAGGTTTCCGGGCTTGAAGCGGACGCAGCGCGCTATCGCGCATTGTTGCGGGCACGCAATGATCTCATTGTAGAGCTTGATGAGCGCGGACTTATTAGCGCGGTTTCGCCTGCGCTGTTGGAACGCTCCGGCTATTCGGCGAGCGAATGTTTGGGGCGCTCGACATTTGCTTTCACTACACCCGAATGCGCGCAGCGTTTACGCGCGCAAAGCCCGACGCTGTTTGATTGGGCCGCACGCAGGCACCCGTTTGAAATTTTGATGCTCTGTAAAAACGGCGCTGAGCTTTGGTTAGAGGGCAATATATATGCCTACAGCACCGACGCCTACAGCACGGAGGGTAGTATTTCTGGCATGTTTTGCTTATACCGCGACATTACCGAAAGCAAGGTTTTTGAAGACGAGAACCGTCGAATGGGCGAAGGTGCCATAAATGCTTTGGTACTTTCCGGGGTGGAGGCGTTTGAGTTTGATTTCGTTGAAGGATTAGTCTGGCAATCGCCGGGTTATGGGGAATTATTGGGCTTAAGCGAGAACGATGCGCGTTATTTTGGCGACTATGGATGGCTTGGCAAGGTGTGTACTCCCGATCAGGGGCTTGCCGCTGGTCGCGTTGAATGGGCACGAAAAATGGCTGCCGATGCGCCACCCCTTATTGTTCGAGTACCGCAAACTGATGCTGAGATTCGTTATATAGAGTTTCACGATCACTATGATTTCAATGCAGATGAATCACTGAGGCGCATGCTAGTCACTGCGCGCGATGTCACCGTTGCGCATCGGGATAAGCTTGCGTTGCAGGCCGCGAGCCAATCGGCAATTCCGCATAGCGATGTCAATACCCAACATCAGCTTGAGCAAGCCCTGCATCGGCTTGAACTGGCGCTTCAGATCGGTGAAGTAGGTGTCGCAGAATGGTCACGCACCAAAGGCTGGTTTGGCGTTTCTGATCGTTACCGTGAGGCGTTGGGTTTACCGGCATCCGTTCACCCGGAAAAGTTTGAACAGTTTGTCAAACGCATCCATAACGATGATCGAGATTCAGTGTTGCAAATTGCGCAAAGCTCGTTTGATTCAGGGGTGGCAAAACTACAGCGGTATCGCTATCGGCGCCCAGATGGGCGCCTAGCACACCTTGAGTCTGGCGCACGCTACATCAAAAATTCTCAAGGTGAACTGGAAAGCGTGATTTCCATTGTCCGCGATCAAACTGAGCTCCGTGCGGTTGAGCAAAGCCTGCGTTCATCCCTGGAACGCCTGAGCGTGGCGATGCAAATTGGCAGCGTGCATTTTTTTGAACACAACATTAAGAACGATGTGTATCAAATTTCCGATGGTTTTCGCCAACTTTTCGGCTTGAGTCAAGAGCAGCCGCTCAGCACGGCGATTCTACTTAGCTGTATTGATCCAAAAGACCACGCGCGCTTAGCCAACCATCGCAGTGGCCTGCATGGAAAAGCGATTGGCCCGGTGCGGTTTCGCGTACGCAGTGGCGCAGGTGTGCGCTGGATTGAATCCATGACCGCCTTTTATTTTGATGATGCTGGAGTCGTCGAGCGCAGTGCGGGCGCAATGCGCGAGATCACCGATCAGGTGTTGCTTGAGGAGGAAATCCGCACGCAAGCGAATTTGTTCGGCGCATTAGTGGAATATTCTCCAGACGGTGTGGTACGCATTGATGCGCAAGCACGCTTTGTGTCAGCAAATCCGGCGGTGGCGACGCTGATTGGCTTCCCTATTGAGGAAATTATTGGGCGTACGCCCGAGGATTTACCCATTTCGCCTGGGCGAGCCCTTGAGTTTCGCCAACGTATTGAGCGATTTTTTGTTACCGGAGTAGGCGATGAGTTCGAACTGCAATTCAAAAAATTGCCGAATGCGCCTTGGCTATTGGTGCGTTATGTGCCTGAACTGGACGCAAACGGCAAGCCTAAGCACTTATTAGCTTTTTTACGTGATGTCAGCCAACTCAAAAGCGCCGAGCAAGAAGCCCTCGCTAGCGCGCGTCAATTGGGGCAAATACTTGAAACCGCTGAAGAAGGCATTTTGGTTGCTGATGCCCACAACGTCATTATTTTTAATAATCCAAAATTAGAGCAAATTTTTGGCTATGCGCCGAATGAGCTGCGGGGCAAACACGAAAGCCTATTGCAGCTTAATGATGCCGAAAAACAGTGGCAGCAGCGGTCTTTAGAGCGTGCGGCAGGGCTAAGCGAGTCGTATTCCCATCATTTCCGGCGCAAAGATGGCTCGCTCGTGCTTTGCTGGGTCAACGCAAAACCTCTGCAAGACGAACTGGGTAAGTTCTCAGGCACGCTTGCCATGCTCACCGATGTCAGCGACATTGAGCGCTCGGAGCGCGAACTGCGCAAAGGCATCGAATGGCTGGAGTTTTCGATGGAAAGTGCGCAAATTGCCGGCATGGATATCGACGTTGAAAGCGGCTTCTCACGCACTACCGTGCTGTTTAGAGAGTGGTTTGGCATTCCCGAAGAGGGCACGGGTTCGCCGCTACTGAACTGGACAGCACAGGTTTATCACGAGGATCGGACGCGGATTCAAACGCACGTTCAAGCGATTTTAGAGCGCGGCAGCAGCGCCCGTTTAGATTTTCGGTTGGTTGATAGCGCGGGCGAATTACACTGGCTATATGCTGTGATCGTGACGGTGTGCAACGTTGTGGGTGCGGTGGCGCGGGTGGTATTTACCGTGCTTGATATTACGCCTAGACGCAAGTTAGAGGCGGAGCGGGAAGAGTTACAAAACCATATAGCACGCGCTCAGCGCGAAGAAAGTTTGGGAAATCTGGCGGCAGGTTTGGCGCATGATCTGAATAACCTGTTGACGACCGCCTTTGGACATATTGATTTAGCACGTCAATTAATCCATCAGTCAGATGCAGATCACAGCCTTCAGCACGTTGCGGAGTCGTTAACTCAAATGACCAAGCTGAGTGAGCAGCTGTTAACGTATTCGGGCAAAACTCCTCTGAACTCAAAGTCTTTTGAATTCAACGAATTATTACGTAAAATTCAGTCAATAATGACGGTTTCGGTCAGTAAGAAAGCGCATTTCACACTCCATTTAACGCCCGAGCACCTAGTTTTGCATGCTGAAGAATCCCAGCTTCAGCAGGTTGCGCTGAATCTTGTGTTGAATGCCTCAGAAGCGCTGGAAGGTCGTAGCGGTGATATCGAAATCAGCACCACAAAAGTATCGCGCGCATCACTGAGCCCAGGCATGCAGCTCCAAATCGAACCCGATATCGTGCATTTATTAAAGTTAAGCGTGCGCGACACCGGTGTCGGCATACCGGAGCACGTATTAGCCCGACTGTTTGAGCCTTTTTTTTCCACCAAAGGCCAAGGCCGAGGTCTGGGAATGTCGGTGGTTGCCGGGATTGTGCGAGCACACCGGGGCGCTATTGAAGTGTTGAGTAGCCCGCAGTCGGGGACAACTGTATCGGTTTATCTTGCGCTTGAATCAGCCACTCGGGTAGCAGCGATGCTCTCGCCCGAGCAGTCCGCGCTTGCACAGACAGCTCCTAAGTTGCCATTGAATTCTGGCTTGATTTTAGTTGTTGATGACGAACCGACCTTACGCAACTTGATCTGTAGAACTCTTAACACCCAAGGCTTTGAAACCATGAGCGCCGCAAATGGGGACGAGGCTCTCGTTTTGATGGCAGCACGGCCTGAAATAGTATTAGTTTTGCTGGATTTGACGATGCCTCAGCGCGATGGAATAGAGGTCTATGCTGAAATACTGGCCTTTTATCCGAAGCTGGCGGTGATGCTCATGAGTGGCTATAACGAGCAGTCGATCGCCTCGCGTTTAGGCCCAGATGCGCCTGTGCCCGCGTTTTTACATAAACCATTTCGTACTACCGAGTTACTATCAATGGTTCGGAAAACATTAGCGTAGCAATTCCACGCAGCGGGATGAATTCCAAAGCGGAAACGAAGTTGATTCAAAGGAACCTAGCAAAATATGCGTGCCGCACTCGCGGAAATTAGCCTATCTGCAGTGCGCCACAATTTGGCGCTGGTGCAGGCAAAAGCACCTGAAAGCCGAGTCTTGGCGATTGTAAAAGCGGATGGCTATGGGCATGGGCTTGAGGCGATTGCGCAAACGCTTGCGCAGGCACCCCGCCCGGTCGATGCCTTTGGCGTTGCAAGTATTGATGATGCGGTGCGCTTGCGCGCGAACGGAATCATTGAGCGCATTGTTTTGCTCAGTGGTTTCGATGAAATTTCAGATTTAGTCGCGATCCAGGAGCTAAGGCTGGACTGCGTAATTCATCATGACAGTCAAATTTCGATGTTGGAGCAAGCAGCCCGCATGGGAGGAGCGGAGCCAATCCGAGTTTGGCTAAAACTTGATTCTGGAATGCGCAGACTGGGCTTTTTCAGTGATGAATTTGCGCTAGCGCTGCAGCGTCTACGCGCGCGGGACTTGGTTGATGCGGAAATTACTTTGATGAGTCACTTTGCGCACGCGGACGCAGTTGGCCGTAAGCGTTCGGACTCCGAACAAGTCGCTAGCTTACAAACCGAAGCTCAAATCAATACTTTTGATCAAGCGATCACGGTAGCGGCTACCAGCGTTTTCCTGGGGAATCTGAGGTATCCGCAGTCGCTGGCAAATTCTGGCGCGATTTTATCGGTGCCGCTTAGCCATCGGCAATGGATACGTCCTGGCGGCGTGCTGTATGGCTTATCCACGCATGACCAGCTCACCGGGGCGGAACTGGGTTTTAAGCCTGTCATGCGGCTAAGCACGCGGCTGGTTTCGGTGAAGACTATCCAAGCCGGTGATGCCGTTGGCTATGGCGGCGCCTTTGTGACGCCCTGCGCCATGCGTATCGGTATTGCGGCCATTGGTTACGGTGATGGCTACCCACGCCATGCCGCAACCGGCACACCGGTGCGCGTGGCAGGCCACCTAACTCAAATTATTGGTCGGGTATCAATGGATTTATTGAGCGTGGACTTAAGTAGTTTGCCGCATATCGAGGTGGGTGCCGAAGTTCTGCTTTGGGGCGAAGAATTGCCGGTTGAAATGATTGCGCGGGCCGCAGAAACGATTAGCTATGAGTTGACCTGCGGGGTTACCAAACGCGTGCGATTTAGTTATTCGAACCAGGTGTAAAGAGCCGTTAACAGCCTGATGAATGCGCGCTGTCACTCCCTTTCTTAGTGCTGTTCTGGGCGCAAAAATTGAACCTGCATTCAGGCAGCTAGCTCAAGCTTCATTCTGCATCTTGCGCTCAACCCTTACAAAGGAAGAATTCCATGGGTACCGTTGGTTCGATTGGTTCAGTAAATTTTTTAGGTCAAACTGTAGGCACCTTAGCGGTCGCAGTATCACTTGCATTGCTAAGCATAGGGTCATCCTCGGGCGTTGAAGCTGCGCAATATCAGCCCGTGCAAACCCGCACGACGGCAAGCTCACAGCAGCGCTACGTCAGCCGTACCACCCGAAGCGTTGCCATTCCGGTGCGCAATCAGCGCATTTATTCGGCGCCTCGCGGTGCCACTTTATTGCGCAGCCGTTATTGGGATCCACGCACTCGTTGGATGGTCGATTCGCGTACGCATTCAAGCTATTCCGTGCTCAGCAACGGCGAAGTTTGGTTCTTAGAGCCCTCCAGCGGCTGGGCTTACACAGTGGATCGTTACGGCCGTGTTTACGGTGCTGATCCTCGCCGTAACTCAATTTACGCGTTCAGCAGCTTAAATTCTTGGCGCGGCGATTTGTTTTACTTCTTTGACTTTTTCTCGCCTTATGATGGCTATTACACGGTGCGCGACTACGACTGGTTTTACTCCAGCTATTACGGTCGACGTACGGCGCTGTTTGATTACGGCTATGCCTATAACTCGATGTGGGATGATTTCGACGATTTCTGGGGATCAAACCGATTCTATCGCTCGATCAATTTCCGCTACTACGAGCCGCAATACATTCGCTACGGTTCGGGCTGGAATAGTGACTATTACCGTTCTGGATTGCCCGCAGTCTATATTGCACCGTGTTATTCCTACACAGTGGTTAACAACATAGTGATCGTCAATAACAACTATTACACCAACAATAATATTGTAAACAACGGTGGCGGGGGCTTGCCCACTGCTCAACAAGCAGCTGTGCAACTATCGCAACAAGTTGCTGCGCCCGCCGTGTTCGCAGGCAATGAAATCAGCACGCAGCAAATTGCGGATGCAGGTATCACGGCACCCGTAGAAATGGTCAAGGAAGTCCCCGTTCAAGAAATGTTGCCAGTCGCCGCAAACGAACCGGTATTTGAGGTGCCCGGCTTGCCTCAGCCAACGCCAGGGGAAGCAATTACGCCAGTGGAGGCCCAACCCGTAGCACAGCAACCTGTTGATAGCTCAGTTGAAAAAACCCCCGGCTTTTCCGAGCCGGTATCGGGGAGTCTCGATCCGGTGCAACCAATAGAGCCGATCGCCTCTGAAAACGAAGCGCAAAAAGAAGTGCAGCCGCTATATGCAGAGCCTGTAAATCAGGAAATACAGCCTACATATCAAGAGCCATATCAAGATCAAAAGGAGCCTAGCTACGAGCAACCTGCGTATCAGGAGCAGGCACGCGAAGAGCAGCCTGCTTACGAAGCGCCGCAGGAGCAGCAGCGTGACGAGCAACCTGCTTATGAAGCGCCGCAGGAGCAAAGCTATGAGCAGCCTGCTTATGAAGCGCCGCAAGAGCAGCGCAACACGCAGCCGAGCAACGAGGAATCGCAGGACGAAAGTGATGCGCAACCAAGTTATGAACTGCAACCCCAAGAGCCGCCACGCAATTAATTGGCAAGGCCTTTAAGATATTTAGGCTGTTTTAGCTCAGTAAAATCATGCAAACCCTGCGAGTAATCGCGGGGTTTGCTGTTTTTTGGCGTGCGCCCTAGGTACACTGCGCACCCCTGAACCCAGAAGTGATGAGTCTATGAGCGACGTAAACGCCAACCTGCGCTATCTCAAGTCACATGAGTGGGCCAGATTAGAGTCGGACGGCAGTGTCACAATAGGCATTTCTGAACATGCGCAAGAAGCGTTGGGTGAGTTAGTTTTTGTTGAACTGCCGGCGGTTGGCAAAGTTTTAGCAGCGGGTACGGCGGCAGCTGTGGTAGAAAGTGTCAAAGCGGCGAGTGACGTCTACTCACCTATTGCTGGCACCGTAATTGCCGTGAACGCATCCTTGAGCGATGCACCGGAAACAATCAACTCTGATTGCTATGGCAAGGGGTGGATGTTCAAACTGCAACCCGAAGGCAGTGATCCATTAGCTAGATTAATGGATGCAGCAACGTACGCCGCTGCAATCGCTTAAGACGCATCGCTGAAGAAGTTTAGATTTAAACATCGCTACCAAAACTTTATTTTATTGATCTGCTAATTCGCTAGCCGCACGACGCTAAGCCAAGTAAGATTAGAGTCGATGCTCGCGTTTTGGAATACCTGAATTTTTTTACCCCTATTTTTTCCAGACGCATTTTTTTCAAACATATTCTAAATTGAACCGTACAAGGATTTCCGCTCAATGCGTTCTTTGATTGAACTTCTCATAGCGTTGGCTATCTCTGCCCTCTTTTTTGTGTGCTTAGGTTTTGCGTTGCCCAGTAAAGGCATAATCGAGCGGCATATCGAAATTGAGCGTCCCGCGATCCACGTCTATGACATGGTCAATTCGACGCGACGTTTTTCCGCTTGGCAACCCTGGACTTACAAAGACCCGGATGCTGCAATTGAGTTTTCCGAGCTACAGGATGGCGAAGGTTCAAAAGCCTACTGGACGTCAGCCGTTTTAGGAAATGGTTCACAAGAAATCATGGCGGGCGGTGAGCCGGAAAAGCTTGTCAGGCTAAAAATGGATCTGGGCAAGCGTAAAGGCATAAGCACTATTAAAATCGAACCTATGGCTGTAGGTGTCAAAGTGTCCATGGCTTTCGAGACTGAATTCAATGGCCTATTGGAGCGATATAAGGGGCTCTACTTAGATTCAGAGCAAGGCGATAAACTCAATTTAGGTCTAGCGAGTTTGAAGGCGACGTTAGAAAACTCCCCCTATGCTGCAGATTATGCGGAAGCAGCCGTTGAAGAAAAGGTCGTGCTTCCTACGCCCGCATTGCAGTTGACCAGCACCGCAAAGGGTTATTCCACGCAGCCGTTGAATGTTCCACGTGATCGTCAAGTTGCGTTTGAGACCATTGAAAAGGTCATTACCGCAAATAAGTTGACTGCTCAAACGCCACAGTTCGTGGAAATCTCGCGCGACCCAGTGAATTATATCGTCGTGTTTGAAACCACTATCCCGGTCGACAAAATCGATGGCATCAAGCTTTCTGATGACGTCAAAGCAATTACCACTGCCGGCGGAAAGTATTTGGTGGCAAAGCACTTAGGCATTCGCGATAACTGGCATTTACCTGGGCAAACCAAAGACAAAATTTTAGCTTATGCAGCCGTACATGATGTGCGTTTGTCACCTTTGGAAAGTGGCCGTCATATCTATGCTGAGTATTTAAGCCCAGCTGGCACGCCCGAAGCGCAGTTTGAAACCAACGTTTACGTGCCCACCGAATAGTTTTTACGGTCAGCACCAATCTGAGAGCGGCGTCTTCGGACGCCGCTTTTTTTTCATTAGTCGTATCGTGGTAAACTATGTGCATGAATGAGTCTAGCCTATGAATTTTTCTGATCGTATTGACGCCGAGCTTGCAGAAATTGACGGTGCTGGTTTGTTCAAGCGCGAGCGCATCATCGTTTCAAGCCAAGCAACGGAAATTACTCTTAGCGATGGCACGCAGGTATTAAACTTTTGCGCGAATAATTACCTCGGCCTCAGTGACAACTCAGAAGTCATTCAGGCTGCCAAGGATGCGTTGGATAGTCATGGCTTCGGCATGGCCTCGGTGCGGTTTATTTGTGGCACCCAGGATTTGCATAAGCAGCTAGAAACAGCGATTGCGGATTATTTTGGTACTGAAGATACGATTTTGTATGCGGCGTGCTTTGATGCTAATGGCGGCCTTTTTGAGCCGCTGCTAAATGAGCAAGACGCGGTTATTTCTGATGCTCTGAACCACGCCTCAATTATTGATGGCGTGCGTTTGTGCAAAGCACAGCGATTTCGGTACGCGAATTGTGATATGGCGGATCTGGAAGCGCAGTTGATTGCGGCACAAGGCTGTCGAACCCGGTTAATCACCACCGACGGTTCATTCAGCATGGATGGCTCCATTGCACCGTTAGATCAAATTACCCGCCTTGCCAAAAAATATGATGTGCTGGTGCATATAGATGAATGTCATGCCACCGGGTTTTTGGGCGCTAGCGGACGCGGAAGCGCTGAATTTCATGGTGTGCACGATCAAATCGATATTTTCACAGGCACCCTTGGAAAAGCCTTGGGGGGCGCACTCGGGGGTTTCACCACCGGCCGTAAGAATGTGATTGAATTGCTACGACAACGTTCCCGACCGTATCTTTTTTCGAATTCTTTGCCGCCTGCTGTGGTGGCAGCGAGCTTAAAAGTGTTTGAGCTGCTAAGTAATGATGAATTCGGCGGACAAGCACGTCAGCGCATTACCGAAAACACCGCCTATTTTCGCACGGCGATGACCGCTGCAGGCTTCGATCTTAAACCGGGCGTGCATCCAATCACGCCGGTGATGCTGTATGACGCAAAACTCGCCCAACAATTCGCTGGCGAACTTCTCAAAGAAGGGATTTATGTCATCGGCTTTTTCTTCCCCGTTGTTGCCAAAGGCCAAGCGCGCATCCGCGTGCAAATCTCGGCGGCGCACTCGATTTCGCAACTTGAGCGTGCGGTCAGCGCGTTCGTGCGGGTTGGAAAACGGCTTAAAGTTTTACCTTAACGTCATTAAAAATATCATGTCAGAGCACTCAGCTTCTATCCGCTGGACGAATACCGGTGGCGACTTCTTGCAAAAAGAATACAGCCGTGATCATTCGATAGAATTTCCAAACGGTCGCAAAATCGAAGGATCTGCAGCGGCGGCTTACGGTGGTAATCCGGCGAATTTGGATCCCGAAGCCGCATTCACCGCATCGCTATCGTCTTGTCACATGTTGACCTTTCTAGCGATCTGCTCGGTTAGGGGCTTTATCGTTGAAAGCTATGATGATGATGCGGTCGGCTATCTAGATAAAAATCTTGAGGGCAAAGTTTGTATGACGCGCGTTGTACTGCGCCCACTCGTGCAGTTTTTTGCAGGCTCCGAAGCGGGCGTGCCGGATAGTGAACAACTGGCGATGCTGCATGAACGCGCTCATCGCGCCTGCTTCATCTCCACTTCGGTAAAAACTAGCGTAGAAATTGAACCACGCGAACAGGGTGAAAACTGATGTCAAACAATCCTATGGTTACCAATTCCACTACCCCTTCACCCGAGCAGGTGCTCGCGCATGTGCAACAGGCTGTTGATGATGCTGTACATTCTGTTGAAAAGAGCGTTTCACAGGCGAAGGAAATGGTTGGCGACTCCTTTAACAGCGCCTGTGATCGAGCTTCAATGGCAAAAACACAGATTGGTGCCAGCATGGCCCAACTCACTTCACAAATTTCCGCAAACTCCAAGCAAGGCCTGAGCAATACGGTTGACAGAACGCGCTCCGTTCGCCGCAGTTTGACTGTTGCATTCAAGCGTTGGTTTGATACGGCCGTTGATGAAGTGCCGGTTTCGATCACGGAAGACAAGATTGATTTAATCCGAACGCTGCCGTTTATTGGCGTGCATTTGATGTGTTTGGGAGTGTTTTTTGTCGGATTTAGCTGGGTTTCTGTCGGTGTTGCCGCACTGTTTTATGTGTTGCGTATGTTCGCGATCACCGGGTTTTATCACCGCTACTTTTCCCACAAGAGCTTTAAAACTTCCCGCGCTTTTCAGCTAGTGATGGGCCTATGGGGCGCATCTAGCGCGCAGCGTGGCCCGCTTTGGTGGGCCGCTAATCACCGGCACCACCACAAAACCTCTGACCAGCCGCAAGATTTCCATTCGCCTGTGCAGCACGGGTTCTGGTGGAGTCACATGGGCTGGATCATGGGAAAAAGCGCTTTTCGTACCAATGAGGCGCAGATTCCCGACTTAGTTAAGTTCCCAGAGCTCAAACTACTGGATCGCTTTGATCTGATCATGCCTTTTGTGCTCGGTGGCTTCATGCTGGGCTTGGGGATTTTCCTTGAAAAATACGTACCAAGTCTTGGTACCAATGGCCCGCAGATGTTGATTTGGGGCTTTTTTGTGTCCACGGTGGCGCTGTTTCATGGCACGGTGACGATCAATTCGCTTTCCCATGTATGGGGTACTCGGCGCTACAAGACCAACGATGATTCCCGAAACAACTGGTTTTTAGCAATCATTACCTTAGGCGAGGGCTGGCACAATAATCACCACCATTATCCAGGCTCAGTGCGCCAGGGATTTTTTTGGTGGGAGTACGACTTAACCTTTTACGGCCTCAAGGTGCTGAGTTGGATGGGGCTGATTTGGGATTTGAAGAGCGTCCCGGAGAACTTCAAAAATGCGCATATTGCTGCGCGTGAAAAATCGAAGCTGGCCAAATAGTTGATCTTAAAGCCATCTGGTTTGGGCTTAAATCCTACATTAATATGCACTGGTATATTTAAACCCAATGGCAAAAATAGCGGTTATTGGCAGCGGCATTTCTGGGCTGGGCTGCGCCTATCTATTGCAGCGCCGCCACGAGGTTTCGGCATTTGAAGCCAACGACTACGCAGGTGGCCATACACATACGCACAGCATCGCTGTGGGCACCCAGAGCTATCAGGTCGACACTGGCTTTATTGTGTTTAATCCGAATCACTACCCCAATTTCGTCCGCCTTTTGAGCGAGTTGGGTGTGGCGGATCAGCCGACACTGATGGGTTTTGGCGTGAAAAACGAACGCAGCGGTTTGGAATATAACGCCACCACAGTCAATCAGCTTTTTGCGCAGCGCAGTAACTTACTCAGCCCGCGTTTTTGGCAGCTTATCCGTGATTTAAAGCGATTTTATCGAACGCCACACCCATTATTGACAATGCCGGATCCTGGGCCAACGGTTGGCGAATATCTAAAGTCTGAAGGGTACAGCGAGATCTTCGCACAAGATCATTTGATCCCAATCGCCTCTGCACTGTGGTCATCCCCTGGCATTGGCATTGAAGCGTTTCCGGCGAAATATCTGGCGCAGTTTATGGCGAATCACCACATGCTCAATACCGACAGCACCCGCCCGCCCTGGCGCGTGGTGAAAGGTGGCTCGCAAAGCTACACCCGCGCGTTGTTGGCAAAATTGAAACAACCCGTTCGGTTAAACAGCCCGGTGCAGCAGGTGCAGCGTGATGCTAGTGGCGTAACGATTAAGGTCAATCAGGAAACTGAGCGTTTTGATCATGTGGTGTTCGCCTGCCACAGCGATCAAGCGCTCAAAATGCTGAGCGAACCCTCCAATGCGGAACGCGCAGTGCTGGGTGCGCTGCGTTTTCAGGCGAATGATGTGCTGCTGCATACCGACACCTCAATCATGCCCAAACGGCGCAAGGCCTGGGCCGCGTGGAATGCGCATATCGCTGCCGATGAAAATTCCAATCAGAAGTGCACGGTGACGTATTGGATGAATTTGTTGCAAAGCATTAATGCGCCGGTGGAGTTTTTGGTGAGCTTGAACTGTAATGACCGCATTGACCCCGCAAAAATCCTAAAGCGGCTGCGCTATGAACACCCGATTTACACGCATGAAACCGTGCAGGCACAAAAACGCCGCGCGGAAATTAACGGCGTCAACGCAAGTGCCCCGAATATACCGAACAGCTTAGGGCGCAGCTTTTATTGCGGTGCGTACTGGGGTTTTGGCTTTCACGAGGACGGCTTGCGCTCAGCGGTTGAAGTGGCTGAGATGCTAGATTCCGGCTGGGCTTAGCCGGTGTTAACAGGCGCTCAAGTAGCGCGGGTAAGCGCCAGTAAGGAAGATTCTGGCACGTTAAATTCGTGCCTGTATGTCGGCACTATCCGCCACCGCCGCTATTTCCCGGTGCCGCACGGATTTAACTACGCGATCTATATGAGCTATTTGGATCTAGACGAGCTGGATCAAATCTATCGTGGCCGGTGGTTTTGGTCGAGCAATCGGCGCAACTTGGTGGAATATCGGCGTAGCGATTTTTTAGGCCCAGCGAATGTGCCACTGAAAACCGCTGTGTTGGATCGCGTTGAAGCCGCAACCGGCGAACGCCCAAACGGGCCCGTGCGCTTATTGGCGCATTTACGCTATTTCGGCTTAAGTTTTAATCCGGTTTGCTTCTACTATTGTTTTGAAGCTGATGGCGAAACGCTGCACAGTATTGTCGCGGAAATAACCAACACACCCTGGCGTGAACGCTTTGCCTATGTTTTGCCGGTGCGTACTGCGCGCCAGCACGGCAGCGTTTGGCGTTGGGAGTTCGACAAGAAGTTTCATGTGTCGCCGTTTTTACCGATGGGCCTAGGCTATGACTGGCGCTTTCAAAAACCCGATGCAAACCTTCGGGTGCATATGGACGTGCTTGCGCCGACTGACGATTCAGCCATTAAAACGTTAAGACAATTTGATACCACCCTAGTTTTAGGGCGCAAAGAATTGACCGGAGTGAATCTAGCCAGCGCGCTGTTGCGTTTCCCATTCATCACATTGGGCGTGCTCATAAAAATTTATTGGCACGCACTTTTGATACGTTGGAAAAAAAACCCGTTTTTCGATCACCCGAAATTGCCATAAAGCCTGTTACATATTTGCATCTGTCGATGTGTCGGTAATCTGTCAGTACTTTTTGTAAAACGGATGCGTTTTCTGTAAAACGAACCGAGTGATTTAAATATGTTTGAATATGCAAGCCACCCTCAACTGTACGCTCCATCCATTTTTAAACGCCACCCATGAATGAATCTAGTTTAGCCAAACCCTTCGATTTACCCGGTAGCGAATTTGCCGCTGCGCGCTGCGAACTCAAGGTGGCCTCACAAAGTGCGTTGAAGCGCGCGCTATGCAAGAAACTGGTGCAAATTAAAGAATGTGCGCTCAGTATCAGCGAAGGTCCCGAGACAATGAGTTTTGGCGATGGTGCGGGCACTGACGTATTGCGCGCGCATATCCGAATCTTAAATCCGCAAATGTGGACCTCGGTTGCCACTAATGGCAGCGTAGGCGTCGCTGAAAGTTTTATGGACGGGCATTGGGTGGTCGACGATGTTGTCGCACTCGTGCGAATTTTCGTGCGCAATCGCGATATTTTAGATCGTATGGAGGGCGGTTTGGCGAAGTTTGGTCAATGGCTGCTGCGTGCTTGGCACCAAAAGCGCCGCAATACTCATACCGGCAGCCAACGCAATATTTCTGAGCACTATGATTTATCGAACGCGCTGTTCAAAACGTTTTTAGATCCAACGATGATGTATTCGTGTGCGGTTTACGAGCGTGTTGACGACACTCTAGAAGTGGCAGCGGTGCGCAAGCTTGATCGAATCTGCCAAAAGCTAGCGCTTAAGCCCGGCGACCACCTGTTGGAAATTGGCACCGGCTGGGGTGGCTTTGCGGTGTATGCAGCGCAAAATTATGGCTGCAAAATCACCACGACAACAATCAGCGAAGAACAATTTCAGCTTGCCACCGCGCGCGTCGCTGAGGCCGGTTTAACCGGGCAGATCAGTGTAATCAAACAGGACTATCGGGCGTTGACGGGTAGCTTTGATAAAGTCGTTTCGATTGAAATGATTGAAGCGATCGGGCATCAATACCTTAATACCTATTTTGGCAAGATTGCTAGCTTGCTTAAACCCGATGGCTTGGCGCTGGTGCAAGCGATTACCATTGAAGACAGCCGCTACGCGCAAGCCTTGAAAGACGTTGATTTTATCAAGCGCTATATCTTTCCCGGCAGCTTTATTCCCTCTATCACCGCCATGCTAGGTGCTTGCACTGAGGCTAGCGACATGAAGCTAGTGCATTTAGAAGACATAGGCCCGAGCTATGCGTTAACGTTGTGCGCATGGCGGGAACGTTTCAACGCGCACCTTGCAAAAGTGCGCGAACTTGGCTTCGACGCGCGTTTCATTCGCATGTGGAACTATTATTTGGCGTATTGCGAAGGTGGCTTTATTGAGCGCTCGATTGGTGACGTGCAGTTGCTTTTTGCGCGGCCGCGCAATACCAGAACGCAGTACTTGCCAGACTTAAATTGTCAGATATAACGCCAATTGCCGTAGCGCTGAACCACAAGGACGTGAGGGTTATTTGAAAACTTTGTTGAATGTTGTTTTTTTTCAGGCGGTTTGGCTAGCATCGGTCGGCGGCGCTGGACGCGGCTATTGGTGGTTAGGTTTGCCGGTGCTTGCGGTGTTCCTGATTTATCATTTCTCAATTTCGACCTGCCGAAAAGCCGATGCTCAGCTGCTTGTCATCAGTGTGATTCTGGGTTTTATTGCCGATAGCGTATTGTTGCAGCTGGGGCTTTTACGCTTTGAGCAGCCGGTGCCGTGGGTGAATTTCGCGCCCATTTGGATCTTGACGCTCTGGGCGAGTTTCGCCTTGACGCTTAATCATTCGATGGCATTTTTCCAAACGCGTCCTGTTTGGGCCGTGATTTTCGGGTTTTTTGGCGGGCCACTGGCGTATTACGTCGCTGCAAACGTTTGGAAAGCCGCTGTTTTCACTGCGCCACCGCTGCATGTTTACGGCGCGTTAGCGTTAGTGTGGGCGATCATGACGCCGCTGTTACTAAACATCGGGTTAAATTTGCAGCGCAAAGCCGCTTAGGCTTTACCCGCGTGAGTGCATAACTTGCGGAGTCTTTTTGAAGGATCGCTGTGGACTTAACCGTATTTGTCAAAGATGCCGCCGTCGTCGCTGGCTTTACCAGTATTGCAATGATTGGCAGCTGGGCCTGGCAGCGCCAGCGCTTGAATGCCGGCATCGTGGATATTACTTGGGCATGCTGTTTAGCATTTGCTGCGCTTTATTACGGTGCCGTGGGGGAAGGCGCAATCGTGCCTAGAATGATGGTCGCTTTATTGGGCGCAATTTGGGGTTTTCGCCTAGCAAGCCATTTACTTGCGCGCGTTTTGAGCGAACCGGAAGATGGCAGGTACGCGTTTTTGCG
Source organism: Rhodanobacteraceae bacterium (assembly GCA_043754435.1). Lineage (GTDB taxonomy): Bacteria > Pseudomonadota > Gammaproteobacteria > Xanthomonadales > SZUA-5 > JANNYA01. Next base: position 37,383 of record JAYUUS010000146.1, read on the forward strand.
TGCACATTGGAAAGGCTCGCAGTGGAAGTTTTTCCTTTTTTTTCAGGGGCAGGTTTTGTTGGTGTTACTGTTTTCTGTGCCGTTTCACGTTGCAGCGCAAAATCCCACCGCTGGGTTTACACCTTGGATATTGGCGGGAATTGCCGTATGGATGATCAGCATCGGCGGCGAGTCTTTAAGTGATGCGCAGCTTGCCAGTTTCCGCAAAAATTCTGCTAATCGCGGTAAGACTTGCCGCAGCGGCCTTTGGCGCTATTCGCGCCACCCGAATTATTTTTTTGAATGGCTACATTGGTTTAGCTACTGCTGTTTTGCCATTGGCGCAGCGGGTGCGGCGTGGGCATTGATTGGGCCCATCACGATGTTAGTGACGCTCTGCTGGGTGACGGGCATTCCGTTCGTCGAAGCGCAATCGCTGCGTTCGCGGGGTGAGGATTATCGCAATTATCAGCGCACTACCAGCCCGCTGATTCCATGGTTTCCGAAAAAGCTTAATTCCCTAAAAAACTAGTTTGATGCAGCAATGATGGCTGAAATTGCGGACTCAACCGCCGCAATTGACGCCTCATTAGACTCAGCCTTCAGTTGTGTTAATGCTGCAGATAATGCAACCGCGCCGGTAAAGCCCGCAGCGCCCGCCAACTTGTGCCGCAGCTCGCTTAAAGCTACAGCATCGTTTTGTTCAAATGCTTGGCGCAGCATGTCGCCTTTACTTATCAACTCCGTGACCAGCATCGCCCGCAGTTTTAGCATTAGCTTTTCATCGCCACCGGTGGTTTTTAGCGCGATAGCGCGATCAAATATGGCCTCGCTCGAAGCGTTTTGCTTATTCGCATCCAGTGCGGTGCTGATCGTGCCCGTCGCCTGCCGTACTGCAGCAATGATCGCGCTGGCCGACCAAGGTTTTGCAAAAACTTCCATAAACCCTGCTTGCAACAGGCTTGCCCTAAGCGCCGCACTCAGCTCGCCCGTCAGCGCAAACGCGGGGCTTGCAGTTGAAAGCGCCGTAGAATCTGCGCGCATTCGCTGGAGCAGCACGTCACCATTAAAATCGGGCAGTTGAATGTCAAGCAGCAGCAGCGCATAGTAATTTTTATGCGCGAGCGCTAAGCCTTCACGCGCGCTCAAAGCAGTATCAACCTCAAAGCCAGCCGCGCTTAGTAGCTCGCTGAGCAGGGTTAAGTTCATCGCGACATCATCGACGGCGAGTATTCGAATTGGGCTGTTTGACATTGAACGATGAACTCCGCTGATACTGCAGTTTCGACTAAATCCACCCACTTAGGCCATACTCCGCGCTTAAATTTTTGGCACCCCTATGTGCCTTAAGGATTTGCCTTGCCAGCGTTTGAAATAGACATTGATGATTTGAGCCACGACGCGCGGGGTGTGGGGCGCTTAAACGATAAAGTTGCGTTTATCAGCGGTGCATTGCCGGGTGAACGGGTGCGCGGTGAGCATCTGCACCATGGAAAAAGCTTCGATCATGGCGTGGCTGCTGAAATTTTGCGTGCCAGCCCAGAACGTGTAATACCCAAGTGCGAGCATTTCGGTGGCTGCGCGGGCTGTAGCCTGCAGCATTTTTCACAGGCCGGGCAACTGGCGTTCAAGCAAAACATGCTGCTGCAGGATCTCAAAAAAATCGGCCGTGTGGAGCCAGAACGACTGCTGGCACCGCTTTTTGACGCGGAATTCGGCTATCGGCGCAAGGCGCGTTTAAGCGTTAAAGATGTGGCTAAGAAAGGCAAAGTGCTGGTCGGGTTTCGCGAGCTTGACGGGCGCTTCGTCGCAGACTTGCGCCGCTGCGAGACTTTGCACCCAAAAATTGGCGATCGCATTGCCGATTTAGCGCGTTTGATCGAAAGCTTAAGCGTGCGCAAGCAAATCGCCCAAATCGAAGTGGCGATTGCGGAGGAATCTGCCGCATTGGTGTTTCGCAACTTAAGCCCGCTCAGCCCGAGTGATGTGGAAAAGCTGCTCGCATTTGGCGCGCTGCACGACTTTCAAATGTGGCTACAGCCCAAGGGCAACGACAGCATCTACCCACTGAATGACGCGAGCGCAGGATTGCATTACACCTTGCCCGAGTTTGACGTGCGCGTGAACTATCGCCCGCTGGATTTTACCCAAGTCAACTTTGGCCTGAATCGCAAAATGGTGCAACAAGCGCTCGGCTTGTTGGCACCCAGCGCTGGTGAGCGCGTGCTTGATTTATTTTGCGGTTTAGGAAATTTTACGCTGCCGCTGGCGCGCTCGGGTGCCGTGGTAACAGGCGTTGAAGGCGACGCTGGTTTGGTGGCGCGGGCACGTGAAAATGCTGAGGCGCACGGTCTGTTGGCGAATGTTGACTATGCTGTGGCGGATTTATTTTTGGAGCAAAGCCAAGCCAATTGGGCGCGCGCGAACTATGACAAAATCTTGCTCGACCCACCGCGCGCGGGTGCTGAAGGCGTTCTAAAATATTTGCCCGGCCCCAGCGTGCAGCGCGTGGTTTATGTATCGTGCAACCCGGCGACCTTGGCACGCGACACCGAAGTTCTCGTCCACACACACGGCTTTAAGCTCAAAGCCGCTGGGATTATGGATATGTTTACGCACACCAGCCACGTCGAGTCGATGGCACTGTTTGAGCGCGCATAATGGGCATCGAAATTGAACGCAAATTTTTAGTTGTCAACGATGATTGGCGCGCATTGGTGCAAAAGTCGGAAAAAATGGCGCAGGGCTATTTGGGCGGCACGCATTGTTCTATACGTGTGCGCGTGGCGGAAAATTCCGCTTTTTTGAATATCAAAAGCCGCGAATTGGGTGCGGTGCGCCAGGAATTTGAATATCCAGTGCCGCTCAGCGATGCGGCCACGCTATTGAGCAATTTTGCCGACGGCTCAGCCATTGTTAAAACCCGGCATTACGTACGCCACACCGATATTAGCGGGGCGGAGTTAACCTTCGAAATTGATGTGTTTGAGGGCGACAACCTTGGCTTGACGGTCGCGGAAGTCGAGCTGAAATCGGTGGATCAAGAATTTGCACGGCCTGCTTGGCTGGGCGTGGAAGTCACTGACGATGCGCGCTATTACAACTCAAACTTAGTCACAGAGTCATTTTGCCGCTGGCAAAAGCAGGCTAACGAAGGGAGCGCAGCATGAGTTTAGTGATTGGGCTGGCTGGCTTGGCATTGCAGCCAAATGAAGCCGAATGGTTGGCGCGTAAAGATGTCGCGGGGGTGATTTTGTTTAGTCGCAATTTTGCCAGCCGCGCGCAGATTATTGCGCTGGTGGCAGCGATTCGCACGGTACGCAAGAATTTGATTGTCTGTGTCGACCAAGAAGGCGGTCGGGTGCAACGCTTTCGCGAGGGCTTTGTCGCCCTGTCCGCATTGGCGCATATTGGCGCACTGCACGCACGCAAACCGGGCGCGGCGCGGCGCGCGTGCGTGCTGCATGCCAAACTGATGGCGCTGGATATTCTAAGCACCGGTATTGATCTTAGCTTTGCACCGGTGGCCGATCTTAAGCGCGGGAATTTAGCGATTGCGGATCGCGCGTTTTCGGATAAACCTGAAGTCTGCGCCGAACTCACGATGCTGTACGCCGCAACGCTACAAGCGCAGGGCATGGCCGCCACACTCAAGCATTTTCCTGGGCACGGCACGGTCAAAGCCGACACTCATTTTGACTTGGCGAGCGATGAGCGCGCAGCACCAGAAATTTTCGCCGCCGACCTATTGCCCTTCGCCGCCGGCATTTTAGCCGGGGCCAAAGCCATTATGACCGCGCACGTAAGCTACCCGAAAGTCGATCTGGAAGCAGCGGGCTATTCGAAGCATTGGCTGAAAACCGTGTTGCGTGCGCAGCTGGAATTTAGCGGCGTCATTTTTTCTGATGACGTAGGCATGCTGGGTGGTGCAAACGTTGGGTCATTAAAAGATCGGATCGTGCGCCACTATCAAGCCGGATGCGATTTGATCCTGGTTTGCTCCGCGCAAGCAACTGCTGAGGTGATGGCATTGGGCACAATCGGAAAACCCGCAAAACGGGGGCTGGTGAAAACCTTGCGCGCCAGCCGTGTTGCGCGCGCAAAACGCATGATTGACAGCGCAAAATTCGCCCTCATGCAGGAGCACTTAGCAAAACTTTTAAATCCGGTGCTACCTTTGGCAAATTCGGCGCTACCTTCGGCGTCGGCGCAACTTTTGGAAACCGCATGAGCGATCAAGGCATTACCATTCCCACTGATCGTGAGTTGATTTTTGACTGGCTCGCCATTGATGCAGCGATGACCCGCATGGCGGCAGAAATCACCGCTGATTTAGCCGGAGAACGCCCGATTTACATGACGATTTTGACCGGCGGCCTGCTGATTGGCGGCTGTTTAGCGCCCAGGATTGATCTGGATCTGATTTTCGACTACGCACACGCCACGCGCTATCGCGGTGCCATTGAAGGCGGTAGCTTGCACTGGATCGCCAAGCCACGCTGCAATTTGAAAAACCGTATCGTCATTTTGGTCGACGATATTTTGGATGAGGGCTATACCCTAGAAGAATTGCGCCGCTATTGCTTCGATGAAGGGGCACGTGATGTCAAAATTGCCGTACTGACCATCAAGCGGCATGACCGCCGCGTGCCCGGTTTAAAAGCCGACTACATTGGCCTAGAAGTTCCAGACCGCTATGTTTTTGGCTTTGGTATGGACTATCGCGAGCTGGGGCGCAATTTACCAGGTATATATGCGCTCAAGGAATAGCGAGTCCACATTCAGAAGTTTCAACACTGGCACTAAAATTAGAAAATTAAGGTGCAACTCGATACAAACGATGCTCGGCGATGTAATCCAATACTGAATCAGGCACCAAATACTTTGCCGATTGCCCGGATTTCAATATGGCGCGCACTTTCGTCGCTGAAATGGCTAATTGGCTGACCTCGATGCCGACTAAAAACCCAGCAGGCGCGGTGTTTAAACTGCTTTTGGGCGCGCGGTGTGCGCGTAGGAAGGCATCGACATGATGCGGCGGTGTCGCAGAATTAGGGCGTGACAGCACCGCTATGTGCGCGAAATCAAGCAAGCGTTGCCACTCTTTCCAGGTATCCAAGCGCGCCAACTGGTCTGCACCCATCAACCAAACTAATGGCCGCGTGGCACCAATCTCAGTGCGTAATTCGCGCAGCGTGTCGATCGTATAGCTGGGTTGGCCGGCTTGTTGGCGCAGCAGCTCACGCAAATCTGAGCGCATCAAGCTTTGCCCTTCAAGTGCACGCTCTAACATCTGCGCGCGTGGCGCAGCACCCACCTCGGGCTGGGCGCGATTCGGCGGCATCGCCGAAGGCAACAGCCAAACCTCGTCCGCCGCTAAAGCCTCGCCCGCTTCCAAACACACGCGCAAATGCCCCAAATGAATGGGATCAAAGGTGCCACCAAAAATTAGAACTGGGCCGTTAGTCATAGGGTGATTCTGCCCGCAGCTTTCGCCATAAGCGAGCATTTTGATGTAGCTAACCCTCGTCCACACCCATACCCGCAGTGGACATGCCAAATTTCTCTAAGCGCCGATATAGCGCACTGCGCGACAGCCCTAAATGCTCGGCGGCCTGCATAATATTGCCGCTGTAACGGTCCAGCGCTTGGCGCACCAGCAATTGTTCAGCATCCTCTAGCGTCATGTGATCCAGGACTCTGGCGGGCGGAGCGGTATTGGCACCGACCTGGAGCTGCAAGTCGCCAGCGGTAATATGATTGCCGCTGCACAAAAGTACGGCGCGTTCCAAGACGTGATTGAGCTCACGCACATTGCCCGGCCAGCTATAGCGCAGCAGCGCATCAAGCGCAGTTTGCTCAAGGCTTAAGCCCAATTTGCCATAGCGGCGCGCGTGCGAGCGAAGATAGCTTTCCGCCATCGGCACAATATCTTCGCGGCGATCACGCATCGGCGGCAGACAAATCTCGACCGTATTGATGCGAAACAATAAATCTTGGCGGAATAAACCCCCGGTCACGGCGCGCTCAAGCTCGGCGTTCGTGGCGCTAATCAAGCGAATATCCGCCTTTTGCGTGCGTGAAGAGCCGACTTTTTCGTATTCGCGCTCTTCTAGCACGCGCAATAATTTCGCCTGCTGTGCCAAGTTCATGTTCGCCACTTCATCTAAAAAAAGCGAGCCGCCTTCGGCCAACTCAAAGCGCCCGAGCCGGTCACCTTTGGCATCAGTAAACGCGCCTTTGACGTGCCCAAACATTTCGCTTTCAAACAAAGTCTCAGGAATTGCGCCCATATTGACCTTCACAAATGCCTTGTTTGAACGCCCTGAGCGCGCATGAATAAACTGCGCCAACATGCTTTTACCGGTGCCGTTTTCACCCGTTAGCAACACATTCGCGTCCGACGGTGCTACGCGCGTCACCATTTCTAAAACGTGCTTCATGGCCGGTGATTTGGCGATGAATTCGGCATCATCCCCACGCAAAATTTCGTTCTCGCGCTCAAGCTTTTTCGACTTGCGTTTCGCCTCGCCCAACGCTAACTGGCTGCGAATAATGGTCATCAGCCGGTAGTTATCCCAAGGCTTTTCGATAAAGTCATTGGCGCCCAAACGCATGGCCTGCACCGCCAAGTCCACCGAACCCCACGCCGTCATCACCACTGCTGGGACGTCTGGATCGTGCAGACGAATTTTACCCAAAAGCTCCATACCTTCAGCGCCCGAGGTAGTGTCGCGGGTGTAATTTAAGTCCAAAATGACCAGTGAAAATGGCTGACGTTTCAGCGCTTCCAAAGCCGCCTCGGGGCTTTGCACCGGCACACATAAAAAACCTTCGCCCTTTAACAGCAGTTTGAGGGCATCCAAGACGTCTTTTTGGTCATCGCTAATCAGAATGGGGAGGCTAGACATAAATGCGGCAGGTCTTAAATAAAGGCCGCTAGCATTGTGGCGAATGCGGGCAGAATGCAAGTGCTGCCAGGGTGGGTTAAATCAATAAACCGCTAGCCTTTTGCCTTGGAAACCTCCGCGTCAAATTCCGCTTGCGACATTGCGCCGTGCTTGATTGAACTGACTTTGCCGGCTGCGTCAAAAAACACCGAGTAGGGAATCGTGTCTGGCGTTTGCAATAAGCGATTGATGCCACCTGCATCAGCCTCCAAAACCACGGTCAAATCCAGCTGATGCGTGGCTTTGAACGCGCGCACCTCATCTGCATCATCACTGGCAATCGCCACGACGTTGATAACTCCTTCCCGGTGCGCGCGATCCAGCATCGGCATTTCTTTGATGCACGGCGGGCACCACGTAGCCCAAAAATTCACCAGCAGCGGCTTGCCACGAAATTTTGTCAGCTGAAATGCCGTCCCGTTGAGATCACGCAGCGTGGTTGTGGGTGCGGGGCTGCCGATCAGTGCATCGTTGTTTGAAAAAAACGCGCTGGACAGCAAAAAGCCGCCTAAACCAAATAGCGACGCCAACATCAGAACCAATAGGTTCGGCCGCTCTTCCGCCATTTTACTAAACCAGTTCATAATTAAAGCAGTTCACGCTAATTTGATTCCCAAGTGTGCCAGTCAAACTGATGTGGAGATATGCGTACGAGTAAGCTCGAATTCGTCATTGCGAGCGCAGCGAAGCAATCTTAGGAATGCAGATTACGTGGAGATTGCTTCGCTGCGCTCGCAATGACGAGAAACCGGATGCCTAAGGCCCGCTATTGAGCGGGGCGCGCTTGGGATACATCACATACAGCGGCACGCCGACCGCGCCAAAACTTTTCAGATACTCGGTAATCGCCGGATCGCCATTGGTGTAGTCACCGACCATATACACCATGCCCGCCTGCTGCATCGCCTGCCCTACTGCATAAGTGTTGATGGCATTTTTTTCGTTGACTTTGCAGGTTATGCACCAAGCGGCGGTCATATCGACAAATACGGGTGTGCCAGCGGCGCGTAATTGTGCAAGCGCGCTTGGGCTATACGCCACTTGACCTTCGGCAAGCTCGGTATGGGCGTCATTTTTAAGCCTTGTGGCGCTAAACAAAATTGCCAGCGCACCAGCGACCAGCGCGAGCGAGAAAGACTTGCCTAAAATAGTGCTATCGGCGGTCGAATAGCGCTGTTTGTCCCACCACCATAGGCCCGCACTCATTACCACGGCACCGGCGAGCGCGTAGCTCATTCCGGCAATGCCGGTTTGATTGCCCAACACGCTCAATAGCCACACGGCGGTGATGTAGAGCGGAAAAGCCAGCCACGATTTTAAGGTATCCATCCAAGCACCCGGCTTGGGTAGGCGTTGTGCTAACGCCGGGATAAAGCCGATCAGCAAAAACGGCAGCGCCAAGCCTAGACCCAAAGCCAACAGCACCAACATCGCGACAAAATTAGACTGCGTAAAACCATAGCCCAACGCGGTGAACATGCCAGGGCCAGTGCAGGGCGTGGCGACGATGCAGGCCAGCACGCCATTGAAAAATGCGCTACGCGCCGGGTTTTGCGCGGTGGAATACCCTAAATTTGCGCCGACATTGCCAAAGCTGTGGCCGAAACTCACCACGCCCGACAGGTTTAAGCCCATGGCAATCAGTAAAAACGCCAATAAACCAACGATCAGCGGGTTTTGCAGTTGAAAGCCCCAGCCCAGCGCGGCACCGGCGGATTTAAAGCTGAGCAAAATCAAGCCCAGGACAAAAAAGGACGCTAATACGCCTATGGTGTACCAAATCGCTTGGGTTTTCGCGGTTTTTGCAGACGCGCCGCTTTCAACCAACCCTAGCACCTTGAGCGACAGCACCGGCAGCACGCAGGGCATCAAATTCAACAGTGCGCCGCCGCCTATGGCCAGCAGCAGCGCCAGTAATAGTCCGACGTTGGCATCTGGCTCAGACGCTTTTTGTGCCGTATTTGCCGTACCCGTGGCGCGTGCAATCGCCTCGATCACAATGCTGGATGTTAATAATTGCGGCAATACTTCAGCGTCCGCTTCGCGAATCGGGGCTGTAGCAATAGCGCCTGTGTTCAATGGCGCAACCGCGCTTTGCGGCATTGTCGGCAATGGCGTGATGGTCGGTGCGGGCATATCGGCAGCATTGGTAGTCGCCGACGGCAGCGCGAGCGCGATGGTGCGATGCATCACCGGATAGCAAATGCTGTCTTTTTTACAGCCTTGAAATTCCAAATCAAGCGTGGCATTGGCAGGTACCGCCGAAGTACGGGTTAGCTTGAGCGCAATATCGACGCCGCCGAAATAGACGGCAACGTCGCCGAAATGCTCATCTTTAATAAGCTGTGAGGCCGGGAACATCGGCGTAGCGGACGCGCCATCGCTGCGCAGCACAAACTTGAACTGGTCACGATATAAATAATAGTCAGCTGGAGCCGTGATACGCACTAAGATCGTTTGCCCATCGGTTGCTAATGCCTCGGCGCGAAACGCTTGCGCTTCGGGTAATGCGTCCGACTGGGCGATGAGGCCAGGCTCAGCGCTTGCGCTCGGCGTTAGCCCGAGTGGATCGGCGGGCAAGCCCGGAGCAGCATCCATTTGCGGCGTAGCACTTGCCGGGTCAGTAATGCCCGACACCATACCTGGCGTTGCTTCGTTCGCACTTGCGCTTTCACTTTGCGCAGAAGCAGCAGCCGCTGCGCCGCCTAAATCCATCGCAAAGGTGCGAATTTGCGGCGGGTAACACACGCCTACGTCCGCGCATCCTTGATATTTCAACTTAAATGCAACCAAAACCGGGCGCGCCGCAGGGAAAGTCAGTTTTGAAGTGCCAGCGAAGTCTTTGTGAAACACATGCATCTTGCCGAAGAAATCGTCGGTTTTTTCCTCCCCCGTCGGCATCTCCAGCGGCCCCATTACCACTTCTGCAGGCCGCGCTGCCTCTATGGAAATGCGCTCTTTATATAAATAATATCCAGGCGCAATTTTAAAATTGAGCGTAGCAATATCATCTGCCACGGTAACCGTTGGAATGTAGGCTTCTTCAACCGGCAATAGATCGCCGTCTTCAATCGCGTAGGCCTGACTGAACACCAAAAGTAATGGCAAGAGCAATAGTTTTGACAGCATCAGCGTGCGCTGAAGGGAATAAAGCATGGAAATGCACCCGAAGTAGCGGTTTTCGCTCAAAATCAATCAGGAGACGGAATTGTCACCCACAATTTTAAGTCAAATGGAGAATACAGTCCGGTGACCCTACTTCGCGTGATTAAGTTTCAATCGTGCGCCAGTAATGAAGCGACAGAGCATGACGTGGAATTTAAGGTGATGGGGTGCTAAACACTGCGATCTGCCTCGAACGGCTCCCTCTCCACGCCTTTTCAAAAAGCCAATTCGCCGTAAAAGTTGGTATGCACCACAAATACGAATCGGGGTGAGGGGCAATATCGCGCTAGCGACACGGCAGTTAAGTATCGAAGCATGCTGCCTATCTGTTTCGCAAATGTACTGAGCCAAAGGCCATAAGCGCTAAAACCATCAGGCTTGCAGTCCAAGGTGATAGAGGGACTGACACCGGCTCCGATGCGATTGAAAGTATTGTTGTTGCTGTGTTGTTTGCCGGATTTGGGTCGCTAGATTGATTGTTAAAATGCGAAGCCACCCAAGTGGAAACGTTTGGAGCGTCGCGCTTTCGCACTGCGCGCAGTCTTGCAAAGCAAAACCGAGATTCCCCAGCCGGGATGTCGCCGACTAGATATTCAGTTATGCCGAATGGCAATCCTGAGCCAACAAGTGAGCAGTTTTGTGCGAAGGAAACAAGTGTTTGAAATTCGTCACGCGTCGGGCCCGAATACGGCGGGCCTACAGGACCAATCTGCGCCCGCGCAGAAAGAGTCGGTGACAAGTTAGTCACTCTTAACCTGACCTCGCCTTCTTGCCCAACCACCCAAGGCATGGGCGGATCCGCCTCAAACGTTAATTGCAAGTCAATTTGCGGTTGTGTCTGGCTGAAAGCCTGAAATGAAAGTAACAAACTGCCTAGTAGTAGCCGGGTTTTCATAGTGTACCTTGGTGATGCACAAAAGTGCTTCGGCTTCGTTAGTCAAGGCGCGGCTCTGCCCTTCAACAGGCTCAGGGCGAACGTTTCTTTTGAATTGTGTTCAAAAAAAACTGATACGTCAAACATCACTTTGGATCGCACCCGATTGGGGGCGCCCAAGCACTTGCTGCCAGATTCTCGGCTAAACTGGAGCACCAAGACCCGCAACCTCGCAATGTCCAGCCTACAACTTTATAACACCCGCACCCGCAAGACCGAGCTGTTTGTACCGATTGACCCAGCGCATGTGACGATGTATTGCTGCGGGCCCACTGTCTACAGCTTTGCCCACATTGGCAATGCCCGGCCACCGGTGCTGTTTGGTTTGCTGGCGCGCGTGCTCAAACAGCTTTACCCGAAGGTGACTTACGCGCGCAACATTACGGATGTGGACGATAAGATCAATCAAGCGGCGATCGAACTGGGTGTGCCAATTTCAGTGATTACCGAGCGCTACACCGAGGCTTATTTGACCGACGTGGGTGCGGTGGGTGCTGATTTGCCGGATGTGCAGCCGAAAGCCACCGCGCACATCGCTGAAATTATTGAAATGTGCGAGAGCTTGATTGCCAGCGGCCACGCTTATAAGGGTGCTGGGCATGTGTTGTTTGACGTGCTGAGCTTTCCCGACTACGGCAAATTGAGTCGGCGCAGCCTAAAAGAAATGATTGCCGGTGCGCGCGTGGAAGTGGCACCGTACAAGAAAAATGCTGCCGATTTCGTGCTGTGGAAGCCGTCAACGCCGGAGCTTCCGGGCTGGGAAAGCCCCTGGGGACGCGGCCGTCCGGGCTGGCACATTGAATGCTCGGCGATGGCCAAAGCGCATTTGGGCGAAACCATCGACATTCACGCTGGTGGCAATGATTTGCTGTTTCCGCATCATGAAAACGAGGTTGCACAAAGCACCTGCGCGCACGGCGGCAAGATTTTCGCGAATTACTGGCTGCATAACGGCATGTTGACTGTCGATGGCGCGAAGATGAGCAAATCGCTCGGCAACATCCATTTGATTAGTGATTTGCGCGAGAAATATCGGCCCGAAGCCCTGCGCTATTGGATGCTGAGCGGCCACTACCGGCAGCCGCTGGATTTCTCCGATGCCACCATGCAGCAGGCGAAAACGACGCTGGATCGCGTTTATGCGGCTTTGGATGCTTGCAGTGATGTGACGGCAGCGAGTGACATCGGCGCGGATGCAGTGATGGCGGCGCTCTGCGATGATCTCAACACGCCGATGGCGTTAGCGGAACTGAATGCGCTAGCGAAAGAGGCGCAAAAAGCTGAAGGCGTAGCGGCAAAGGCGCTCGCTAAGGCGCGCCTGTTGGCGGCGGGGGAACTGCTGGGGCTACTGCAGAGCGATCCGCAAGTTTGGTTTCAAGGCGCGCAGCAGTCCGATAGCGACGCGGCCCGCTTTGATGCCTTGATCGCCGAGCGGGAAGCGGCGCGGGCCGCGAAAAATTACACACGCAGCGATGAAATTCGCAAGGAATTTGCCGCTGCCGGGGTGGTGATTGAAGACACCGCCGCAGGCGCGCGCTGGCGGCGGATTTAGCGTGATGAGTTCAATCATTGAGCCGGCGCAAATAATGCCGTGCTTCGCCGATGTGCAAAGTGCGCACACCTTGCTGACGGGGATCGCGCACCGCACGCCGGTCATGCGCTCCGACACGCTCGATCAACGCGTTAACGCACACGTGTTTTTAAAGTGCGAAAACTTTCAGCGCATGGGCGCGTTCAAGTTTCGCGGTGCCTACAATGCGATGGCGCGCTTAGATGCAGCGCAAAAGCTGCGCGGCGTGCTGACGCATTCTTCCGGCAATCACGCCCAGGCCATAGCGCTGTCCGGCCAGCTTTTGGATATTCAAACCACCATAGTGATGCCGCAAGATGCGCCCGCCGTAAAGCTGGCGGCAACGCGCGGTTACGGCGGCAATATTGTGCTGTACGACCGCAGCCAAACCACGCGCGAGCAGATTTCCGCTGACCTACTTGCAGCCCACGGCTATAGCTTTATTCCGCCTTTCGATCACGAGCACGTGATCGCCGGGCAAGGCACCGCAGGCTTAGAATTGCTTGAGGAAACCGCCAATTTAGATGTATTGGTGGTTTGTTTGGGCGGCGGCGGCCTGCTTTCCGGCTGCGCCCTTGCCGCGCGTGCGTTAGCGCCGAACTGCAAAGTGATCGGCGTAGAACCCCAGGCCGGTAACGACGGCATGCAAAGCCTGCACACCGGCAAATTGATCCAGTTCAATAACCCCGACACGATTGCCGACGGCGCCCGCACCGCCCTGTGCGAGCGCACCTTCAAGCTGATTCAACAGCACGTCGATGACATTGTTTGCGTGACCGATCAAGAATTAATCGAGACGATGTTTTTTCTGTGGGAACGCCTGAAAATCGTTGTGGAACCCACCGGCGCGCTTGCCGTTGCCGCGATTTTGCACAATAAGATTGACGTGAAAGGCAAACGCGTGGGCGCGATTATTAGCGGTGGCAATGTGGATTTGAAGAATCTGCAAAATTTGTTTTAAACCGCAGATATCGAAACGGCGTTGACTATGGCCACAACATTGGAGCAATAAATGAACAAAATCCCAGACGGCTATACTCGATACGACACAGCTGACACCTTAAAAACCGAAGAAGACATTGCGGATTATTTAGAAGCATGCAATGAATTTAATGATCCCGCTTTGATGATTAAGGCGATCATTGCAGTTGCCCGTGCGCGCAACATGACAGCACTTGCGCGCGATGCGGGCTTGACACGTCCGGGCTTGTACAAAGCCCTTTCGCCTGATGGTAATCCTAGCTTTGAAAATGTGCAGGCGGTTGCTAAGGCGCTAGGTTTGAAACTAACGCTGTCAGTGGCCTAATCCGCCGCCGCGCGACAGCAGTGATAAGTGCGAACTGGTCATTTACCCACCTGAAAACGGCGGCAAAAACGCAATCACATCACCGTCTTGCAGCGTGTGTGTCCAGCTTACCAACGCGTCATTGCAAACGGGTTTAAGCGCGCTTTGAGGGAAGCCAAAGCCGTGGCGCGCGTCTAAGCAGGCGTAAATTTCGCCTAGATCGGCGCTGGCGCTGTCGATGGTTTCCGCATCGCATCCGGCGCTTTCGCGTAAACGCGCAAAATAGTGCACGACGATTTTTATTGCTACTAATGTCATGGTTTCCCTATATGCATGCGTTTGCCGCCACTTTTTTGCAGCAAACGTACTTGGCTGATTTGAATGTCTAAGCTCAGCGCCTTGGTCATATCGTAAATGGTGAGGGCGGCAACACTGGCACCGGTTAGCGCCTCCATTTCCACGCCGGTTTTTGCGCTTAAAGAACATTCGCATTCGATGTCTAAATTGCCAGCCGGATCGGGCGTGATGCGGATTTCGCAGTGTTCTAGGCTGAGCGCATGGCAAAACGGTATCAGCTCGTGCGTGCGTTTGGCCGCCATCACGCCGGCAATGATTGCAGTGTGGAGGATTGCGCCCTTTTTACCGGTAAAGCCGGTGGCCAAAAGCTGCGCGCCGATGTCCGCCGGGAACTCAACCCGCGCCTGTGCAATGGCGCGGCGTGCAGTAACGACTTTGGCCGCCACATCGACCATAGTTGGGTTGCCCGCAGGGTCGATATGGCTTATCTGGCGTGTCGCCTGGTCGGCGAGACTGATGGATTGCTCTGATAATTTAGCCGCCAAGGTGATACATCTCCGATTTTTGCTCTGTTAGCGAGTCATGGATTGCGGGCGCGCTGTTGGCTAGGCGCTCGGCGCGCAATTCCGAATAGCGATCCGCACGCGCCCGCCAAATAGCTTTGATGGTGTTGCTGACCAACATCGCATCGTGCGTTTTCAGCAGCGCCAATAAATCATGCCCGTGCGCACTAAATAGGCAGGTAAATAATTTGCCGTCTGCCGCCACGCGCGCGCGCGTGCAGCCTCTGCAAAATGGGCTGCTGATGGCGGAAATAAAGCCAATTTCGCCCGCGCCATCCAAATAACGAAAGCGGGTTGCGACCTCGCCCATCGTCGCCTGCTGAATTTGCTCGATTGGATATTTTGCATGGATGCGCGCAATCAAGTCCGCGCTTGGAACCACATGCTCAGGCTGCCAACCGTTGCAGGTGCCGACGTCCATATATTCAATAAAACGCGGCACGTGCGCGCGGTGGCGAAAGTGTTTGCATAAAGGCAATACGTCGCATTCATTGACGTTTTTTTGCACCACGCAGTTCAATTTGATCGCGCTAAAGCCAGCACCTTCGGCAGCGTCGATGCCGCGCAAAACCGCTGATAGCTCGCCCCGGCCACCGCTTAGCGCTTTGAAGCGCTGTGGATCAAGGCTGTCTAAACTAATGGTCAAACGATCCAAACCGGCTGCGTGAAGTTCGGCCGCTTGGTTCGCCAACAGGCTGGCGTTGGTGGTGAGCGCGATTTCAATCGGCTGCGCCAGCTGCACGCTTAAACTGCGGGCGGCACGAATAATGCCGGGTAAGTCCTTGCGCATTAACGGCTCGCCGCCGGTGATGCGCAGTTTTTGCATGCCCAGGTGCAGCAGGGCGCTAACCAGCGTTTTTAGCTCGTCGGTGCCCATGCGCTGACTGGGTGTCAGAAATTTAAGCGGTGGCGCTACAAATTTGATCCGCGTTGGTTCGCTGCTCCCGTTTGCGGTGACCAACCGCGTTTGCTCAGCCTCCGGCATGCAATAGCCACAGCGGTAATTACAGCGATCCATCACCGAAACGCGCGCATCACGCAGGGCGCGTGCAAGCTGGTCGATGACCGGCTGCTGGCGCAAAAGTGCGCTCAAGCGTGCTGGCCCAGCGCAATGCGCGCGCCCGGCACCAGAACCCGCCACCCACGTTCGGCAATTTTATGGGCCTCAACTTGATTGTGCTGATGGTACAGATACATGCGTTGGCGCAGCGCGTTTGCATACTCGCGCTCCAAATCTTCAATCCCGGTATGCGATGGGTTTGCGGTGAACGTGCAGTCGTGAAACAGGGTTTCATTGCCCGCGCCAAAATGCGCAAACACTTCCGGCACCGGTCGGGTGTCGCCGCTGTAGACAAATTGCCCGGCCAGCGCCAAGCCAAACGCACTATTCGGCGCGTGGTGGCGCACTGGAAACACTGAAAAAACTAAGCCGTCGTGGAAAAACGTGTTGCTGACCGGGATCAACTGAAACGCATCCCAAAAGTTTTTGCCGCCTTCGGCTAAGCCGGGAAACTCGGCTAGACGCGCGTGCAGCATCGGCACTAGACTGACTGGCGCATACAGCTTGATTTGCGTCGGCTTGAAAGTGGCTTGATAGAAAAACGTCTCTAAACCGCCAATATGATCCAGATGTGCGTGCGTCAGGAAAATTGCGCCCGGTAATTCTCCATACGCGGCCCGGTAGCGGTCGGGCGTGCTGGGGCCGCAGTCGAGCAACAGCAACGGACGCGTGTGCCGCTCCAATACCGCGCTGGCGGAGCCTAACTCCATAGAGCTGGCACTGCCCGTGCCTAAAAAGTGCATCGCAAAACTCATTATTAAACCTATACGCCTTGATACGCGGCCAGCAGCGCAGGCCAGAGCTTATTGGAAAAATCGGCGCGCGCGGCAAAGCCTAATTTGGTTAGCGAGCGCAGCAAGCGCGCCAAGTTTGCCTGCTGCCACACCCGCTTAGGCTTGCGCAACAGACAGCGATCAAAATCTATTAACGCTGGGCCAGCATCGGTCAACAAAATATTGTGGGCGTTTAAATCCGCGTGCCAAAGTGCAGCACCGTTGATATTCGCCCCGTGAAAGCGCTGCAACATGTGCCCAATGGCGTGAAAATCCGCAACAGTCGCCGTCTGCACATGCGCCGAAAGTGGATTTGCCCCAGGCAACCACGCAGTCAAAATATCGGCGCGATAGCTCAAGCCTGAGCGCACAAAGCGCGCCGCCAGCGGTGCGGGTACGGGCAAATTGTGGCTGTGCAAAGTCGCCAGTAAGCGCAGCTCTCTAAAACAGCGCGTCGCTTGCGCGCCAATAAACACGTAACGATCTTGCCAAAGCGCGCCGGTCATGCCGCCCCGACGATAGTGCCGCAGCGCGCCGACACCGAAAGAACCCAGCACTTGAAACGCTTGTCCACGGCCATCACGCAGCGCTTTTGCACTACTGCCGTAGCTGCTGGGGTCAAAAAGCTGCGCCAATGGCTCCGCCACGCGGGCGCGATCCACTAATGCCCAGCCGCGCTCAATGCGTTCAAGCACAAGCGCAGTGTCGGCGACTTTCAACAGTGTGGCAGGGTTGGATTTGGTTACCATGCGGCGAAGTTTATCCAATTTCCAGTTAGCCGCGCTTTAGATGATCTAAAGTAAGGGAAGATGAAGATAATTAACCACCATGGTTGAAAAGTGTCCCATATAAGCCCATTCTATCCGATAGACGAAGTTCGCGCGGCAGCGGCAGCAGGTCGGCTCATCGCTGAGTCTGGGGCTGATACGCACTCACGCGAATTGGGTTACAGCAGGGAAGCTGTGCTCAAGGTTCTTAAAAATTTGGACATCAAACAGTTTCACAAGACATACCTTTATCCGCAGCGCAATTTTCCGCTTGATTCGTACAAGCTGAAAGCCCTGTCCGACACCAAGCAATTCGATGACCTCTACATCAAATTTGCATTGCGGGGCGAAGGTAGGTCACGAATTCTCTTGGTGTCCTTTCATTTGAATAGGTAGTTGGAAGAAGCCACCATGAAGTGCCTGATTTGCGAGACTGGAAATTTGACCGCTGCAAGCCGTACCGAACCGTTGCGGTACAAAAACCGGGTGTTGCATGTGCACGGGTATTTGGTGTCGAACTGCGATGCTTGCGGAGCAAGCTTGGTGTTGACAGCGCAAATGAAAGTCAATCAACGCCTGATGGCCGACGCTGAACGCCGTGCCGATGGGCTGCTGACGAGTAATGAGATCAAAAAAGTACGCGAGTTGCTGAACTTGAACCGAGGTCAAGCGTCCAAGGTGTTTGGTGGGGGTCCCAATGCTTTTAGCAAGTACGAGCGGGGCGAAATCCATCCTTCCGAGGCAGTGAATAAGCTTATGGTTTTAGTGCGGGACGTACCCGAAGCCCGTAAAAAACTTCTACAAACAGCAGGCTTTGCTGTTTCCCAATGGGTTGATGACAAAATCGGGGTGCCCATTGAACAAGTAGGATCAACCGATTGGCTCAATGCTTTGACGCAGGGGCAGCCCTCGACACGAGCAAGCTATGAAGTCCAATAAAGCGGTTGCCGCAGAAGTCCGTAACCAAATCGAGCTACAAGATATTGTCTTACTAGACGCACATTCCCAACAAAGCTTCGAAGCGCAGGCCCCACTGGTGCAGCAATCACGCCATTGGGTTGATTCGGCCTTGGTCGATGTAGACGGTAAAAAGTGCGTCCAGGCGGTAGTGGACTTAGGTGTTCGATTAGTGGATGCCAAGAACGTCTTGCGTTGTGAAGTTGCTGCACGGTTTTTATTGAGCTATCAGTGCAAACAGGGCTTGAGCAAGGAGCAACTAGAAGCGCTCAGCGATAATTTTGTGCACAACGCTTGGCCGTTTTGGCGCCAACATGTGTTTGATTTGGTGCAGCGAAGCCGACTCCCACGCATTGAAGTTCCTCTATTCGGCGGCCTACGTAAGAAGATCGCGGCGGCGGCAAGGACGCAAAAAAAATGATTTATAGACCGTTATCGCACTATTTTTGCCGTCGTTCGGCAAGGCTAGTTAGCGTTACTCAGGGCGAGTCTAAATGAATGTGTGCATTTTTCGTCTTTCTGCGCTGGGCGACGCGACCCATGTGTTAGCGCTGATTGATGCCATACAACGCGACCCAGTCAGCCAACATTGGCGCTTAATCTGGGTACTTGGGCCGGGTGAAGCCAAGCTTGTGGCAGGTTTGCCGGGTGTGGAGTTGGTCGTCTATAACAAGCGCAGCGGTCTAAAAGGCGCGTGGGAGTTGCGTAAAAGAGTGTTACGGCTGCTCAATGGCGGTGCATTTGATGTGCTGTTACAGCTACAGCTCGCGCTGCGGGCGAATTTGATTTCCAGGCTAATTCCGGCCAAACGCCGGATTGGTTTTGATGTAGCGCGCAGCAAAGAGCTACACAGTCTCGTTATCAACGAACGCATCGCCAGCGATGCTGGCCCACACGTATTGGACGCGATGCTGGGTTTTTTGACGCCGCTGGGCATTGCGCGCCCGGCGCAGCTGCATTGGCCGCTGGTGATTCCAGCGGATGCCCACGCATTCGCCGAAACCCATCTGCCAGCAGGCCAGCGGTATTTAGTGCTCAGCCCGTGCTCCTCACACGCGTTGCGCAATTGGCTACCAGAACGCTATGCCGCTGTCGCCAATTTTGCCTCGGAAAAATTAGGCTTGACACCAGTTTTGGTCGGCGGCAAAAGTGCCATAGAAGTCGCAATGGCGGCCGCGATTCGTGCGCCGTTACGTGTGCCATACATTGATTTGGTTGGCAAAGACACGCTCAAACAGTTGCTAGCGGTGCTGGCGCGCGCTACGGTGGTGTTGAGCCCCGATTCTGGCCCCGCACATATGGCACAAGCTTTGGGCACGCCGGTTGTGGGCCTCTACGCCGCCACCGACGCCAAGCGCAGCGGCCCGTATCGCGCACAGCATTTATGCACCCAGCACTATGCCCATGCAGCACAGCAATTCTTAGGCAAACCGGCAGAAAATTTGCGCTGGGGCCAAAAAATCGAGCGCGAGGGCGTAATGGCTTTGATTACCGTGGACGAAGTTTGTTTGCTGCTGGAGCGTGCAGCGTCAGGAAATCGCCTGAGTTAGGGCGTGGCATGTGGGTCGCAAGTGAATCTGCAATTTGCTGCATCAAGCTTTTATTTTGTAGCACATGCAGCGTTTCCTGCTCTCGCTCCCAATCATCGGCACTGACCACTACAAATGCCTCGCCCGCACGGCGGGTTACTTTTATCGGCGTGTGATTGCTAACGACCTGTTCTACGTAGGTTTTTAGCTTGTCTCTGAATTGGTTGACGCTGACGGTTTCCATAATGATTGCCAAATGTACGGGGTTTCCGTACAAATTAGCATAGCGATGAACGTGCAGCGTCAGGGAATCGCCTGAGTTAGTGCGTGGTTTGCGCTAGCTGGCGTGGCAAACTGGGGTTCGCTTTCCTTGGAGATTTATGTGGCAGTCCTGACATCAACGTTTGAACGCCTAAGGCATGAAAAGTGCATTGTTGATTTGTTTAGGGATCACCTTTCAGATGAATCTTTGCCAGGAATAGCATGACAGGCTCTCGTCATTTCCTGCTGCGAAGTTCCGAGACTTCAGACTGGATTGAGTTCACGTCACTCGATGAGCTCTCAGACTGGTCTTTCGACATACGGGCTTTCTTTCGGGGCTACGCCGTAAAAGAAACGTCAGTGACGCTGGGAGACTTATCAATCTTCGCCAACGATTTGGTTACCTTCGAACGCACAAGAAAGGGCAAAGCATGTATTGCAGGAACCTACGACTTTGAATTTGCTGTGGAGGCCTTCGAGCGCCGGGGCAGTGCGCTGGTGACTTTTTCCTTAACTAATCTCCTGCACCTTCCCAACAACAAGTACGGGCGGTGCCTTCTAGAGGCCGCATTTGTCGTCAATGGCGAGTACGTTGCAAGTATGTGTCGGGGCTTGGCAGCGCTGGCGGCTCCAATTAATTAAGCCTCCATGCGACTTCGACTCAAACTCCTCCTAATAGCGCTCGTCGCTGCGGTTTTCCCCATTGGCGGTTTGCGTTTTGTTTCGCAAATGGAAGATACGCTGCGGCAAGGCGAAGAAAGCGCACTGTTTGCGCAAGCGCAGGCTCTGGCACGCGCTTGCGCTGCCCTAGATAGCGAACTTTTAGCCAGCGCGGGTGCGCCGGGGCGTATCTATGCGCAAGCGATTGATTTTGAGCTGAGCATTGATGGCTATGTGGAAGACTGGGCGCGCCTAGTCGCGGAGCCGCAGCGTTTTGGCACGAAATCACGTCTGCCGGTGGATTTCTTAGCCGCACGCAGCAAAGGCGCGCTGTATTTATGGTTTTCTATTGGCGATTTGACACCGGTTTGGTTGGATGCGTTTACCGCTTACCCGGAACGTACGGATCATTTGATGATTGATTTGGATGGTGCCAGCTATCGCATCGCGTGCTCGGGCAGCGGCTTAACGCCGGTCTTGGCGCTCAAGTCATCCAGCCCGCCAATCCCTGCGGCGGCCTGTCAAAAACGTCAGCGGGGCTACAATATTGAGCTGCGCATTCCCACGCTCGCTAAACAAAATTCCTTGGGTTTTCGGGTGCTGGACTTTCCCGTGGCGGGCGCTGATTTACCGCAGGCAATGACCGGCACTTTGGACGCGGCGCAGGCGCTGGTGCGTTGGCCTATCGTTGCGGCAAGCTTAGATAGCGCCACGCTCGCCGCACTGTTGCCGCCGGGTGTGCGCTTGCGCATAATTTCGCCAGACCGCATAGTGCTGCGAAAATCCGGCTCGCTAGACGCGCGTGACACGCTGACCGATTCCGAGCTGAGCTTCCGACGTTGGCTGCGCGCGTGGGTGTATCGCGCCTTGCTGGCACCTCCGCTGGCCGACCCCAATGAGTATCGCTTTGATGCGCTCAAGCTGGAAACGGCGGCGACTGATGCGGCTTTGCAAGGCAATCTTAGCGCCGTATGGCGGCCTGCTGGCTCGCGCGCCTCGGTGGTGCTCGCCGCTGCCGTGCCGCTGCGTGCTGACGCGCCCGCGAACGGTGCACTGATGCTGGAAAAAACCTCCGATGCCCTGCTGATTTGGAGCAATCGCGCTTTGGGCGGCCTCATTTTTGGCGGCGTGCTCACCATGATTTTGGCGGCGGCGGTGCTATTTGGTTACGCTGGCTGGCTGAGTTTTCGCATCCGCAAGCTGAAAACTGCCACCGAAAACGCGCTAACGCCGGAAGGCCTGCTGCGCGGCAATTTTCCCAAAAGCCGCACCGTAGACGAAGTCGGGGACTTATCCCGCAGCTTTGGCAAGCTTCTTGAACAGCTCGGTGAATACAACGACTACTTGCGCACCTTAGCCAGCAAGCTTAGCCATGAGCTGTCCACGCCGCTGGCGGTGGTGCGCTCAAGTTTGGAAAACCTGGAGCATGAAAATATTAGCGCGGGTGCCAGAACCTATGCCCAGCGCGCGCGCAGCGGGGCGGAACGGCTGGTGCAAATTTTGCGCGCGATGAGCGAAGCCACGCGGATGGAACGTGCGATTACCTCTGCCGAAGGCGAACGCTTCGATTTGCGCGCCGTCATCACCGGCGCTACTGCGGCCTATCGGGATATCGCTGGCAGTCGACAGATTGTTTGCGAGGTGCCGAAAGAGCCAGTGCTACTGTTCGGCGCGCCTGAGTTGATCCATCAAGCCTTGGATAAGTTGGTCGATAACGCCCTAAGCTTCACGGCTGAAGGTGGTCAAATTACTATTGTGCTGCGCCACCTTGAGGGCGCAATCAATCTGGACGTCATTAATCCCGGCCCGCGCCTGCCGGAAAAAATGCGCGGTCGATTGTTTGATTCGCTGGTGTCCATGCGCGATGGCAAAGCCGGTAGCCCGCATTTGGGCCTAGGCCTCTACATTGTGCGGCTGATCGCCGAACTGCACAGCGGTTACGCCAAAGCGCAGGATTTGCCAGATGACTCCGGCGTAGTGGTAACGCTGCATTTAGTGGGTATTCGGCAAGTGGGGGTAACGGCGCTTTGAGTGCGCCGTCAACGCAGCTGGGCAGGTTTGGGTAAATTACCGGCCAAAACCGGACTCATTCCCCAGCATTTTCGTTGCATCCACCCACAAATCAAATTGCTCTCCACTCACTTCTGTCAATGCCAGCGCCGCCTCGCGCAAGCTGAGACCGTTTACGTGCGCGTGCTTGGCAATTTTGGCGGCGCGCGCATAGCCGATATGCGGCGCAAGTGCGGTTACCAACATCAACGAGCTTTGCACCAGCGCCGCGACGCGCTGTGCATTCACCGTGATTCCGGCTAGGCAATGCTGGCTAAAACTGCGCATCGCATCGCTCAATAAGCGGCTGCTATCCAGCACATTCATCACGATCAGCGGTTTATAGACGTTGAGCTCAAATTGCCCTTGGCTAGCGGCAAAGCTTATCGCCGCGTCGTGACCAAAAACTTGCGCGCACACCATCGTGAGCGCCTCAATTTGGGTAGGGTTGACCTTACCCGGCATGATTGAGCTGCCCGGCTCGTTTTCCGGTAGCTGCAGCTCGCCTAAGCCTGCACGCGGGCCGCTGCCCATCAAACGGATATCGTTCGCCATTTTAGTCAACGCAATCGCCAGCATTTTAAAGCCACTGTGCAGGCCCACAATCGCCTCATGCCCGGCCATTGCGGCGAAAAGATTGCCCGCTTGAGTCAGCGGTAAATCGAGTTTGTCGGCCAACAGTGCCGCAACACGTGCGCCGAATTTCGGATGCGTGTTTAAGCCGGTGCCGACCGCAGTGCCGCCAATTGCCAGGCTGTGCACCGCGCTCAGCGCATGCCGGATCGCGCTGTCGCACAGTTCTAATTGCGCCGTGTACCCGCCAAATTCTTGGCCCAAAGTAATCGGTGTGGCGTCTTGTAAATGCGTGCGGCCGATTTTTATCACGGTTTCGAACTTTTGCGCTTTGGCCTGCAGCATCGCTCTCAAATCATTCAATGCGGGCAGCAAGGATTGTTTGACAGCAATTGCAATGGCGATGTGCATCGCAGTGGGAAACACATCATTTGAGGATTGGCCTAAATTGACCTCGTCATTCGGGTGAATTTTTAGCGGCGCGGCATTTGATGCCATCGCCAAATTGGCAATCACCTCATTCACATTCATATTGCTTTGCGTGCCCGAGCCGGTTTGAAAGACCGAAAGCGGAAATTCGGGATCAAAAGCCCCGGTCGCCACCTGCTGCGCCGCTTCAATAATGGCATGCGCTTTTGCCGCATCAAGCAATCCCAGATCGCGATTGACGTGCGCCGCCGCCCATTTAATCCAGGCGAGTGCATGGATTACTGCCAGTGGCATACGCGCCTCGCCAATGGCAAAAAAATGCAGACTGCGCGCCGTTTGCGCACCCCACCGGGCGCTTATCGGCACTTCGATAGCGCCAAAACTGTCGGATTCGGTGCGGGTGGCTGCCATAGTGGATCCTTTTGTGAACTAGGTTTCTGTTTAGCAATGCGCCCCGCTGGCGGAGTGCTACGCTGCATTCATTAGCTTAGCTCAACCCCTTATTCGCTTAAGCCGGTTGCTTAAAGTTGCCTAAAGCCGGTAGGGACGATACAAAAGTTCGCCAACACACCGAAGTGCCTCAGAATAGGCACAATAATATAAGTTATAGGAAAACATAATGCCTAACGACACCACCCGCAGTAGGGGAGTCCGCAAATCAAGTGACTCCAGCAAAGCACTACCGCCTGACACCGGCGTGGAAAAGCGCTTCGCTGTTGTGGGTATGGGTGCTTCAGCGGGTGGAGTTGCGGCATTTAGTGCATTTTTCGCCGGCATGCCCAGTGATAGAGAGCCAGGTATGGCTTTTGTATTGGTACAGCACTTAGCGCCCGATCATGAAAGCCTTTTAACCGAGCTGATCCAGCGCAATACGCGGATGCAGGTGTTTGAGGTGGAGGACGGCATGACGGTGCAAGTGAATTGCATCTACATTATTCCGCCGAATCGCGACATGGCTTTTCTAAATGGCACCTTGCAGCTATTTGAACCTAGCGCCGCGCGTGGCTTTAATGCCATTGCCACCACCGAACGCGTATATAGAACGCCCATGCCATGAAAGAAACTGTCCTTGATCTTTATCAGCAAGACCCGCCTAGACTCCATTGGCGTTCACCAAGCAAAGACAGATCCGCACCCCATGAATAGCACGACTGAAATTTTAGCTGCGCGTATTTTGATCGTTGACGATCAGGAATCAAATATTTTATTGCTTGAAACCCTGCTGAGCAACTTTGGCTATACGCATGTACACAGCACAATGAACCCCGTCGAGGTGTCTAGCCTGCACCGCGATCATCCTTTCGATTTAATTTTGCTAGATTTGCAGATGCCGCTAATGGACGGTTTTCAAGTGCTAGCGGAACTAAAAGCTAACGTGAAAGTACCGCAGGTTCCGGTCATGGTGCTGACTGCCCAACCTGCGCATAAACTCCAAGCATTCCTCTCTGGCGCGCAAGACTTCATTAGCAAACCCTTTGATTTAATGGATCTTAAAAACCGCATCCGCACGGTGTTAGAAATGTCGAAAGCACGATTTCTCTGAGTTAGCGCGAAATGACACAACCCAGCACCCGCAAGCCGCGCGCACCCGTCACTTCTGGGCGGTTTCCCGCTCGGTTTTCCAACGTTTCACGGGCCAGCCAAGCAAATGCAGCGGCTTCAACAAAGTCCGGATCAATGCCGTAAGCCGCAGTCGAGCGCACTGGCACGCCGCAGTGATGCGCCAAACGTGCCAGTAACGGCCGGCAATGCACGCCGCCACCGCAGACCAGTATTTCGCGCGCGGCAAACGGCTTTAGAGCGTTGCGGACTGTGATAGCGGTTAATTCCATCAGCGTTGCTTGCAAATCTGCCGGGCTAATATCGCTATAGCTGTTGCCTGCTCGGGCGCGCACCCAGGCTAGATTAAAATATTCGCGCCCAGTACTTTTCGGGGGTGGTGCGGCAAAATAAGGATCTGTAAGCAAACATTCCAGCAAAGCGGAATTCATGCAGCCGCGTGCAGCGATTTGACCGCCCGCATCGTGCGTCAAACCAAAAGCGGCCAGCGCCTGCGCATCCATCAAACAATTCGCCGGCCCGGTGTCAAAACCCAGCACTTTCTCCGCTAAAACATCTGCAAGAATCGTCACGTTGGCGATCCCGCCTAGGTTCAAAACCACGCTGCCCTTAGGAAATAACGCCGCGTGAAACGCAGGAACTAACGGCGCACCTTGCCCACCGGCGGCGATATCTCGACGGCGAAAATCTGCCACCACTTTGATACCCGTGCGCTCGGCGATAACGTGTGGGCAGCCCAGTTGCAGCGTGAATGGGTTCGCTAAATGCGGTCGGTGTCGTACCGTCTGACCGTGGCTGCCGATCGCGCTGACTTGGCGGGCATCAACACCCGCTTCCTCTAACAAACGTAACGCCGCGTCGCTAAAAGCCACTCCTAGCGCCACGTCAAGCTGACCGAGTTCGTCAAGATTGACGAATTCTTGACCCTGCCCGAGCGCCAACGCCAAATCACGCCATTGCGCTGGAAAAGGAAATGTTTTTGCTTGATGGACGCGCAGCGGCGCAAAGCTCATCAGCGCTGCATCAATGCCGTCGCAGCTGGTGCCAGAAATCAGGCCTAGATAAAGTTCATTGACCTGATTGAGCAGAGCCATCGGCTTAGGCTAGCGCCCGACCGAAACACCCCGATTCAAGGCCAGCGCCTGCTGCATTTGACTCAATTGCGCCAAAAGCGGTGCGGTGCTTGCCTTAAATCGCGCCATTTCCGCGCCGCTTAACGGGTCAGCGACGGGCAAATCCACGCTGAGCGGATCTTTGTGTACACCGCCAATCCGAAATTCATAGTGTAAATGCGGGCCCGTGGCCATGCCGGTCATCCCAACATAGCCAATGACTTCGTTTTGCGCAACCCGATCACCTTGATGCAAGCCCTTGGCGAAGCGGGATTGATGCCCGTACACCGTTTCGATACCGCCTGGATGCTTTAGATAGATCACATTACCGTAACCGTTTTGTACGCCAATAAACTCAACCACCGCGTTGCCCGTGGCCAAAATCGGCGTGCCCGTGGGGGCGGCGTAGTCCACGCCCATGTGGCGCATCATGCGTCCCATAATCGGGTGTAGCCGATTCGGCGAAAACTTAGAGGTAATGCGCGTGAACTCAACCGGAGTTCGGATAAAGGCTTTTTTACGGCTGCGGCCATCGGCGCTTAAATAGTCCGGGCGACCTGCATCACCAACAAAACGATAGACCTCATAGCGCTTGCCCTGCGTCATGAAGGTCGCCGCGATAATTTCGCCATCGCGCAACTTTTCACCATCCCGATAAATTTGCTCATAGACCAGGGCAAAGCTATCGCCCGGCTGTAAATCTTGTGCAAAATCAATGTCGTAATTGAAAATACCCGCTAAACGCACGATCAGGGCGTCACTCATATCAGCATTCATAGCCGCACCAAACAATGAAGTTTTGATACTGGCACTGGCATAACTGACATGCGTTTCCATTTTACGTTCGATCAAACGCTGAGAAACCTTATCCCCGTCGACGGTCAACAAGACGCGATGCGCCTCATCCCCATCAAATTGCAGGCCGGTGAGCTTGCCAGATTCCATCCGAAACGCGATTTGCTCGCCTGGGAATACGCGCGCTAATTCTTGTGTTTGTGCGCTGAAATTAACGATCCGGTATACATCGCCCTGACCTAAATTTAAGCGGCCAAACATATCGCCGACAGTTTCATTGCGGCGCACGGTTTCAACCCGCCACTGGTCGTCATTGACGCCAGCGACGTATAAATCTGAGGCTAAATTGGGTACTGAAGTGGCGGCCTCGCGTGAGAGCGTTTCCGAAATGGGCGGTAAGGCCAAGGTAAGGCGAAGGGTGCGCACCGAAGAATTCGGCAAAATATTGGCAGACAGCGGCAAAACCACCGCCGCTGCGGCAATGGCAACGCTGGCAAGCACGGCTGAGTGCGGAATTTTCGCCGCCTGCAAGGCGAACGCTTTTACTCCCGCTGCGGTGCGCGCCACGCCGTGGCTAATTGCACGGGTCAAGCGCTTAAGCAGTGGCGTGTGGGTTGGACGCTCCTGCCAGTGGCGTTCTTGGTTAAAATCTGTGTGCGCCCGGCGCACGGCTTGGCGCCGGTTTGACTTTGAATGTTGCTCTGAATTAGATTGATAAATCATGCGGAAACCTCAGGCATCAAAGCGAAAACGTGGGCTAAGATAGCTGTATGTGTACGATTCGTCAAAAATTAAGAAAAAGTTAAGGCAAAACGCGGGCGACGTTGTGCTCGCACACTGACAATATCTATTGAACCAGTCGCAACACCGCTTTAATTCCATGCGGCACGCGCGGCTCCAGCTCCACACTCCAGCCATACAGCGTACACAGCCTGCGCACAATAGACAGCCCAAGCCCGGCACCACTGCCGCCGCCGGTACTGCCGCGAAAATGCCGGTCAAACACTTGCTCGCGCTCGGATTCCGGGATGCCGGGCCCGGTATCTTCAACCGTTACCCGATCGGCATGCACGATAATGCGCACCGAGCCTTCGCGCGTATATTTAAAAGCATTGCCGACTAAATTTCCAAGCACCACCGAAAGCACCGATTCGGGTGCTGCAACATCTAGCTTGTGTGAGGCATCTAGCTCCACTTGTACGGGCCTGCCAATCAAGTGATAGCGGTTGTTATCAACGACTGCGCCAATCATGGCGCTCAACTCGGTATATTCGCCATCATTGGGCGCTTGCTTTTCACCGCGTGAAAGATGCAGCAAGGCGGTAATCAATTCTGTTGATTGCTTCGCAGCGCGGTCGATTCGGGCCAATCGCTCGCGTATTTTGTCAGCCAAATTTGGCATGCTCAGCATCAGCTCGGTCGTGCTTTGGATCACCGCCAGCGGCGTACGTAGCTCGTGGCTGACGTCGGAATTGAATTCGCGATCACGCTCAACCAGTTCGGTCAGCTTTTGCGCATAATCATCCAGCGCTTGTGCCAGTTGCCCGACTTCATCATTGGCAAAATGCGGTGCCAGTGCTTCAACTTTGCCTTTGCGACTCAGGCGGGTCAGGCGGCGCAGCAAATCAGCGACGGGCGACATAACTCGGCTTGAGGCATAAAACCCAAGCAATAGCGCCAAGCCGGAAAAAGCGATCACAGCAAACACGATTGCATAGGTCACTACGCGCCGCGTGCGCTCCTCGGCCGTGATGTCATAGCGAACAAAAAACCACAGCGGTTTGCGATACAAGATTGCTAATTTATAGGCAATGCGAGTGCCGCCGGTTTCTTCAATCACCCGATGCACGCCCGGCTTTAAGCCTTTCCAGGCTTTTGGCAAAATGTGGTATTTATTATCGCTCACCACCCGCGCACGAATCACCGAGTATTCAAAGCCCGTGCTTGGATCCAATTTATATTGATCGGCAAAGCTGACGACTTCGGTTTCGATGCGCCGATCAATCATGCGGTCTTCAAGATTTTCCCGCAAAAATAGCGCAAACACCGCGAACAGCACACTCAGCAGTGTGCCAATCGCTAAGACTGACCAAATGATGCGGGTGCGTAAACGCTTTCGATGCCGCTTAGACGGAAGCGGTGGGATCAACGAGTCGGTAGCCAATGCCGTGCCGTGTTTGTAAATATTGACTATTAAACGGCTTGTCAATTGCTGCGCGCAAGCTGTGAATATGAACACGCAAACTGTCGCTATCGGGCAATTCTTCACCCCAAACGCGGCGCTCAAGCTCTTGGCGCGTAACGACCGAGGGTGATGCCTCCATCAAACACTGCAGTAATTTCAGCGCGATCGGGTTCAGCGTAATTTGCTGCTCCTGACGGGTTACCACGAGCGTGTCTAAATTGAAACTCAGCTCCGACACATCCAGGATTCGGGCCACCGGCGGCTTAGAGCGACGCACCAGCACCAAAAGCCGCGCCTCAAGCTCTTGCAGCGCAAAGGGCTTGACCATGTAGTCATCCGTGCCGGTGGCAAAACCTGCCAGCTTTTGCTGCAAGGAATCGCGCGCGGTCAACATCAACACCGGCGTCGGTTTACGCGCTTCGGTGCGCAACTTCTTGCACACATCCAGCCCGTCCATAACCGGCAGCATTAAGTCCAGCACGATCACATCGAACTCATTGGCCGCAGCCATCGTATAACCGCTGCCGCCGTCACGGGCAAAATCGACCACATGGCCGCGATCTTCTAAATAATCGCCAATGTTGGCGGCGATATCGGGGTTGTCTTCAATCACGAGGACGCGCATAGACATTTGATGTCTCCTTTGCCTGATTTAATGAAATTAACACTTTTAACGAATTTAACAAGTGGACTTAAGATAGTGTTTAGCGCGATAAATTCCAGTTAAGGTGGTGTGCATGGGCATCACTAAAGGGCTTTCATTCAGTTTCATTTTGCGACAACTTTGCTTATGCGCCCGACTCTTTCGCTTAAACCGCTAGAAACTATCCCTGTTGAAGGCATTGCAAGATTTTGCTTGCGATCCTTTACTGCTACTGATGCCGCGCGCTTGGCGAAACTAGCGGGCGTAACTTCAGTGGTGCGCTACACGCTGGGCATCCCCTTGCCCTACAGCGTAGAGGCTGCTGCAGAATGGATTGCCGGGCTAGATGCACGTTTTGAGAACGGCATCGAGCGCATTTATGCGCTCAGTTTGCGCGGGCATCTGGTCGGCTCAATCGGTTTAATTTTCGAGCCAGAACATCAGCGCGCCGAGATTGGCTATTGGCTGGGCGAGCCGTATCGCGGCCGTGGCTTGATGCGCGCGGCCGTGCAGGCTTTGTCTGATCACATTTTTGCTACATGCAAAGTCAATCGTCTATACGGCCTTTGCTTTCCAGAAAATAGCGCAAGCCACGCGGTATTGTGTGGCGCTGGCTTTCGCCGTGAAGGCAAATTACGTGCACACATTGTCAAAGATGAGCGGGCGCAAGATGTTGTTGTGTTTGGCCGCACGCTGCCTAAGCCGAAGCGTAAACGCCCGCTAGTTGAGTGAACTGGCGTCAGACGCATCCGTTTTGCCAGTGCGCACCAAGGCAGCTGCGATAATGCCAATTTCATACAGTAAGCACATGGGAATGGCCATCATCAACATCGAAACCGCATCCGGCGGCGTCATTATGGCGGCAATGACAAACGCCCCAACAATCACATAGCTGCGCGCTTCGCGAAGCTGTGCGATGCTAACCCAGCCAAGCGCCACTAAAATCACCACCGCGACGGGCACCTCGAAGGCAACCCCAAAAGCAATAAAAGTGACGATTACAAAATCAAGATATTTGCCGATATCGGTCATCACCGCGACCCCTTCGGGGGCAACGGCGTTGGTAAACTTAAATACTGCGGGCAGCACTAAAAAGTACGCAAACGCGCAGCCGATATAAAACAGCGCGGTTGCCGACACCAACAGCGGCACGGCTAAGCGCTTTTCTTTGTGATACAGCCCCGGTGCCACGAACGCCCAAAGCTGGTAAAGCACCCAAGGTGCAGCCAAAACTAACGCCGACATCAACGCCAACTTGAGGGGCGTCAAAAACGGCGAGATTGGGTCGGTAGCAATCATCTGCCCGCCTGCCGGCAACATTTTTAAAACCGGTAGCGCCAGCCAGCCATACAGCTTATTGGCAATCGGCATCAACAAAACCAAGCAAACCAGCACACCCGCAATCGCGCGCAATAGCCGTGTACGCAATTCCAGTAAATGCGCAATGAGCGGCTGCTCAGTGTCGGTGCTCATGGTGCTGAGCTGGGTGCAGG
This sequence comes from Rhodanobacteraceae bacterium, assembly GCA_043754435.1. Taxonomy (GTDB): domain Bacteria; phylum Pseudomonadota; class Gammaproteobacteria; order Xanthomonadales; family SZUA-5; genus JANNYA01. Next base: position 68,972 of record JAYUUS010000146.1, read on the forward strand.
CGTAGGCGTTGCAATACCTTCCTGTGGCACTTCCACCTTTGCGTCTGCGTGGGCATTTGGACGGGCGTCTGAGCTTAGCGGCACCGGCAAATCACCGGGTTTAGATACATCCGGCAAAGGCGCTTTTGCCGACTGCATAATGGCATCTACATTGTGCTCAAGGGCTGCTTTCGCTTCGGCAAAAGGCTGTTGCAGTGTATTTGACAAGGCCGCTGGCGCAGCGGCAATTTGCGCAAACTGCTTTTTGAGCTCGTCTGCTTCTAATTCGCGTTCGACTTCAAGTTTAAGGCTCTCAAAACTTTGCCTAGCTTTACGCAAAAAAGTCCCCGCCATACGCGCCGCTTTGGGCAAACGCTCGGGGCCAAGCACAATCAGCGCAATGACCGCGATGACCGCAATTTCACTAAAGCCAACCTCAAACATACCCGACCTTAAACATACTAAGTTACGCTTTGTGCTCGTCTTTCACGATATTGCTGCCTGCCTGCAAAGGCGGGTCGGCTTCCAGCTTTGCCTGCGGCGGATCGCTCGCCATGCCGTCTTTAAAGCCTTTGACGGCTGCGCCCAAGTCCTTGCCCGCATTGCTGAGCTTTTTGGTGCCGAAAATGAGCACGACAATCCCCAGCACGATTAACCAATGCACGATACCAAAACTACCCATAGCCATTGCTCCGTTTTAGGAAAATCGGTTTAAAAAAGTCAAACTTGACTGTTGAGCGCAAGACTCAGTCGCCACAAAATAAACCATAACGCAAGTAATGTGCGTGCGTTGACAATGAACGACCTACCCCAGCTAAAGCAAGCGCAGACAAAGTTGCTTGTCAAACATAATTAGTCGACGTCTTTACCCAAATCGTCATCGACCACTTGCGTCGCAGCCCACTCCATCGCTTCGCGCTCGGCGCGTTCGCGCTCGAATTTCTCGACAGTCGCTAACAATTCATCGGTGACTTTATTAGCGGCAATTTCGCGCAACGCCAATACGGTTGGCTTATCGTCCGCAGGCGGCAACATAGGATCAGCGCCTTTGGCGAGCTGACGCGAGCGCTTGCTGGCCATTAAGACCAGATCAAAGCGATTAGGAATAACGAATAAGCAGTCTTCGACGGTAATGCGTGCCATGCAACGGCCCCGATTAGCAGATAAGGGCGCGGAGTGTAGCGTTTTCGTACCCCACCATTCCAGTTTTTCGCTGAACGCACAGCACTTGACACTGCTCAAGCGATTTTCAGTCCTCAGATTGCGAAGCCTGAAGAGAAACATCGTCAGCACTGGCATCACAGTCTGGCTTTAATGCGTTTACCCTGACCAACCACCACACTCGGCGATTAGCTTGGCCTAAATTGACGCTTTGATTTCGCGCGACACAGAGGCCTAGCGCGTCATCCAAGATAAACAGCGCACGCTCGTTTGGCTTTTGCCGCAACCAATTAAATGCAGCGAGGCGTTGTGTTCCCGGTAACGCCAAAAAGCCAAAATCAGTTTTAGGCCCCGCTAGCTGCAGATAGTTCTGCTCCTTCCAAGCCACCAAACCAATCGTAACCTCCGGTCCGACCGCCGCACGTGCGCGCTGCATCACCGCACGCGCGCTGGCCGTTGCGTCAAAAATAGGATAGCCAAAAAACCCAAAAATCAGTGTCCAAACCAGCGTTAATGTAGTGCAGTAAGCGGCAAAGCCGCCGCGGCTGCGTCGCCAATAAAACGCTAAGGCGCACGCCAGAAGACCCAGCGCACCCACGCTGGCAAAGAGTATCCAGATCGCATCATGGCTGCCCATCAGCTCATAGTTAGCTTCAAAATTGCGCTCGAACTTAGGCTCAGCCAACAGCGCCACCAAGCCACCGCACAAAAGTGCGCTAGCAAGCAAAGCCGTAAAGCTGTAGCAAAGCGTGTGAAAGCCGGTTTTACGCATCGCTAAAACCAGCGCCGGGCCGCCGATAACCGCTAGCATCGGTAGTGCGGGCAATATATACATATCGCGCTTGCCTTTAGACAGGCTAAAAAATATGAATACGCACAGCACCCAACCTAATAAAACGAGATAGCGTGCATCCGGCTTCCTACAGCCAGCGACACTGTTGACACCACGCAAACGCCGCCACCAGCCCCGCAGCGCCCAGGGCAACACGAAAATCACTGGCATCCAGGTGCTCAGTGCCACTTGCGGGAAATACAGCGGCCCCTGTTGATGGTGCCAAGCTGCGGCAAAGCGCTGCGCAGTTTGTTTGAATAAAATATTTTGCAAATACGCCAGCCGCTCTGGGCTGGGCGCACTATGAACCTGCCAAAGCAGCGGCCCTAACCACAGCGCAATCGGTAGCAAAAAGCCACCGACTACCAACAATGTTGCTTGGCCTGCTTTTCGCGGCGGTGCCAAACCCCTAGCTTGGAGGCGCTTTGCAAATAAATACGGTAAAAAAATCAACAGCGCAATCACCCCCACACCCTTGGTAATCACGCCCACGCCTGCGAAAAAGGCACCGATAAAAAGCCAGCGCTGCCTATCACACAACAACAAGTGGCGCACCAGCGCATAAACGCTCAAGGTCACAAAAAAAACCAGCAGTGGGTCGATCTGCGCTTTTTTAAATTGATAGCTAAAGTGCACGCTTAAGAGCAATGCTAGGGTGCTTATGCGTGCCGAGCGCGCGCCAAATAGCCGCAGGGTCAGATCAAATACCAGCAGCAGCGTGCCCAAACCCGCCAATAACGAGGGCAATAAGAATGCGGCGTCCCAATTGCCGGTCAACTGATACAGACCTGCCTGTAGCCACATTAATACCGGCGGCTTATCGGGGTAAATCTCAATACCGCGATGCGGAAACCAATAGTCCCCGCTCGCAACCATTTGTTGCGCAACTAAGGCAAACCTGGGTTCGTCTGCGGGCCACGGGCCACGCTGCAAAAAACCGCTAAATAAAATAATTACTGCAAGCAGCCAGAGCCAGCTATTTGGCGACACGACTTTTTTAATCGTAGCCCAGGTGCCAGTCATTTTTCGAACCCCTGAGAGAACCGTTCGCCCTGAGCCTGTCGAAGGGCAGAGCCGCACAAATACTGACGCAGCCACAGCATTTTGCGCATCACGAAGATTATGGCTACATGCTTCGACAGGCTCAGCACGAACGGATTTCTTTCAGCGCCACGCCAAAATTAGAAGGGTCACTTCACCACGCGCAGATTCGCGCGGCCTTTGCGTTCTGGCTTGGCGGGTTCTTCTGCAACCACCTCATCTTCCGGCGGCAAGTCCCCTTCCACTTCGTCCTCAGCGCCAAAAACAATGCCATGTTGGATGTCTTCACGCGAGTAAATGGCCAACACAGAAGCTAATGGGAAACTAACTTCCCGTTGTGCACCGCCAAAAGAGGCCTTGAGTGACACTAAATCATTGCCTAAATTGAGACCAAAAACAGCGCGTGGCGCAATATTGAGCAGTATACGGTCGTCTTTAATCGCACTTGGCGGCACAAAGACACCCTTCGCAGTCGCATCAACCAACAAATGCGGCGTCAGATTGTTATCGACAATCCATTCGTACATTGCACGCAGCAAATACGGCTTTTTGGATGTGGGGCCACGTTTGGTCACTTAACTATGCTCTTCAATGGCTATGCGCTTCAATGGACGTCTTTCCAGAATTCGTTTTTAAGCAACCAAAGCAAGAATGTCAGGCCCGCTAAATACAGCAGCACCCAAACGCCCATGCTTTCACGCTGAATAATCCCGGGTTCGCCGACATATTCCAGGAAGCTAGTCAATGCTTGAATATCTTCATCATATTGCTGGGCGGTGCGCAATCCAGGAGTTTTAAGCGATAGCGCGGCCGGGCTGCAGGCAGCGTCGCCGTGCCCTTCGGCAGCAACACCCTCCGGCTTTGCTTCATGCACAATGTGCTCTTGTAAACCTTGCAGTTCCCAAAGCGGGTTTGGCATGGACGCATTTGGAAATGTTACGTTATTCCAGCCAATCGGCCGACTAGGGTCGGGGTAAAAGCCCTTGAGATAGTTATAAATCCAATCCACACCGCGCGAGCGTGCGGTCACGGATAAATCGGGTGGCGCGCCACCAAACCATTCCGTGGCACCCGGTGCCATGCCACGCCCACCTTTAGGCATGTTATTAGTAATGTAGTCACCAAATTTCGCTTCGGTATAAGCAAAATTCTGCATGACCTGCGCTTCAGTCAAATGCAGATCCTTGGCGATCCGGGAATAGCGCATGTATTGAATCGAATGGCAGGCGGAGCAATAGTTAAAATACAGCTTTGCCCCACGTTGTAATGTTGCGGCGTCCGTTGGGCTGGTCTGCGCTTCCCCAAAAGGCAAGCACGCTTCCCCAGAAGCAAATGCTGGGGTAGCGGCAATTCCTGTCGCAATCACGACGCCAAAGAGAATTTTTGACAAGGTTTGGGCGAACTTAGTCATGCATAGTCACTCGGTCAGGAACGGGCTTAACTTTGTCATAGGCACTCACAAAGTACAGAGCAGGAAAAAATCCAAAGTAAATTGCTGTGCAGATTCGCGCTACCCATGTTTGCGTGTCGCTACCGGCTTGCGAACCTAACCAACCCAAAATCACAAACACAAGGGCAAAAGTAAACAGCAAAATTTTAGACCAGATGCCACGATAGCGAATGGACTTCACCGGCGAACGATCAAGCCACGGCAACGTGAACAAAATCATCGTCGCCGAACCCATCACAATAACGCCGCCCAGCTTGTCTGGTATCGCCCGCAACATCGCATAATAAGGCGTGAAATACCAAACTGGCTTAATATGTAGCGGCGTTACCAGTGCATTGGCTTGAATAAAGTTGTCGTGCTCTAAGAACAAACCGCCGAAGGTTGGATTAAAAAAGATTACGCTAGCGAAGATAATCAAAAAGAAACTCGCACCAAACATATCTTTCACCGTGTAATACGGGTGAAAAGGGATGCCATCAAGCGGCTTGCCCGCTGCGTCTTTATACTTTTTAATTTCCACACCATCCGGGTTATTTGAGCCGACTTCATGCAGCGCACCTAGATGAAGCACGACTAAACCTAAAATAGCCAGCGGCATGGCGATCACGTGCAGCGCAAAGAAGCGATTGATAGTCGCACCTGAGGGTAAATAATCCCCCTGAATCCATTGAACCAATGTCGGGCCAATTTTGGGAACAGCGCCAAATAAGCTAACAATCACCTGGGCACCCCAAAAACTCATTTGGCCCCAAGGCAAAACATATCCTAAAAATGCTTCAGCCATCAGTAAAAGCATAATCACTACACCTAAAACCCACAGTAATTCGCGTGGCTTTTTGTAAGAGCCATACATAAAAGCGCGAAACATATGCAGATAAATCACGGCGAAGAAAAATGACGCACCCGTCGAGTGCATATAGCGAATAAGGTTCCCATAAGGAACGTCTCGCATAATATATTCCACCGATGCGAACGCACCCTCTTCAGTGGGCACATAATGCATTGTCAAAAAGATGCCAGTAACAATTTGATTGACCAGCATTAATAGTGCGAGTGAACCAAAGTAGTACCAAAGATTGAAATTTTTCGGTGCGTAATACTGTGCGACATGCTTATTCCAAAAGTCGACCACGGGCAGCCGTTGATCAACCCAGCCTAAAATTCCAGTTGCTTGAGAAGGAGTTGCGCGCGCCATTTATGCTGCCTCTTGATCTTCGCCGATGATAATCGTGCCATCGTCAACAAAGCGATAAGGTGGAACTACTAAATTAGTTGGCGCAGGTGAGCCGTTATACACACGCCCTGCCATGTCAAACTTGGAATTGTGACAAGGGCAGTAAAAACCACCTTTCCACTGTGAATCCCAACTTTCTGGCTGTAGGTCTGGGTGATATTTCGGTGAACAGCCCAAGTGTGTGCAGCTGCCCACTAACACCAAAAGCTCAGGTTTGATTGAGCGATACGGGTTATTTGCGTATTTGGGCTGCTGATCCGTATTTTCATTTTTTGGATCTTTCAAACGCCCATCTTCACCGGCAAGTGCCGCTAAGGTTTCTTTGCTGCGGCGAATAATCCAAACCGGACGTTTGCGCCATACTTCGATCAATTGCGCGCCCTCAGCAATTTTGCTGACATCAGATAACGTCGGGGCACCCGCCGACAGCGCTTTTGCGCTGGGTTGAAATGTACTTAAAAACGGTATTGCCGCAACTGCAACACCGGAACCGCCGACGACCGCACAAGTGGCGGTTAAAAAGCGTCGCCGACCTAAATCAGTCTGCTCTGCCATGGTAAACCTCAAGCTAATAAGAAGAAATTTGATATTTTGATGCCGCGAAACTACAGCAGCCGACACGACGCGCCAGCTTAACGCTGGATCGAGGCGTTACACATTCAGTTTACAGGAACGTCTAGGAGCCAGACAATCAAAACCTAGCTTCTTTCACACTATTGTTTTGCGGTGGCAAAACGATTCAGCAAAAACTACAACTGCGGACAGCCATGCACGCTTCTAAAAATCCGGTTCTGATGCCCAACCGTTGGTTCAATTTGAACTTTTTGTTCATGTGTACACTGGCTGGCCTTGCCCTTGCGTTTATTGTAACGCAGCTGCGTCCCCCTGCCAAAGTCGCTGCGGTAAACCGAGGCTTTGCGACCGCTGTTCAGCGCGCTAGCCCAGCCGTGGTAAGTATTTTTGCCGACAAAATTGTCACGGAACAAGCGCTGGGCACGGTACAGGACCCCACTTTGCGTCGGTTTTTAGGCGTATCGCCCGTAGGCCCAGCACGTCAACGCTTGGAACAAAACTTAGGTTCGGCCGTTTTGGTGCGTAGCGATGGCACGATGATTACCAACGATCATGTTATCGCTGGCTATGACAATATCCGTGCGGTGCTTTGGGACGGCCGTATCACCCGAGCAAGTGTCGTAGGGCGCGATGCCGAAAGTGATTTAGCGGTGCTGAAAGTGGATTTAGATGGCTTACCAGCGGCACAATTTGCCACGCCAGGGGCTTTGCAGGTGGGTGATATCGTGCTGGCAATTGGCAATCCTTATGGCTATAGCCAAACGGTCACCAGCGGCATTATTAGCGCCTTGCAGCGGCCAGATCGCAATTTGAGCACCTTTATTCAAACCGATGCGGCCATTAATGTGGGTAATTCTGGCGGCGCTCTGGTCAATGTGGACGGCGAACTGGTGGGCATTAACACCGCCGCACTCGATCGCGTGGATGCCGGTATTGCCGTCCCCGGCATCAGCTTTGCGATCCCGGCTGATGTCGTACACAGTGTATTAGAAGCGATTTTGCAAGACGGCGAGGTCATTCGCGGCTGGATGGGGGCGCTTTACACCGAACGCGGGGGGATTGGTGCTGGGGGCATCCCAGTGCGCGTGGTGCTGGTACAGGATTTGTACCAAAGCACACCCGGCCTTGCTGCGGGCATGCTGCCTGGGGATGTGATCGAACGCTTTAACGGCACGCTCATCAATAGCGCCAATCAACTCAATGCATTAGAAGCGGCCACCGCGCCCGGAAGCTCGGTGTTGGTGATTGGCCGACGTGCTGGCGTACCGATTGAGTTTAATTTGATTTTGACGAAGCGGCCCCGATTGCGGGGGTGAAGCTAGCGCCGCGTGCGTCGAATCGCGCTTTGTATTTTTAGCACAGCAAAAACGTAGCCCTATTGAGCTACAATTGCCCGATATGCTAGGAGGCTAATCATGGCTGCAACAGCATTTGTCCGGGCTCGGATTGATGAAACGCTGAAAAACGAAGCGGCCGCCGTACTGGCTGGCATGGGCCTTACGGTGTCCGACGTGGTGCGTATCGCACTGACCAAAATTGCGAAGGAAAAGGCGCTTCCGTTCGAGATGCGCGTTCCAAACGCGCTGACGGCGGAAACACTGGCAAAGAGCGACCGGGGCGAGGACGTGCACCACGCGAAAGACGCAAAAGATCTGTTTGGGCAGCTTGGAATCTGATGCGCCAGCCAGGGCGATTTTGCTGGCGATGGAGCATCGAAATTCGACGGAGGTTTTTGCTTTAAAGGCGTTGCATCGGGAGTTGCTAGGTTGATTAACTACGGCTTCATGCTCATATATTTCTAAGTTTCGCTCAAATTTGCGTCGCCCAAATCGCAGGCTTACCACACTTCAAAAACTAGAAAGCTACGCAAGTGTTTGCAGTAAAATGTTGAAACTTGGCTGGAAGCCTTATCACGCAAAGGATGCAGATACTTGTTTAGAAGGCGATGCGCGCTGCGAAGGCAGACCTGAAATGGAAGCTTGTGCAGGTACAGGTCTTGGAAATTGCCGATTCCTATGGAAAAAACGGGGAAAAACGATTGCAATTTGTACTGTAGGTGATGAAGGTAGCTATGATGGCATTTGCAATTAATACCCGTAACAGCTCATTCAACTGGGATGCTTAACAGCGTTCCATAATTCAAATATTGGTCGCCACAGGAATCGTCATGCCCCATCACTCCACCAGCGGAGCATTCGTCCTAGTATGTCTTTTGCTTGTCAGTTGCGAGAAAGATGTGCCCGCTTCACCAACCGCAAGCGATGCGCAACCACCCTCTGTGTCAGTGGCAGATCTCGAGAAGCTCAGTACCCAAATCGATTCGCTGCAGAAGAGAGTTATGGCTCTTGAATCAGGGGAAGCTACCGTGAGCTCGGAGAAAGAGGGTTATGACATTGCGCGAACCAAATTTGGCCCGTTTACCGTAGCTGTGGGTAATGCGACCCCATATCTTGACGGATACAAGGTGACGCTTCGTGTCGGAAACTTGACCAACGCGAACTTCAACGGCGTGAAGTTGAATATTGCCTGGGGGATACCCCGGCTTTTTGAAACTTTGAACGATCACAGTTTCAAAGAGTGGGCCAAATGGGACCGGTTGCTGAAGAAAAAAGAATTCGCTGTGACCACGACGCTCGAGTCAGGTGCGTATACCGATATCGAAGTGAACCTGACGCCCGCGAAGCCCGAAGAGATCAAATCCTTTAAGGTCAGTTTTGAGCTAGACCAACTGGAACTAAGGGTACGGTGATACCTACCCTTCGCTCAGGTGGCGCTGCGAAAACAGCTGAATTGTCCGCTCGACTCGAAATAGGTTTCAATTAAAGGACGCATCATGGCATACGACGGAAGGTATGTAGCTTCCGAGGGAAAGTTCAAGAATCACGCGTTTGCTGCGCTTTCATCGCGCTTCAATGATCGCCAAGAATTTGAGAAGTTCTACGCGACGCTCAGTACTCCTGAGCAAAAGGACGGGTTCCTGCGCGTAAGTAGCTTCTACCTCTTTCTTGTAAAGGAGGGCGATTGGCGCATAAAGGTGCCGGGGTATGACGAAGTCATCGACTACATGACTAATTCCATTAAGCTGGTCGCGCTGTTTTCACTGATCGAATCACTCAACGATCTAAAGTATCAAGAGTTCTCCGACTGGCTGTCGTCACAGCCGCCGACAGAGGTCTTCCCCATCGCAGATAACGAGAACCTTAGGCGGCTCCATGCGAAATATAAAGACTCGTTTGGGGCCATAAGACAATGCGTGTCTTTTTTTGACGGACTGCCCGCCAAACAAAAAACCCAACTGTGTGAAGCAATTCAACCAGGTAGAAAACCAATGGGCAGCATCAAGAAACTCGCGCAATATCTTTACCAGTTACGCAGCAAGTTTGTACACGAAGCTAAATATGCGCTCCAAATCACCGAAAAACCAATGGATTTTTTTGAAGGAAAAAAAAAGATATCCACCACGCTCAAAGTTTCCAAATTGTTAGACGCATTTGAAGAAGGCTTACTCGCGAACTTCGGCTATAAAAAATAAGACTCTCTTCGCTTTCGTGTGGAATCCGGCTCTCGATAAGGCAAAAACGAGGGGTAATGCAAAAGTTTCAACAGACGCATTTTTAGCTGGTTGCGAAAGCTATTGTCGCGTCAAGAGCGGCGTAGCCGACTGGTACTGATGGTGACACAAAAGAAATGGCCTCAGAAACAATTGGGAAGAATCCAGCAACATGCTAAACAATTCTTCAAAGTCGATGCAAAAACGCGTAATCATGGCACTAGTCGCAATAGCGGTCGCCGTGGCACTCATTCCGTCACTTCCGTATGGTTATTACTCGGTAATTCGTTGGTTGGTATTCGCATCGTGCGCATGGCTTGCTGTTGACTCATATTGTAACGGTAGTCAGGGCTGGACCTGGATATGGGGCGTCACCGCTGGCATCTACAATCCACTTTTTCCTGTGCATGCTAATCGCGCCATTTGGTCTGTCGTAAACATTGGGGTCATAGCAACAGTAGTTTGGTGCTGGCTTAAAGATTTGCGTCGACGTTGAGCGACAGATTTTGGCTAATCGTTTGCCAGCATTTTTCAAATTCGCCCAGATTTCTCTACTTAACCACCGAAACCGCGAAATTAGGATGTTCTGGATTGACGATAAGCCGCTGGGTTCTAGGGTCAACCATAATATCCATGGCCTCCATCGGAATGCAGCCCATCAAAGGTTCATCGCCTAACACCAGCGCTTCAGTGGTGTACCAGCGATTCTCAAACTCAATGGTAATGGGCGCGATTACGGGCACACTTTTAGCACTGCCATCGGCGAGCGTAACCAAGCGCTGCCGCACTTCGGTTATGTCAAAGCCCAGCTGTGACGCGACACTTTGTGGCACACACATGAAAAGCGCGCCGGTATCAACGAGGGCACGTACTTCAACGCTTAATGGGCGGGGTGCGCCAAGCCGATTTTCGGTGCGGACACCGGTTTCACGGGTCAAACATAACTTCGCGTAAGTTAATCCCATGAGGGCGTGACCAAGATAGAGGGCAAGGAAACAAAGAGAATGCTCTTACGTGAATGTTAGCGCATTTGACTAATTTGAACTGCGCCGACGAATCGCACTGACCGGCACACTGGCAATTTCAGCGCCCGCAGTACGGATCGGCGCGCCGGGCGGTGGCGCGTAGGCTTGCGCGAAAACGACTTCGTAAGTCGCACTCACCCGTCCATCCGAATCCACCGGATAGCGCTGAATCATTTGCGCAATGGCGGTTTTGCCGCCCAAGCCGCTGCGGCGCGCGCTGAGCGCATTGGTAGCGCCAATTGCTTTCAGCTCCGCCAGCAGCGCGCGCACGTTCGGATAGCTGAGCGTGTAGCGCTCGGTGCTGAGCACCGGATCCTTAAACCCGGCGCGTAACAGCGCATCGCCGACGTCGTGCATATCCAAAAACCGGTTCACATGCGCGCCTTGATCGACTTGCGCCCAGGCATCGCGCAGCTCGATCAGCGTGTCCGGGCCAAAGCTCGTGAACGCGACCAGCGCACCCGCTTTGAGCACGCGCCGCCACTCGGCGAACAACGCCGCTAAATCCAAGCACCACTGAATGCAAAGATTGGAGAACAGCACATCGGCGCACTCGGCTGCAAGCGGCAGCATCGCGGCATCGCCCGCCACTCGATGAATAGCTGGCTCGGCAAACGGGTTCCAGCGTGATTTGACCGGAATTTGCGCCAGCATTGGCACGGCAAAATCAAGCGCTATGATTTGTGCATTTGGAAAGGCGCGGCGCAGCGCTAGCGCACCACGGCCTGGGCCGCAGCCAATATCTAGCAGCCTTTGTGGCGGCAATTTAAGGGCGTCTAACCGTTCAAGCAGTTGATCCTCAACAACATTTTGCAGCGCCGCCGCACTTGAATAGCTGCGGGCGGCACGGCCAAAATGCGCCCGAACGGCGCGTCTGGAGAGCGCAGCGGTGTCCACGGATATTTAGTTTTATTATGTATTTAAATATCGAATTATTCGACTGCGGCCTTGCTCAACAGCCAATGCGCCAGCAAGCTAACCGGCCGACCGGTGGCTGTGCCTTTGCGGCCACTATCCCAAGCGGTGCCGGCAATGTCCAAATGCGCCCAGCGCTGGCCTTCGGTGAAGCGCGCCAAAAAACATCCTGCGGTAATCGCGCCGCCGCCTTTGCCGCCAATGTTGGCAAAATCGGCGAAACCGGTTTCCAGCTGAGTTTGGTAGTCCTCCCACAGCGGCAAACGCCACGCACGATCATGGATTTGTTCACCCGCGCTCAACAGCTCAGCGGCCAAATCATCGTGCTTGCTCATTAAGCCGGTGGCGATACTGCCGAGTGCTACCACGCAAGCGCCGGTCAAGGTCGCGATATCAATCAATACAGCAGGCTTAAAACGCTGTGAGTAGGTTAGCGCATCGCATAGAATTAAGCGGCCTTCGGCATCGGTGTTGAGCACTTCAACCATGTGCCCGGCCATCGTTTTCACCACATCCGATGGGCGATACGCATTGCCGTCACACATGTTTTCAACCGCAGGTGCCACGCCAATCACGTTGAGTTTGGGCTTAATTCTAGCAACCGTCTCCATCAGCCCAAGCACACTGGCAGCGCCGCACATATCAAACTTCATTTCTTCCAAGCCGGCGCTGGGCTTAATGTTCACGCCACCCGTATCAAAGGTGACGCCCTTGCCAACAAATACATAGGGCTTATCCTCGCCCGCGCCGTTGTAGCGCATCACGATCATTTTCGGCGCGTTCGCACTGCCCTGCGCCACGGCGAGCAACGAACCCATGCCCAGCTCTGCCATGGCATCGCGATCCAGCACTTCGACGGAAATATTTTCGGCGGCAAAACGTTCGCCCCAGGCTTGCGCTTGCTCAGCTAAAAACGCTGGAGTGCAGATATTGGGCGGCAAATTGCCCAGTTCGCGCGCCAGTTTGACGCCTGCGGCCATTGCTACGGCTTTGGCGAGCGCGGCTTCAAGTGGCGTGGGCGCAGTAAAACTAATCGCCTTGAGTTTTTCATCACCCTTGTTTTTGAGGGTCGCGGTGTAGCGGTAGTGCGAGTAGTCGGCCAGCAGCACGGCCTGGGTCAACTTCCACTCAGCATCTTTGCCCGGCACTTCAATTTCGATTAAATATGACACCGCATCTGACGCCGAAGCGGCTTTGAGCACGCGCTGGGTGTCTTTATTAATTTTTATATATTTCGCGGCGTCAAATTTGCGCTGCTCACCTAAACCAACCACCAAAATACGGCTGGTTTTAACCCCGCTTAGGTTAAACAGCATTTGCGTTTGACCCAGCTTGCCACTGAGATCACCTGACTCGATAAGCTGCTTGATCGCGCCACCGCACAGCTCATCAAACTCTGCACACGCGCTGGTCAGCATTCGATCATCATATAAACCAACCACCGCACACTGTGCAGCAAGCTCTTTTGGGCGGGTTTGATTTAAAGCGTAGTTCATTTTGAGGGTTTCCAAGACTGCGAAAGAATACGACTTTAACACTCGTGCCGAAGTTTCATAGTGATTGGAATGTGGACAAAGTTAAAGTGTGCCTAAGATCGTGCTGACCAATGCCATAAGAAACGCATTTGGTAGGCATGCTCACAAATCTCACTTAAAAGGAAATATCTCATGTCACTGCAACCCGGAGTGCTCGCGGCGCTGCTCGCTGCTTTGTTATTTGGGGCAGGCACACCCTTGGCGAAGCTGCTGATCACTAGCCTCAATCCTTGGTTATTAGCGGGCTTACTGTATTTAGGTTCAGGGCTAGGTATGGCGCTGTATCGCCTGATTACCGGTGCCAAGCGTGTGCATCTAGCGCAAAGTGAATGGCCATGGTTAATAGGTGCTGTGTTTAGCGGGGGCGTGATCGCGCCGGTGCTGCTTATGTTTGGCCTACGCGACATGCCCGCATCAGGCGCCTCGCTGTTGCTCAATGCCGAAGGCGTTTTTACCGCGCTGCTCGCTTGGTTTGCGTTCAAAGAAAATTTCGACCGGCGCATTGCCGTTGGCATGCTGGCAATTTTAGCGGGTGCGGCTATTTTGAACTGGCCTTCCGAGTCTAATCAGACTAAGGGGGCAAGCTTTTGGCCTGCGCTCGCCATTTTAGGTGCTTGCTTGGCATGGGGCTTGGATAATAATCTGACCCGAAAAGTGTCGTTAACCGATGCGAGCTGGATCGCGGCGGTCAAAGGTTTGACTGCAGGCGTAGTAAATCTTGCGATTGCCGCACTTTTAGGCATCTCTGCCCTCCCTTCGCTACTCACCATTTCCATGGCGATGTTGTTGGGGCTGGTCGCGTATGGCATCAGTTTGGCGCTGTTTGTCGTGGCGCTGCGGCATTTGGGAACCGCACGCACCGGTGCTTATTTTTCCGTGGCACCGTTCTTTGGTGCCATGTTGGCTTTGGCAATGGGTGATGTGATTACGCTGCCCTTGCTGATTGCGGGCGCGTTAATGGCGTTTGGCGTCTGGCTGCATTTAAGTGAAAACCACACGCACGTTCACCAACATGAGCCAATGGAGCACGAACACGAGCATATGCACGACGAACATCATCAACACGAACATGACGAGCCGGTAGCGCCCGGAGCCAAACACAGGCATCGGCATCGCCACGACGACCTAACGCATTCGCATCCGCATTTCCCGGATTCGCACCATACGCACGATCATTGAATAGTGCGGCCCGTCCTAAGCGGCTGAGATTCGCTGAAGCTGAAGGGACGACATTTTTGTTGGTCGTACAGCTTGATTAAAATCCGTGCGAATGCGAGCTTCTCAGCTATATTTTTAGACTAACGCAAATGTTAAAACCTGCATGAGTCCAATCCTCAACCGCTACCTGATCCGTGAAATCGCTGCTGCTATGCTTGCGACCGCAGTATTGCTGTTGGTGGTAATATTTTGTGGGCTGCTGACGGATGTGTTGAGCAAAATCACCCAAGGACGTTTCCCGCCGGGCTTGATTCTGACCCAAATGGCGCTGCGAGTGCCGATGGCGCTGAGTCTATTGCTGCCGCTCGCCGGATTCATCGGGGTTATTCTTGCCTACACTCGGCTGTATCGGGATTCCGAACTTGCCGTGCTGCGCGCTAGCGGCTTTTCTGAGCTGGGCCTATTAGCACCAGTATTTACCTTTGCGATGCCGCTAGCGGTGGTTATTGGTGCCGTTTCGCTCTACTTAGCACCCACGGCACAGCGAATTGCGATTGACCAAGCGGAACTTGCGAATCGTCAGGTCGCGGTTGCGGGGCTGGAGCCGGGCAGCTTTGTGCAACTCAAAAGCAGTAATGCGGTCATTTTTGCCGGCGAGTTGGTGGCCAATAAAGCTTTTCGTGATGTTCTGATCGTACGCACCATGCCGAGCGATG
The DNA here is from genome assembly GCA_043754435.1 of Rhodanobacteraceae bacterium. Taxonomy (GTDB): domain Bacteria; phylum Pseudomonadota; class Gammaproteobacteria; order Xanthomonadales; family SZUA-5; genus JANNYA01. The sequence continues at coordinate 84,141 of JAYUUS010000146.1, forward strand.
CGGCCGGGCACGAACAATTGCAAATTGTGCGCGCCAAAAGTGGCGTAATCGGCTCGGAAAAGAAAAATGCGCCGACAATCCTGCGCTTGAGTGAAGGCCAACGCACCGACATTGTGCTGGGTCAAAATAATATTGAACGTGCGGCGTTTAAGCAGGCAGACCTTGCACTACCCGAAAGCCTGCAGCAAGGGCGCGGCTATTTGATCGAAGATTTACCCTCGCAAACGCTGCTTGCAACACTGGCCGGCCGCGCCGAACTACAGGCGCGTGTCAGTGCACCGATCATGCTGATTTTGCTGATGCTGCTGGCACCCGCACTCGCACGCAGCGCGCCACGGCAGGTACGCTATGACCGTATCGTTATTGGCGTGCTGCTGTATTTGGTTTACACGCAAGCGATTGAATTGGCGAAAAAAGCGATGCTGCTCGGTAAAACACCGGAATTTATCGGTATTTGGTGGGTACATGGCTTGTTTATATTGAGCCTCATCTTGGTTTATCGGGCGCAACTGGTGCTGGCTTGGCGCGCGCGTAGGGAAAGGGTGCTCTTGATTGCGAGCAAATCGTTACCTAATTCCCCGAGCGCTTCGCCGGGTAAATCCACGCTTGAGCCAAATGGTTTGCCAAAGCAAGACGCGCTGGCTAAAGATGCTTTCCCACGCCAAAACCCGTTAAATAAAAGCGTTTTGCCAAGGCCAAAAGAGTGAAGCGCGGCACTGCGCTGATATTTCGCCACGTCGTGCCGATGGTGCTGCTGGCTTGGCTGGTGCTGATTGCAGTCACGGCTTTGCTCACCGTCAAAGATGAGCTTGCCAAGCTCGGCGGCGGCTATGAATTAAGCAATTTATTGATGTATTTGGCACTGACCACGCCGCGCCGCGCGTATGAATACTTCGTCTATGCCGGAGTGATGGGCACAGTGATGGGGCTTGGGCAATTGGCACAGAGCAGCGAACTGGTCGCGCTGCAATCGCTCGGATTCTCGAAACGCGCCATTGTCCTGCGCGCGTTGGCAGCGCTTGCCCTGCTGACGTTTGTAGTCATGGGCTTTGCCGAACTGTGGGGCAGCCTCGGGGATCGCAAAGCGCAGGAAATTTTATCCAAATCGCGCAATCAAGGGATGAGCTTTAGCACGGGAAATAGCCTTTGGATCAAGGATGGCCCGGTGTTTATCAATGCCAATACCGCAATTGCCACCGAAAATGGTCAAAGTGTGGAGCTTTGGGGCGTGCGGATTTTAAGCTTTGACGATGGTGTAGATCTAACCCGTGTGGTCAGTGCGAAAACCGCCACCCACCTGGCGAATCAGGGTTGGCTGTTAAAAGATGTGATTGATCAAAACTTCCAGCCAGAATCGGCTAGCGTGGTGCAAAAGCCCGAGCTGCTGTGGCCTTCGGTGCTGGAACCGGGGCAAATTGCCGCACGCGCGCTCAAACCTTCACAGCAAAGTATCGCCGAGTTAGCGCAAAACGTCGCTTACGCCCGCGCGAACCAGCTGGATGAATTGGCTTTTAGCTCAGCGATGTGGGTGCGCATTTGCTTCCCGCTGGCCGTGCTTTCACTGGCATTAGCGGCAGCCTCGTTTGCCTTTACGTCTTTACGCAGTGGTGGTTTGGGCCGCAGCATTTTCATAGGCATGATGATTGCGATCGTGTTTTTTGTAGCCCAACGCATCGCAGCGAATTTGTTTGAGACTTTCCACTGGCCGATGTTAGTCGCCAACGTCCTGCCCCCGCTGCTAATCGCAAGCTGGGCGCTTGGGCGTCTGTCGCGAAGGTGATGCGAAAGTACGCGGCAACTGCTCGGCTTTGCGAGTTTTCAGCGCAGTTTTGGGCTGTTGAGAGACCATGAACCTTGTCTTTGCGAGCGTAGCGAAGCAATCTTGTCTTTTAGTTGGGGCGCTTTGAGATTGCTTCACTTCGTTCGCAATGACGAAACCGTAAAAAGTAATGTGCGGCGGTAAAATTAAATATTTAGGATTATTTCTATGAGCTTGACGGAAGCATTTGTACGCGCACGATTGGCGGAATTTATCGACATCCATACCGAATCGAATCTGGTGCAGGCGGGTGCCGTCAAGGGCATCGGTATTTCTGGCTCGAAAGTCAGCGTCGAGCTGCGCTTAAGCTATCCGGCGAAGCGTTTTGGCGAATTGCTGGCCGAGCAAGTGCGCGAACACCTTATTGCGAGTGACGAAATTTCAGCGGCCGTGGTGGATGTCAGCTGGGTCGTACACGCGCACAAAGTGCAAAAAGAACTGACCCCATTGACGGGCATAAAAAACATTATCGCGATTGCATCCGGCAAAGGCGGCGTCGGCAAAAGCACGACAGCGGCGAATTTGGCGCTGGCCTTGGCAAGTGAAGGGGCGCGTGTGGGCGTGTTGGACGCTGATATTTATGGCCCTAGCCAAGTGCTAATGCTCGGCATCACCACCCGCGCGGAAAGCAAAGACGGCGGCTATACGCTGGCCCCAAAAGTGAATTACGGCCTGGAAATGATGTCCATTGGCTTGATGGCCGGCGACGACACGCCGATGGTTTTACGCGGCCCAATGGTGACCAAAGCGCTAATGGAAATGCTGCTGCAAACGCAGTGGGGCACCAGTTTTGCCACGCCCGGTATTGAAGGCAGCGGTGGTTTGGATTATCTAGTGATTGACCTGCCACCCGGCACTGGCGATATCCAGCTCACCCTCTGCCAGCGCGTGCCGGTTTCAGGGGCCCTGATCGTCACGACGCCGCAAGATTTGGCGCTGTTAGATGCTAAGAAAGCCCTAAAAATGTTCGAGAAAGTCGATGTTCCGGTACTTGGAATCGTCGAAAATATGGCGACCCATATATGTACCAACTGCGGCCATGAGGAGGCAATTTTCGGTGCCGGCGGCGGTGCAAAAATGGCCGGTGAATATGATGTAGCGCTGCTTGGGCAACTACCGCTTGCCATGCGCATACGCGCCGCTGCCGATTCCGGCGCACCGACTGTGGTCAGCGACCCGGATAGCGAACTCGCCGAGCGCTACCGCATGATCGCGCGCAAAACCGCCGCACGTTTAGGTCAGTCCGCCCGCAATAAGGCGATCGCGTTTCCTAAAATTGTGATCCAAAATACCTAGTTGGTTGATTCGGCGGGCAACAGTAGAGCGCTTCAGCGACTTTAAGCCCTGCGCGAATGATGGGAATGTCGGCTTTCGCTCACCAAGCGCGGGATACGTCACGCGAATCGCTGATTTCTAAAACACCCTTTGAGACTTGTACTGTGAGCTATGACCTCGGCGTTTGCGAACCACCTGAACCACCTGCTGGCGAACCCGTCCCTAACTTCTTTGAAACAGCCGTTCGCATTGGGTAGAGCCCGAGTCCATGCTAGGATCAATGCCCGTCGAGGTCCTGACGGCTCTGCACCTCAAGGGGAAAGTCATGAAAGTGTTCGGTGTTGCCGCTGCGATTGCCGTTCTGTTCTTGCCGTCGACGGTACTTGCTTCCAATAGCGCCCTTCACCGGGGTCTCGCTACCGTGGCTCCCGAGGAGCTTGAGCAAGGCGATGAATCAGCGCCCGTAGAGGAAGCCGCTGTTCCGGCACCAGCGCCCGAGGCAACCGAGCCGGCGGACGATGCCTCGCAGGCGACTCCGACGGAAGAAGCCGCACCGGAGCCTGCCCCGGCTGATGAACCGGTCGACACGGATGAGGGCGACATCGCTGAAGGCGAAGAGCCTGCTGCGCTGGATGAAGACGAGGAAACGGATGATGAAGACGAAGAAACAGATGATGAAGATGAGGAAACGGATGAGTTTGAATAGGCGGCGCAGTTCCTGTTAGGGCTGGTGAGCTGATATACCAACCCATCCTGGAGCGAACATGCACCTCTTGGCACGCCGGTTGAGCTTGATATGACGACTGCAACGAGGCCGTTGCTGCGCGCACTCCGCTCGACTCTGCTCGCCGTCGTCGCTTGCCTCGGCTTCGCAGCGCAGGTGCGCGCATCGCCCGAAGTCGGGGTAGCGACTGTGCCCGACGCGCAGGTGGCGCTATTCCAGCGCGATATCTGTGGCACCACTGAAGCTGAGTTCGAGACGCCTCAGCGGGTGGAGAAGCGTGGGCACATCTTCGTCAGCATTGTCTCCTACCGGGACCAAGCATGCAAGCGCACCATCGCCGATCTCTTTGCCAAGGCCGCGCATCCGGAGCGGATTACGGTTGGCGTTGTGCAGCAGAACAAGGCGGGTAGCGCCGAGGATTGCATTGCCGGATGTGCGCTCTGCTTAGAGAAGCAACGGCGCGGGCAGATTCTGGTCAAGGACTATGACTACACCCAAGCCCGCGGTCCAGCGTTTGCCCGGTGGGCGGCGTCACGGCTGTGGGACGGCAGCGAGTTCTATCTGCAGATTGATGCCCATTCCAATTTCCAGCCCTATTGGGACCAGAGCATCATCGCGCAGCACCGTGCGCTTGGCGATCCGGACGCGATCCTAACCCACCATCCACCGGCACCTGCCCAGATCCAAACTGCCCTGGCTCGCGGTCGCACCAGCCTCAATTGCCTGTCGAGCTGGGACGAGGATGGCATCTTCCAGCCGTCTTCCCGGCTGGTCGATGCGCGAGGTCCGCTGCCCTTGCGGTCGCCGTTCGCTGCGGCCGGGTTCTTGTTCATGCCTGCGCGCGCGCTGCGCGAGGTGCCCTTTGATCCCTACTTGGTGTTCCTGTTCCAACCGGAGGAATCGCTGTTGTCGATGCGCCTGTGGACCGCTGGCTTCAACCTCTATGCGCCGGTGCGGCCGGTAATTTCCCACGAGTATCATCGTGCCAGGACACTGCGCTTTTACGAGCGTGCTAACGAATTACAGACCTGCCGCGCCCGCGCCGTTACCCGCGCGCAGTATCTCCTCGGGGTGATCACGCGGGATGGCGTCGATCCTGCCTTTCGCGCGGGCCTCGACCGCTATGGCGTCGGCCCTGCCCGCTCACTGGCCGACTACTACGCGTATGCCGGCCTCGAGAATCCCGGGCTGACCCTGATTGCCGATCTCGGCTTGGCCCCGTTCGACCGGTGGGCCGGTGGCCCGCTTGCCGCTGCGGTGGCGATGGGCGACTCGGCACCGGTCATAAAGCGTCGCTGTCGACGGCCGCCCGCGGCCAAGATGTCCAGAAGGCCGTAACGCTGACAGCAGGAATACGTGGCGCTGCCCTTTTGGAGCGTCGGCGCGCACAGATCATCCAGGTGGACCGTCAATCTGAAACCAGCCAATCTATCCCCCAACCCCAACAAAATTCTCATCATCCAAAACCGGCTCACCATCCCAGCAATACGCCACCAAAGGCCCATGTATCGCCGCGCTGTAATCGACACAGGCGGCCATGGGCGATTGCCGTTTTGGCTTGCCGGTCATCCAGTAGTGTCCGAAAAATACGGGTTTGGCGTTGTCATACGGCGAACGCGGATCCGCTTTGATGTGTAGATCGGGCAGTTTTTCAAGAGTTTGCTTGGACATGATCGCCAAATCTCGATAGCTAGTTGCTTCGGTATCCCACCACCTAATCCGAACTTCATGGCGGGTGTGGCCATCTTTATCTTGAAAAGAATGCCCGTCGGGCAAGCGAATCTCTAAGCCTTTAGTCAAACCTTCTACGGTTCTAAACGGCATTTGCCCTTTGCGGCTGGCCGCCACTATCAGTTCTGGCGTCAATTGCAGTGCAGGCGTCAAAAGCGGCCTAAGCTCGGCCATGTAACCGTCGTGCCAACAGGCGTGCACCACGCGCAGACCGGGCAGATCGAGCCATAGCGGCAGCGTCATAAACCAATTGACAAGCTCTGCGTGCAGGGCCGGTTTGCCGTCTACCTCGTCTAGAAAAGCTTTGTGTTGTTTGAGGTTATTCTCGCCTTTTTCACCCTTATGCGGGCGTAAAAACTCAGCGGGCAGTTCCGGGTCTGGGGTGTGCCAGGCGATTGCATTGAATTCATGATTGCCCATCACCGCCATTGCGCTGCCGGCATCCAGCATGCGGCGCACGGTCATTACGCTGTCAATTTGGCGCGGCCCTCGGTCGATAAAGTCGCCCACGAAAATCGCGGTTCGGCCCGCACCGCTGGTATGGCGGTAGGCACCGTTTGATTCCCGGTAGCCCAGCTGCTTAAGCAAAGCGTGCAGTTTTTCGGCCTGCCCGTGAATATCGCCAATAATGTCGTATGCCATGTTTTCTCATCCTCTATGTTGAGAAATTATGCCTTGAGATGCTCCAGGTGCCAAAAAGCAGCAACATTTTTGTTTTTGCGAAAACCATCAAGGCACGGTACGCCATCGCACAGAGGCGTGGCGTAACAAGAGGCATTGTGCGCGCACACCGGTGCCAGCGCAAAAACAATGCTGGCGCGGCCCAGCTCACCTTAAGGCAACGACTATGGTTAAGTTTAAATTTTTCATCGCCCTGGCTTTTGCGCTCGGCTTATCCGGCTGTGGCTACAACAAAATCCAGACAACGGACGAACAGACTAAGTCCAGTTGGGCGGAGGTGCTCAATCAGTACCAGCGGCGTGCTGATCTGGTGCCGAATTTGGTCAACACTGTCAAGGGCGCGGCCGCCTATGAGCAGGACACCCTAGTCGCAGTCGTCAACGCGCGTGCCAAGGCCACAGCGATTAATGCCACGCCCGAGCTCGTCAATGACCCGCAAGCGTTCGCAAAATTCGAGGCGGCCCAAAGTGAGCTATCGAGCGCGCTATCAAAGCTGTTGGTGGTGGTCGAAAAATACCCTGACCTCAAGGCCAACACCGGCTATCGCGACCTGCAGGCGCAGCTGGAAGGCACGGAGAATCGCATTGCCGTGGCGCGCAATCGCTATATCAGCTCGGTGCAAGAGTACAACGTCACTGTGCGTTCATTTCCAGGCAACCTGACTGCGAAGATGTTCGGCTATCCGGCCAAAGCGAACTTCAGCGTGGCGAACGAAAAAGCGATCACAACCCCGCCGGTCGTGGACTTTAACGGCTCCGGTACGAAGTAAGCTAGCCTTTAAGTGAACCTTATGCGTTTAGCAGCTTCGCGCCGTTATCCATGCAGGCTTTATTTATGGATAGTAGCGCTGTGGCTGCTGACTGTATTGGCACCCGTCTATGCCGCCAATTCCACCAATGGACTTGTACCGGTGCCGCCACTGCAAGCGCGGCTGACGGATCTAACGGGCACGCTGTCGGCTGAGCAAAAGTCGGGATTGGAGCAATCTTTACGCGCTTTTGAAACCCGTAAAGGCGCCCAGATCGCGGTGCTGATTGTGCCCACCACCCAGCCCGAAGAAATCGAGCAATATGCTTTGCGCGTGGTGGAGCTGTGGCAGCTGGGCCGCAAAAAAGTGGACGATGGGGCCTTGCTGCTGATCGCCAAGGATGATCGGGCGCTGCGCATTGAAGTTGGCTATGGCATCGAAGGCGCGCTGAATGATGCGACGGCCAAGCGTATCGTCAGTGAGATCATTGCGCCTAAGCTGAGCGCAGGCGATTATTTCGGCGGTATCAGCGCGGGTGTCGATCAGATGATTCGTGTCATTGATGGCGAGCCGCTGCCTACACCCAAGCCGTTTAGCACTGGCTCCCCAGCCGGTTCAATCAGCCAAAATATCGGGCAATTGCTGCCCTTTTTGTTGGTCGGCGCATTGATGCTCGGCGGCGTGCTGCGCAAGGCGCTTGGTCGTATCCCTGGTGCTATAGCAACCGGCGGGTTGCTTGGCCTCGGCAGCTGGCTGTTGGGCGGGGCGTTGATTGTCGCCCTAATGTTCGGCGGCATTGGCTTTTTCATCACTTTGCTAGGGCTGGGGCTTGGTGGACGCGGCGTCATGCCGGGTGGCTACTACGGCGGCATGGGCGGAAGCGGCGGATTCGGTAGCGGCGGCTTCAGCGGCGGCGGCGGCGGATTTGGTGGCGGCGGCGCATCGGGGCGGTTTTAGCCATGAACCTCAAACGTATTTTTCGGCATCTTGCCATGAGCCAAAGCCAGCTTAATCGCGCTTTTCCGCAAACGGCACTGAATGCCATCGAGCAGGCGGTTAAAGAGAGTGAAATCACCCATATGGGTGAAATTCGCTTCGTCGTCGAAGGCGCACTTGACGGCGCGGTGCTATTGCGTGGGCAAACGCCCAGGGAACGCGCAGTAGAGCTGTTTTCACAATTGCAAATGTGGAATACCGAGCACAACACCGGCGTATTAATTTATCTATTACTCGCCGACCGTGCGGTCGAAATCATTGCGGATCGGGGTATTCACGCTAAAGCAGGTTTGCATCACTGGACCGGAATCTGTCAGGACATGGAAGCAGCATTTACGGCCGCGAACTTTGAAAGCGGCGCGGTCAGCGGCATCCAGGCCGTGACGCGGCAACTGGTCGCGCACTTTCCCGCTGGCGCGCGCAATCTCAATGAACTGCCGGATAAACCGCTGGTGATTTGACCGCTTCAGCTCTCAAGCGCCCCAACAGCGCCACGCAAATTCGCAATTGTGATGCAGCTCCGTCAACCAAAGCGCGCTAGCGCCGTTTACTATGAACTTCAGGTATTTCTAGCTATTTGGACGCGCCCCTATGTTCTGTCGTCGATTGATCCAGTCTGGCTTGCTCCTGATTTTGGCACTGCTGTTCTTGCCCAACTTCCTTCTGGCCGCACCCATCGCTTCCGGCCAATGGTATGACCGCACACATTTCGGGCACGGGTTGGATCTCAATCGCGCGAACAGCACCTTGTTTGGCACTTTTTACACCTATGCTGCGGATGGCCGTGCCGAATGGCTTTGGCTGCAATTGCCCGATACGGACGCACCCAGCGGCAGTTTGACGCGCTTTCGTAAGCAAGGCACAGCTGCACCCATTGCGCAAATCGCGGGCCAGTTTAGTTTAGCGACGGTTAGCACTTGCGCTGACGGCTTGCCCAGGCCTGGTGCTTCCGCGCTGCTGGAATTTCGCGTCACGCTGGCTCAGGGCACACTGAATTGGTGCTTAGAACCCCTGTTGCCAAGCGCTACAATCGCGCAATCGGCGCTGGATGGGCACTGGTTTACACCCGATTCGGACTTGGGCTGGGGCTTGGTCACGCACTATTTTTTGGGCCGAAATGGGCCACAGAGCTTCCATACGTTTTATTTCTATGACGCTGATGGCGCACCCCGCTGGGCCGTGGCCAACGCGCCAGTAACCGGGCTGGAACAGCGGTTTGACTTCTACACCGTACTCGGCAGCTGTTTTGGCTGTGCCACCAATCAGTTAAGCGCCCTAACGATTGGTCAAGCCAACATTCGCTTAGCCAGCACGCAGCCGAACAGCACAGACGCTAATAGTTTGCAGATCAGCCTAAAATTTGACGCGAACTCGACCTTTGCACGCAGCGGACGACTCGGTTTGCTGTCCACGCCTAGAGCGGTGCCTTTGGTGCGCTCAACGACTGAAGGCATAGTGAAAGGCACAGCGGCGAGTGACGGCGTCATGAGTTTCCTCAATATTCCCTACGTCGCGCCGCCGCTCGGTAATCTGCGCTGGCGCGCACCGCAAAAGCTAGCCACACGCACACAGGTGCTGGAGGCAAACACTATCGGCCCCGGCTGTATGCAGCCTGCGGGCCAGCAAATTTTTTCAGGTACACCTGCCCGCCAAAGTGAAGACTGCTTGCAACTTAATATCTGGCAGCCGACAGCTTCCGCAAGTCCAAGCCCGGTCATGGTCTGGATTCATGGCGGCGGTTTGACGATTGGCTCAGCGGTGGATCAATCCGGCACCCGATTGATTTATGACGGTACCGCGTTTGCGCGCAAAGGCGTGGTGTTGGTCAGTATCAACTATCGCTTAGGCGCCTTTGGCTTTCTGGCACCGCGCCAAGTTTTAGGCGAAGCCAGCGACCAGCCAAGCGCTGGCAACTACGGTTTACTAGATCAAATCGCGGCACTGCGCTGGGTGCGCGACAATATCGCGCAATTCGGTGGTGATCCGAATCAGGTCACGATCTTCGGCGAATCCGCAGGGGCAGTGAGCACCTGCGCATTACTCGCCGCCCCTGCCGCGCGTGGCCTATTCAACCGTGCGATTTCACAAAGCGGCAATTGCTTACGTGCCCCACTCACACTGGAAGCGTCGCTTAGCCAAGGTGACCGCATCGTTGCCAACGCGGGCTGTGCGGGCAGCAGCGATATCAAATCCTGTCTGCGGGGCTTAAGCGCTGGCGAGTTACTCACCGCCTCACGCGCGGTGGTCAATTTGACCGGCACTGCGGTCGGCGAAAGCTATGGTTTAAACGTCGATGGCTTTGCCCTGCTGGAAGCGCCCGCCACAGCGATTAGCAGTGGCCGCGCCGCGCAAATACCATTCATGCTGGGCGTCAACGATGACGAAAGCACGTCCACCAATCCCGCCAGCGGCTTACCCAACACGGCTGCGGGCTACGAATCGCTGGTGCGCAGTCAATTCCCCACAATCGCGGATTTGGTGCTGGCGCGCTATCCAGCCGCAAGCTATTCCAGCCCGCCGGCCGCCTATCAGGACTTGGTCGACGATGTGCGCTTTGCCTGCGCGAATCGACGCGCCGCCTTTGATCACGCCGCACGCGGCAATACGGTTTATCACTATGCCCTAACCGCAACCCTGCCCGATCCGCAATTAGCGCCGCTTAAGTCTTTCCACGGCATTGATATCGCGTTTTTGTTTGAACGCCCGAATGCGCTAGCGGCCGAACTCAACGTGCGGGAAAAAATGCAGAATGCGTGGATCAATTTTGCGCGTACCGGCAACCCTGGCAATGCGCTCGGTTATGTGTGGCCGCAATACGGCGCGAATCGAATCAGTGCGGAGCTCAACAGCAGTGCGAGTACGACCATTACCGACTACCGCAAAGACTACTGCGAATTTTGGGCGCGCTATGTGCAGCTCTAGGGTCGGTCAGTGATTAGCAAAGCCGCGCGCCCCAGTAAGTAATAAAAGGCATGATTTCCGTGACCTCGGTTTTCGCCATCCATTTCAAATAGCTGTCTGCATGCCGCTGCCAACCGTTTTCGATCCAGCCGCTATTTGCTGCGTTGCAAGAGACCTGCAACAGATAATTATGGGCGTCTTCGCGCAGCACTCGAAACAACCAAGTCTGGTGCGTAATCAACTTGGTAGCCTCAAGTTTCAGATGGTCTTCAAACTTGCTGATGGTTTTTTCGAAACAGCCAACATCAGTCTGCTCAAAGCCCAGCGTCTCTTTGATCAGCATAAATTCGACGTTGATATCCTTGCTATCGCCAACGCTTTCTCCAGCGTTGCTGATGATAAAACTGGTTTCGGTTTCGCCGACTATTTGCAGCTGGAAATCGTAATAAAGACACTGATTATCGGTTAATTTTTTCGTGGTCATACATCAAACACCAAAGCCAACTCATCGGCCGTCAAAACCCGCCAAGCGCCCTCTGCCAAATCGCCTAAGCTTAGTTGCCCAATCTTTTCTCGGTGCAGGCTTTCAACATGGTTGCCTACACACGCAAACATGCGCCGCACTTGGTGGTAGCGGCCTTCCGTAATCACCACACGCACGCATTGTTCGCTGATCGCACTCAAGCTAGCCGGGCGCAGCGGCGTGTCTTCGCCGTCCAACAGGATCGTGCCGCTAGCAAAGGCGGCTTGCTCATCACCGCGCAGAGGCTGTGCCAGTTCTGCGATATAGCTTTTCGGAATATGGGTTTTTGGCGCGGTGATGCGATGCTGCAGCTGACCATCATCCGTCAGCAGCAACAGTCCCGAGGTCGGGCGATCTAGTCGGCCAATCGGCGCAATAATCGGATTACGCAGGCGAAATCGGGCGGGAAGCAAGTCATACACCACCTGATTCGGATCGCGCGTGGAGCAGGTGTAGCCGCAGGGCTTATGCAGCATCAACACCACACCCTGCGGCGGGTCAATGCGCGCACCATCAAGCAGCAGTTGGCTGGCATCGCAGCTGCTTTTTGCGTGCAGTATTGCGCCGGATAAGTCACAAATGCGGCCTTTATCAAACATCGCTTGGACTTCCCGGCGCGAGCCATAGCCCAAATTCCCGATCATTTTGAGCAGCTTCATCGAATCGCCTCCAGCACTTTAAAGCCGCGATCTTGCACTAAAGTATGCACCTCGCTGAATTTTTGCTTCAACGTGGCCTCATAGCTTAGGTGCTGATTCGCGACCATCAGAAAATGCCCGCCAGCACGCAATGCGGCACTGGCGCTTGCGATAAAGCTCAAGCCCAAATCGGGCGCGTCGGCACGCCCGACGTGGAACGGTGGGTTGCTCAGAATAAAATCAAAATTGCTTTGCCCCAAACCCTGCGTAACATCATGCCAATGAAACGCCGAAGCACGCGCGCCAAAACGCGCTAAATTAGCCTTTGCTAATGCCAGCGCGCGGTAATCGGCTTCAAAGCATTCCATCTGCGCGATTGCCGGATTACCTTGCAGCGCCCGCGCGGCAAGAAAACCATAGCCACAGCCCAAATCCGCACCACGCCCGGCTAAATTTTTTGGCATATGTTCAACAAGTAGGCTGGAACCCGCATCAATGCGATCCCAAGCAAACACGCCCGGCCGACTTAAAAATTCAGCCTCAGCAATGGGCTGAACTTTGTCCAAGTTTAGCCACGCCTGCGCCAACTCAACATTGAGCTGGCCAGCGCCGGCCCAAATCACTCGACACTTCGCTTTCGATTCAAAGCGAACTTGACCCAGCAGCGCTTCGCAGTCTGACTGTAAGGACTTGGCACCCTCGGTGTTTTGCTGCGCGGTAATTAGGATGCCATCCGGGGCCAAAGCGAGTGCCGCCTGCGCCAGCAGCGCGCGGTTTTCCAGCCGCTGACGCGCGGGCAGCAGCAAAATACGGTGATATCTGCATTGGCCCGTCGGCCACTGCGGCTGCACCGCAAAGCCATTCGCCTGCAAAATATCGGCCCACGGTTTAGAATTTTGCACGCAGATCAAATCAGCGTGGCGTTTTAGCTCGGCCGAAAAGCGCGCCCGCAAAAACAGTATTTTGTCCGATTCGCGCGGCGGCAGCAGATGATTTTTCAGCGCCCAATGCAGGGTTTCAATGGCGGGTTCAGTCATGAAAATCTTGGTCAGCGGGCTACACTCCAGTTTAGCTCAATCGTGCTGTGCAGACGCGCACTCATGCGTGAGGAATAGGTATTTTTCATATGGTTTTTAATAGTTGGCAGTTTTTAATTTTCTTAATCATCGTCTTGGCATTGGATGTTGCCTTACAGGCGCGCCCAACGCCGAGAAAATGGATGTTATTGATTGCTAGCTATTGTTTTTATGGCGCATGGAATTGGATGTATTTGGCGCTCATTATGGCGAGTACATTAATTGATTTTGAAATTGGCAAGCGGATGCCCGCAGCAACTGCGCCCAGGCGTTTGATGCTGATTAGTTTAATCACTAATTTAGGGATTTTGGCATTTTTTAAATACACTAATTTTCTGATTTTAAGTTTTAACTATGGTGTAACTGCAGCAAATATAAATTTTGAAATTAAACCGCTCGATATATTGCTCCCCGTTGGGATTAGTTTTTTTACTTTTCAAGCGTTGAGTTACACCATTGATATCTATCGCAAAGAAATTGCGCCACGCACTAGCCTACTAGACTATGCGCTGTTCATTGCGTTTTTCCCGCAATTAGTAGCTGGACCGATTGTGCGCGCAGTCGAGTTTTTCCAGCAGTTGGATGTGCCTAAGCTGCCTACTTCACGTGAAATTAATTTGGGTCTAGTGCTTATTATTCTGGGACTAGTTAAAAAAATGGCGATTGCGGATTCACTCTCAACAAGTGTTGATCCGATTTTCTCAGCGCCCATACTTGCCACCGCGCAAGATTCGTTGCTGGCGGTTTATGCTTATGCGTTGCAAATCTACTGTGATTTTTCAGGATATACCGATACCGCCATTGGTTGTGCGCTATTGTTTGGCTTTCGATTTCCAGATAACTTTAACTACCCTTATATAGCCACGACATTTCAGGACTTTTGGCACCGCTGGCACACAACGTTGTCGCGTTTTTTGCGGGATTATTTGTATATTGCGTTGGGTGGAAACCGCAAAGGCCTGACACGCACCCAAGTTAATCTAATGTTGACAATGATTTTAGGTGGACTTTGGCATGGGGCCAGCTGGAACTTCGTCTTTTGGGGGTTTTTGCATGGGACCTATTTAGTGTTAGAGCGATTCGCGCAAAAGCTAATTCCAAAGTTTTATGCCAGCACTAATAGTTTTGTACTCGTGCTGCGTTGGCTAATCGTTTTTCATGCGGTTTGTTTTGCATGGATATTCTTTCGCGCCAGCAATTTTGCGGACGCCTTAGCTGTCATCAAAAATATTGCAGGTATTTTTGATGGCATTCACATCTGGACACCACTGGTTAGCTTTTTAATGCTATTTATGGGAATACATTTCATCGGCAATCGCTATCACAGCAAGCAACGCTTAGCCGATGCGCCTGCGTGGCAGTGCGGCCTTGCATTGGGCTTAGCACTTTGTGTGCTGTGGATTTACTCGCCCGCCGAGCACAAAGCATTTATTTATTTTCAGTTCTGAGCTTGCCGCCGATCTTAAGGCGGCACCACACCCCGATAAACCGAATCCAGCACCGGCACCGACCAAAGCTCCGTGCCACTGCTCAAGGCGGTGCTCAATTCATATCCCACCAAACGCTCGCCCACCTGACTGAAGCTGCCGTCGGCGCGCTTGCTGAGCACAGCCGCTGCACGCACTACTAACACCGAGTTCGAGACGAAAAAAGGTGCCATGGATTGAATCGCATTGATTTCACCGAGTTTAGTGCCCGCTTGGTCAAGCACGTTCCAACGATAGCGCGAGCCAAACTCTGGGTCGTCGACGGCAACACTGGCTAAGACATTGCGCGCATCGGTAGAGCGAAATTGGCGGCCTGCCACATCGCTCAGAGCGTCGGTGCCGTCCAGCGCATAGACCAAACGCGGCGGCGCTAACACCGTGCGGGCATCTAAAATCGCGGCAGTCGTTGTACCGGCGCTGACGCTAAACACGCCGTTTCGCGATCTTTCCTGCGTGCCATCGCTATCCTCTTCCAGTAACGCACCGCGCAGGGGGCGATAGTGGTATTGCCAGTGCAGCTGCAAACGCTTGCCGTCCAGGGTCGCTGTGATTTCAAACTGTTGGTTTGACTGGGACCCAACGCCTGCCAAGACATCGTCTGGCAAAGGCACGTTGATGCGCTCAGTCAGTGCGCCGGTTTGGGTATTCACCCATGCCAAGCGCGCTTGGCCCGTACGCTCTGGCTGGATTTGCACGAGCAGCGCGGCATCAATGATTCCCAAAGGCAATCCGCGTTCTTCGCTTTGCCAGCGCAAAGCGCCGTCGTGCACGCTACGCGATTGCAGACGCGCGTTGGCGTCGGCGTAGAAAATTTGGCTGCGGGCAGCGTCCACAACAACGCCGGGGCTTAAGGTAAATGCTGTATCCGTTTCAGCCGCCTGTGCGTGCAGCACGATGCAGATCGGCAGTGCCCACAGCACTTTGAAATAGCGCATTTTCATTCGTGCATTCCTTGTTATTCAAAGCTGGTTATTCAAAGCCGTTGCGGAAAATGAGTGGACTTGCCTCTTGCAAAAGTGGCCGCAAGCGCCATGCACCGCGTCCGAGCGTGGCGGCGATCAAGGTGCCGCTGCTGGCTTCATAATCCAGCTCAAACACGGGCACGTTTGGCAAACCGGTGCTCACTGGTGCCCACAGGCTAAAATTACTGCTGCCCCGCGCAATGAACACACCATTGGCGCTACCCACGAGCAGCGCTGGGTCGGTATTGGGGATGTAGACGACGGCGCGGATATCTCCGGTAGTCAAGCTCAATAGTTGCCCCAGCACCGAGTTAAAGTTTGTGCCCGCATCGCTCGAAAACCAGACATTGCTGTTGCTGACGGCGAAAATGCGGTTGAGATTAGCGGGGTCAATAGCCAAATCGTTGACTTGCGGTAAAGTGTTTACCAACGTTAAGGCGGCCGGCGGCGCTGCGGTTCGGCGATAGATTAACCCGTTCAGTACCGGTGATATTTGGTTGACGCCAACCATTAGAAAATCCGCATTACCCGGTACGCCATAGATTATTGGCGTGCCCGCAGTCGCCTGAATTTGCAGATTGCCGTTGAGTTGCGCGGTCGTATCACCCCGGTCAAGCGATTCATAGATGCCGTTACTACCGCCAATAATCAGGCGCGATGGCACAATCCGATTCGCCGCGATCGGTGAATAGAACTGGCCGGTGACGCGCAAAGAACCATCTGCAGGTGTTAAAGCTGGAAACACAACGCTGCCGCAAACTCCCGCGACATCACAGCTGCGGCGGTTGAAGCCACCTAAACGCTGCGAGCTGGAATAACGCACGCTCTGGGTACTGCTGAGCACTTCAACGGCGTTATCGCCGCCATCACCGCTCACAAATGTCAAGAATGTGCGGTTTGTATTGGAAGTTTGTTGATTTGCGCCGTTATCTTGTAGCCCTGAAAATACCAAACCCGATACCGGGTCATAGGCAATGCTGTGGATTTCTGCGGTTTGAATATCGCCATTGAGCGAGAACCAGTTACCGGTGTTGCCAGTCGGCGCGGTACGCTTGAAAACGCCACCATCGTCAGATTCCAACAGAGTGCCTGCCGCGTCAAACGCCATATCACGCGAATCGGCATGCGGCGACGAATTCCCAGCGGTGCCGATGTGCGTCAGTGGTTGCCAGCGGGTAGCGGCTGGAAGGCTAGCGTTGCCGCGAAATAAGCGCCCGGAGAAGTTGTTTGCGCCAATCGAATTGGGAAAGCTGGGCGTGGTGCCACCTTCATTGAAGAGCGGCTGGCGGTCGCCGCCGACGTAAACAATATCGCTATTGCTTGGGTCAAGAGCAATTGACAAATGCAGGCCGCCTTGACCGCCCGCGTGGATGCCGACCATGCCCGCCGTGCCTTCACTGGTCAGCGGTACGCCCAAATTGGCCCAGGTGCCGCCGCCATCGACCGAATGGAACACCGCAGACAAGCGCCCAGCGGTTACCACGGCAAGCGCTACCGTATTGAGACGCACGGCGATCTCCACTTTGGAGGTCGAAACCATTGCCGCATCGACAGCGGCGTCCGAGACCTTGATCCAACTTGCGCCACCGCTGCCAGAGCTGCGGTAAATCCCGATCGCGCCGCCCGCCGTGGCCTGCGTCAAGGCGGCAAAATAGCGATCATTATCGTTCGGATCGCTCGCCATATCGCTGAAACGGCCATCCGGCAAGCCGGTGGTGGCACCGGTGCCGGAGGATATCCGGGTAAACAAGCTGCCCGTGTCAGTTGATCGAAACAGGCCGTTATTGGTCGCTACTACCAACGTTGTGCCACGCGGATGGGCGCTGACCATGTTCAAGCCATTCAGCACCGCACCCGTGATCGACGTCCAGTTGGCACCGGCGTCTGTACTGCGAAACAAACCGTTACGTCCACCGCCCAGACTTCCAAGACTGGAAACCCGGCCGGAACCGGCAAGCAGCGTCGAACGCGTCGCGTCGGTGGGATCGAATTCTAGCGAGGTAATGGAAAGCGTACTCAGATTATCGCCCAAGCGCGTCCAAGTCGGCGCTGCAGCGGTGGCGTTGCTGGTGCGCCAAATGCCGCCATTGACTGCGCCCACGTACAGAATATTAGCGTTAGTCGGGTGGGGCGCTAACGCTTCGATAGAACCCACCACTTCATTGTTGGTGATGCCTTCATTTTGCCCATTCGTTGACGGCCCAGGCCCCAGTGCTTGCCACGTGCTGGCTACAACAGCATCGGCAATCGTGATCGGCGTGTTGGCCGTGCTTTCATAAACGAAGCGGCGAATCACCGCCGGAAACCCAGGCGGCGTGCCGGCACCACTTTCAATTTGTAGATAACCATAATGCTGGGCGGCATCTGCTTCATTAATAAAGCGCACGCCCAGAAAACGCGTGCCTGCGCTGCCAAAATTCGTGCCGCGTACTTGCTGGACGTTACTAAAAGTTGAACTTGGCCCCACTTGCGCACCCAAAGCCTGCGCCCCAGCCACAGTTAGAGTGCCGACAGCGCCATGATTTGCCGCATTTGGAAAGAAAAAATCTAAGCCATTAGTGGCATCTAGGGAATACAGATTGATGTCATAGCCTGGAATCGTGCCGGTGTTGTCGGTAGCACCCGTCACAAGGTTCAAATACACGCCATCAAAGTTAGCCGGAATGTTGATCGCCACTGCTCCAGAGTCCACCACCGCCGCATAGAGCTGGGCGGAAAAGCAGGCGGCAATAAGTCCGCTTAAAAATCGCTGCGTTGACGGGGCTAGCATGATCGAGTCCGATGCGTTGGTGGCGCTAAAATAATGGCCGCATATGCTTCGGCAAATGGTAAATATTTGCTGCGCGCAGCGCTTTAAAAGCACCCAAGCCCGCAACGGATACCGATGCAACAAAAGCGTGGGACGTGCTTATACTTGCAACTGCCGTTCTGTCTCAAAAAATCTCATCGTTATTTGGAGCGTGTCATGCGTACAGGTGCAGCGGATTTAGCGGGTCGCGCTGACTTAGGCCAGTCTTTTTCGGATGTTGTGTTTTTAGGCGAAATGTTTTTGTGATGACTGAGCGGGTGCCGCAGGCAATTGCACAGGGCGTCTTAATCCTCGACGCTGAGCAAAATATTGTCTCGGCGAATGACGCCTTCTGCCACATGAGCGGCTATAGCTATGCGGAAATACTGGCGCGCAGTTGCCGTTTTTCAGGCGCTCCTTTTTTAAGCGACCATTTTTTAGGTGCTAGTTTTTTACAGGGGCCAGATACCGATCCCGCAACCTTAGCCGCGATTGCCACGGCATTAGAAAATGGCGCGGAATTTTGTGGCGAAATTCTAAATTATCGAAAAAGTGGCGCGCGCTTTTGGAACGAACTGACGATTGCCCCAGTGCGCGATGCTGCGGGCAAACTCACCCAATTTATCAGCGTCAGCCGTGATATCACCGAACGCAAGCAATTAGAGGCGCAGCTTGCCAGCTTAATGATCGAGCGCCAGCAGGCGCAAACGGAGCTGCAAAAAAGCGAGGCGCAGCTGGAGCAGGCCTTTGGCGCATCGCCCATTGGCATGTCGCTGGTTGCTTTGGACGGACGCTTTTTGCGTGTCAACCAAGCGTTTTGCAAGATGTTGGGCTGGAGCGAAAGTGAACTGCTGGCGCGCGGTTTTCAAGCGATCACTTACGCGCAAGATATCTCGCCGGATTTGCAGCTAGTGCAGGAAATTATTGCGGGTATGCGGCAAAGCTATCAGATCGAAAAGCGCTACTTCCATAAAGACGGCCATCAGGTATGGGCGCAGCTCAACGTTTCTGTGGTGCTGGACAAACAGGGTGCAGCGCAATACTTTTTGTCGCAAATTCAAGATATTACCGAAGCCAAAATAGCCGCTGAAGCACTGCGTTTAAGCGAACAAAACCTAAGCATAACGCTGCACTGCATGGGGGATGGCGTCATCGCCACCGACGCCAGCGGCTTGATTACGCGCATGAATGCCGTTGCAGAACGCCTTACCGGCTGGCCCTTGGCGCAGGCACTTGGCCGCGCGCTGCCCGAGGTGTTTCGTGTTTACGCCAACGCCCATACAACCGCGATTAATTCGCTCGATTCGGTACTGTATAGCGGCCAGCCGCTTGGGTTAACCAAACACATGATGCTGCGCACGCGCGACGATGCCGAGTTCCATATTTCGCACAGCGGTGCACCGATTAAAGACCTAGACGGGCAAATTGTCGGCGTAGTGTTGGTCTTTAGCGATGTCAGTGAAGCGTATCGCGTGCAGGCGACGCTGGAAACGACTGCTGAATTGCTTGAGCGCACCGGTGAAATGGCCAAAATCGGCGGCTGGGCGCTGGATTTGCGGACGATGGGCTTAATTTGGACGCTGGAAACCTACCGCATTCATGAGCATGACCCAGCTGCAACGATCACGCTGGAGCAGGCGATCCAATTTTATGCGCCTCATGCCCGGCTCGTTATTCGTAATGCGGTGCAGGCGGGCATGGATCACGGCAAATCGTGGGATATAGAATTACCATTGCGGACTGAAAAAGGCCGAAATGTCTGGGTGCGCGCGCAAGGCATTGCGGTTATGGAGCAGGGCCGCGCGGTAAAGCTGCTGGGCGCATTTCAAGATATCACCCAGCATCGGAAAGATGTCGAGGAAATCCGTCGCTTAGCGTTCTATGATTTATTGACCGGCTTGCCGAACCGTCGACTTTTAATGGATCGCTTGCAGCAAGCGATGCTGACCTCGGCACGCACCAGCCAGCATGGCGCGCTGATGTTTTTAGATCTCGATCACTTCAAGCTTTTGAACGACTCGCAGGGGCACGGCGTGGGGGATGTGCTGCTTGAGCAAGTCGCCAAGCGCTTGCAGTCGTGTGTAAGTGACGGCGACAGCGTGGCGCGCTTGGGCGGCGATGAGTTTGTCGTGCTGCTGGAAGCATTAAGCGCACAGGCGCACGAAGCCGCGACCCAGGCCGAACTGACCGCCAAGAAAATACTCGACGTATTCAGATACGCCTACGATCTGCGCGGGCATTTGTATGACAGCACGCCCAGCATCGGTATTGTGGTGTTTATGGGCGATGGCGAAGGCATTGAGGAGCTGCTCAAACGCGCCGATGTCGCGATGTATCAAGCCAAGTCGGCGGGGCGCAACACCGCGCGCTTTTTTGACCCCGCAATGCAGGCCGCTGTGGCGATGCATGAAGCGTTAGAGAAAGATTTGCGCCGGGCGCTTGCCGCACAAGAATTTGTTTTGCACTACCAAATCCAGATCGACCGCGCTGGCCGTGCGATTGGTGCAGAAGCGCTGGTGCGCTGGAACCACCCGACGCGCGGCATGATCGCGCCGGCACATTTTGTACCGCTGGCTGAAGCCACAGGCTTGGTGCTGCCACTGGGCCAGTGGGTGCTGGAAACCGCGTGTGCGCAATTAGGGCTGTGGGCGCATGACCCGAAGCGGGCGCAATGGAGTATTGCCGTCAATGTCAGCGCCTCACAATTTGCACAGAGCGATTTTGTCGCCCATATTGCCCATGCGCTCCGCAGTAGCGGTGCCACGGCTGCGCTGCTCAAGCTAGAGCTTACCGAAAGCACTTTGCTGGATGATGTTGCGGACGTCATCGTCAAAATGAACGCGATTAAAGCTTTCGACGTCGGCTTTTCGCTGGATGATTTCGGCACCGGCTATTCGTCGCTGTCGTATCTCAAACGCTTACCGCTAGAGCAGCTAAAAATTGACCAATCTTTTGTGCGCGACCTGCTGACCGACCCCAACGACACCATGATCGCGCGCACCATCGTCGCACTCGGCCACAGCTTAGGCTTACGCGTGATCGCCGAAGGCGTAGAAACCGTCGGTCAATATGAGCTACTCGCCAATATGGGATGCGATGCGTTTCAAGGGCATTATTTTGGTTATCCGATGGCGGCGGAGCAATTAGGTTAAGCCGCGCAGGTTTGAGCCTAGAGGCAAACCAACTCAAACAACATCAGTCCGGCAAAACCGCCAGCCGATCCAAATCGCGGAGCAGCTCGCTCAGTGCGACGGCGCTTAACTCGCTAAAGCTGCGTTCGCCGTTTTTGTCCCAGTTGCTATTGCGCTTGCGCAGCGTCAGTTCGGTCAAGGCCTGTTTCGGCTCGTAGCTGGCATCACCCGCATTTAAACCGGGATCGAGGCCGATTTGGGCTTGCAAATCGTTTGCTAGATCTTTTTCAAACCAGCCGATCCAGCCGCCATCTTGCGCACCACCGTTGCGCCAGCCACGATGCGCCAAGCCATAAACGCTGCCGGATGCCACGCGTTTGCCTTTGTAGCGATCAAGCGACACGCGCGCGCGCTCAGCCTCATCAAGCGTGTAAACCTCACGACCTAGCTGGGTGAAGGGTTGAATGATCTCGTAGTCAGCAAATATTTGAGCAAAGCTGGCGACCACATCCGTTGGCAGATGCAGCCGGTGCGGCAGCGTGATTTCACTCTCCGCCGGGATGCTAAACGTGCTGTCATCGGCACCGGCGTAAGTGGCATCTTCGGCGACGCGAAAGGCGCTGAGTGCGCCGTTTGCACCGACTGCAGCCCAGCACAGGCGACGCACTAAATGGCGCAGCAGGGGGTGGCGCACAAAAAATTGCTCAAATACCGCGAGCGGCCAACGCCGGTCAGTGCACATCGCAAGTTCCAGGCGCAGAACTTGATTCGATGCGATCGTCTTGACGTCTTTTTTCAAGCCTTTCCAGCGTTCGCTCGCGGCATTGGCTTTCTCAGCGTCATCCGATTTGATCGGCTTGGGCAAGTCTTTCAGGCGTGCGCCGCTGCTGTCCATTGCAATTGGGCGCAGTGCTTCATCGAATCCGACGGTGAAATGACGCGGGCCAAAGTCAAGTTGGCAGGTGCCGGATTCATCTAAATCAAAATCCGGCACTAAGCGATCCGCCAGTTCTTCTGGCGTCAGCCCGCGCGTGTCCGCAATCGCCTGAATTTTTTCGACGGCGCGTTCTTGCAGGCCCTTAAATTTCGACTTTTGCGCAATGCCATTGAGCTGCATCAGCGCATAGTCACTGCCGATGGCGGCCAATACATCCAAGCCCGTCACGGCGCGCGCATGCTGGGATTCCCCGGGCCAAGCGCGAATAAGCGGCGTGAGTTGACGCACGCAGGTATCACCGCCGAGCAAGCCGACTGCGGTAAATGCCCAGTTTTCCTTACTCGGTGCGCCTGACTGAAGCCACGCCTGAAATAAATCCCAGGCAAAAGCATCCAGTGATTCCGCCGTGCAGACGGCTTTGACAAGTTCTATGCCCGCATAAGTGTCGTCTAAGCTAGAGACCTGCAGCATGGTGCCCAGCGCGCTGAGCGCCACCAAGGGCAGGGCATTGCCGTTTAACAGCCGTGGCCTGCTAAAGCCAGCGGGAATAAAAAAGCTGGGGAAAGGACGCGGCTTTTGCGGCAGTGCTGCCAGCGGGTCTGCGGCGAAAATGGCGGCTAACAGGGAGCTGCCCGCAGCACCGTAATGCTGCGCACCTGCCTGCATGCGCACGCCGTCGCTATTTTGCCGCAGCCAGTGCAGAGCATATTCCGCCACCACTTTAGCTTTCGGCGCGCCGGTTTGGGTTTCCATCAGCAAAACCATCGTGCTCAATTCGGTGTGGGTTTTGAGCCACAGCCCGGCAGCAGCGCGTAGTTTTTTGCGGGTATGCAACAGCGTTGCCATGCGTATTACCAATTCAGGGGCCGCGACTACCAAGGCACTTGCCAAGACACTTGGACTTAATTCAAGGTTGTGCAACAAGCCCGGCAGAGCATCTAGTTCGTGTAGAGCCAAAACCCCCTTTTCGCCGCTGTCAGTGTTCCAGTAACCACCTGCAAAACCCAGCGTATTCCAAACAACCAAGCGCGCTGCAGGTGCTAATGCTGCCAATTGCGCGATATCATGGTAAGTCGGGCCAATGTTTTTACGTTTAAGATATTCGGCAAAAGTAGGTAGCTGCGTTGTCAAATTTTCCAGCGTGGCGGCGGCTAGAATGGCGCGGCCTTCCTGGCCCACACCGTAGTGTTGCAGCGTCGTTCCCGCTTGCGCGAGTTGGCTTTTGCCTTCGGGTTCTTGGGTGAGCGCATTGGGCAAGTGCTGAGCCCATTGCGCTTGCTGGCCTGTTTGCCAAACCATGCGTGCGCTAGGCAAAGCCATGCTAGGCAGCAGCGGGCGCACAATTTTAGGCGCAGCTTTTAGCCAGGGTGGGTCGGTCAACACGCTGGGCAGTTCATCTGGGGCTGCCTCAACCAGCGTACTGGCATCCCCGCGCAAGCGTTCAAAAAGGCTGGTGGCGGCGGCATCAAGCATTGCCAAGAGCGCATCGTGCTGCTCGGCGGTGCCGGCAATCCAGCGTTTGCAAAGCGGCTCCAACTGCTTTTTCTTAACCACACTCAATTCTTCCAGTGCGCCCGCTAGCGCCAAAAGTGGATTGCTTTCAAAGCAGCGGTCAATGGTTGCCTGTACCGCCTTGTCCTCCATGCGCGCCAACAGCGCTCGGGTTGCCGCGCGTGAGTTGAGGGCGCCGATGACCTCGGCAAGCTTGCGCTTCGCATCACTGTTACTTTGGGCGTCGATGAGCTTTACTAGCATGGGCAAAGCGGCATCACCGAAATGCCAAGCGACATTGATGGCAAACACGCGAATAGGATCAATGTAATAGCTCCGCTCGGAAATCCGCGCAAACACTAATTCTGCTTGTGCCAAGCTCATTAGTGCTTGAGCAAGTTCATGGCCATGCAAATACTCCTTGGACAGCTGCTGCATCGCTGCAATGGCCTCTTGCACGAGCGTGGCATCGGTGTTGAATATTGTGCCCAGCGCATAGCGCACCGGGTCAGACTTGCCGTAGACAGCTATGCTTTGGCGCAACGCTTGATACTCAGCCTCCGGGACCGCAGCGAGCGCCGCCGCAAGCTGCGGGCAGCGCGCCAGCAGTTGGCAGGCCAATCTTGGTGAGACATCAGCATGCACATCCCGAATCACGCTGAGCAACGCCTCCAATACAAAAGCCGGGCCGTGTTGCGCCAGCGCAAATTCAATCAGTGCGCAATTGCCATGGTTGATCCAGCGCATACATCCGTGTGCAATCGCCGCATGCCAAATGGCGCGGTCCTGACTCTGCAAGTTGGGCGCAGTAAATACGTCACTTGGCGGCATCAACGCCTTAAAAAATGCCTCTAATTTTGGGTCATTACGAATCAACCAGTCAAGATTGTAGTCTTTCTCAGTCAATGCGAGGGCAGCCTTTAACAAAGTGGGCAAGTCTTTGACCGGCGCTTTCCACGCCAAGCCACGCTGCGCATAAAACAGCTTCTTCAAAGCGGGCAGCATTTGAAAACCGGTGCTTGCTGCGGCTAAGTCTGGTGCGGCTACCCCCGGCGTGCTTGCCGGTGCAGATTCAGCCACAACAGCAGCTGGCTTCGCAGTAATTTTTGCGGCTTTTGGCGCTTTTGGCGCTGCGGGGGCTGGAACGACCGCGCTAATCGCGACCG
Source organism: Rhodanobacteraceae bacterium (assembly GCA_043754435.1). Taxonomy (GTDB): domain Bacteria; phylum Pseudomonadota; class Gammaproteobacteria; order Xanthomonadales; family SZUA-5; genus JANNYA01. Next base: position 109,215 of record JAYUUS010000146.1, read on the forward strand.
GTGCCAATGCGCTCGCACCCACTTCGGTATAGCCTTTACCGGTTTTTTCTTTAATCAGCTTATCGACTTCAAGCTGTGCCTTCGCGGCATCCGCTGCGCTCTTGCTCAAGCTTTGCCCAGCCGTGCCTAGCCTGCCGTAACGCACGCTATAGTTTGCGGCATCGACTTCCACTTCCCAGAATTTTGCTGCGGTGCCTTCGATAAGTTCAAACCTGCGCATTGCTGCTTCCTTTTTCAATTCAAAATAATTCTAGCTATAAAATGCTGGATTCCACCCGCGCGTGCTGCGCCAAAGTCGTCCAAATAAGCAGATTGCGAATCGCTAGAGCCACCGAAAGATCCACGGAATTTGCTTGATCTGGCGCTGCGCCGGTGCCGGTGCCGGGGTCTGTGTCAGGGTCGGCTAATGTCAACGCCTCCACTAACTGTGTCATCAAATCAGAGGCCCGCAGCAATCCAACCGCGCGGCAGCGGCGCGCGGTCTCTGTGAAGCGCAGTCGCGCTGCGCCCGAAAAGCGCTTAAGCCCATCGCGCAGCAGATCCATCACACACTCATCTATTTCCAGCAAAGCCTGGCTCAGCGCATCCTCTGCACCTCCAGAGCTACCCAGCAGCACTTGCGCTAGGGCGCCGGTTTTGGGCATTAGATCGGGCACGCTGAGCTGGTAGGTCGCACCGTCTTGTTGGCTGATGGCCCAAGGCTCCAGTATGCATTCGCCGTGTTCTAGCCGCACTCGGCCCGCGACAAACCGTATTGCTGCGCTAGCGTAGAGCGCCGCCAAGCTGTCCAACGCGCCCGGAGCGCCAGCATTATATTCGCGCGCTAGCCGCCAGCTTGCGCCGCTTGTGTCAACCGCACTGGCGCACAGGGTTTGGCTGGCGGCGTCATAAAAAACTGAGTGGATTGCCGTGACTGCCAGCACATGAAAGTGCTGCAATACCAGCCTAGGTGCTAGCTCCGGCGGTAAGCTGCGCGCGCGCTGCGCTAAATAAGCAGCTTGGGCTTGGATCAATAGCGGTGCTTTCAGCATTGACCAATCGCCATTGTGCGCATTAATTGCGGCTTTGCCGGCAAAGCTCTGGCCCAGTTTTAGCTCGCCATTCGCGCGCCGTTTGGCGGTACTGGTAATCAGACTACCCTGCGCCAAGCTGCTCAGCCGCAGGGTCGAAACGCGCTGGCTTTCCAGCCCCGCCCGCTCGCTTTGCGCGCTATCCGCTGGCCGCTGCCAACTTTTTGGCAGCACCATCAGCGTCTGCGTGTCAACATCGACCACGACTAGCGTCGCATGGCGTTCTGTGCCGTCGCTGTGTACCCGCATGCCGAGTGAAATCAGCGACAAACGATCCAGCGCGCTTTCCATCGGTTCGTTTAGCCCTAAAACGGCTGCGGCCGAGGGCGCAGCGGCGCTTGCTTGTGCTACCGCGCTCTGCGCTACTTGAGCACTTCTATTGGACGTGTCGGCTGACTCAGTGAAAGGCTCAGCGCTCAATTGCGCAATCCCTACCCGCAAGCTGAGTTCGCGCAGCAGTGCCAAGCCATCGCCATAGCTAAACGCTGCGCTGCGGGACATATAGCTTGCAAACCAGGCTTCGAGTGCCGCAAGTGCAAGCACCAGCCACGTTGCGCCCAGCGTTTTTGCCGCAGCCTGAGCGCGATTGAGCAGCACTGCACAAGACTCCGCTGCGCCATAAGCCAAGCCTTCGGCCAGCAGCGCATGCTGTAACTGCGTGATGACATCTAACGCATGCACGGCCGTGACGCTTAAGGCGCGCTGCGCGCCCAACTCGACGCGCGCGCTACCGTGTTTAAGCCCGGCCAGCAGCGCGCTGCGAATCGCCATCGCGCCTAAGGCAATATGTTCGCAGTACTGCTGCGCCATGCAATCGCAGCGCGCCACCGCTAAGTCCGCACCCGCATAAAAGCGCGCACTGGCGTGCGGCAGTCGGGCGCTGTAGATCGAAGTGGCAGCGGTAGCGCTGATTTCGACGTCGATGCTTATCGGGCGCAGTAGCGCGTTTTGCACCTGTTTCCAGACGCCGCTGGCGAGTGCGCTTTGCAGCTGCGCATCGCTTAACTCGGCAAAGCTGGGGAATTTAGGGCTCGCCGCGATTTCTGAGGTAGGGTGTTCGCTTGATGCTGCCTGAGACTGCTCGGCGCGGTAGTGCAAAATGGCGGCGATTCGGTGCCGACATACCGGTGCACCACAGCTGCACTTGGAATCTTTTAAGCCTGCAGTGGCGGCAAATTCGGTCACCACGGCATCAGGAAAACTCGCCGTTAGCGTGCCATCGCTGGTTAACTGTAATCTGGGCACATAGCCCGCTTCAAGCTCCCGCTGCGCGCGCTTGAGCAGGCCTACGTTAGCCAGCTGCGCCAGCGCTTCCGGGCTAAGCCGCATGAGGTCTGTGCGCACTATCTCGCGCCCTGTAATTTTTCGCTGAACCAACCGGCTAATTGGCCGGGCGTCATCGCGCCGACTTCGGCACCGGCGTCCACCATTTGCTGTGCGGTTTCACGGTCAAACTGCGGCACGGCGGCGCTATCGAGCGCGGCAAGCCCGAGTACTTTGGTGCCTTGGGCAACCAACTCTTTGATAATGCGCAGCATCGCGTGATTCGAGCCGCCTTCATAGAAATCGCTGACCAGTATCATGATGGCGCGGCGCGGCGCTTCGATCAAATCCGCGCCGTAGCGCAGGGCTTTTTGGATATCCGTGCCGCCGCCGAGCTGCACTTTCATCAGCAGCTCAACCGGATCGGCCGCCTCCGCGCTGAGGTCAACCACGGCGGTATCAAAGGCGACCAGATGCGAGCTAACGCCCGGCAAGCCACGCAGGCAGGACGCGGTTACGGCGGAATGGATGACGCTGGAAAGCATGCTGCCGGATTGATCCACCAGTAAGATGATCTGCCAGCGCTCCAAATGCCGGGTGCTGCGGCTGTTGAAAAGCGCGCGCTCAATCAATAGCGTTTTAGAGGCGGGCTGATAATTTTTGAGGTTGGCGCGCAGCGTGGCGGCGGCATCAAAGTTGCGGGCATTAGCAAAGCGCGTCAGCTGGCGGCGATTGCGCACGCCGGAAAAAGCCTGACGCAGCTGCACCGCAAGCGCTTCCATGAGCTGACGCACCACTTCTGCGACCAGCGCCCGCGCCATCTGCAGCACTTCCGGGTTCATCAGGTGCTTGGTGCGCAACACCGCCTCCAGCAGCGCTTGCGAGGGTTTAACGCGGCTGAGCACCTCTTTACTGGTGACTAACTCATTGATTTGATAGCGCTCGACCGGATCGCGCTCGATGCGCTCGATGGTTTCCATGGGAAACAGCCGGTGCACTTGATTGATCCATTCGGGTACGCTGAGCGCACTCGGGCTCAAATCGCCCTCGCGGCTGCCGTCATTGCTCAAAACTTCGCGGCCATCTGCGCTATTTTCGCGGCCATACAGCCACTCCAACGCTTGATCCATCGCCTGAGCATCCGCGCCCAGCGCCGCCGCACCGCCCGTACTCAGCGCGGCTTCGCTGGCTTGTCCAAGCAGTAAGCGCCAGCGTTCGCGCGCAAGTAAGTCTGGAAGAGCTACCGCCACAGGCCATAGTCCTGCAGAAGTTTTTGCACGCGCTGCTCTAACGCCACAGCGTGGGCAAAGTTTTCCGCGCTGGTTTCCAGGTGCAGCAAGTCCGCCGCGTCATCTTTAAGCAAACTGGCGATTATTTTCGCAATTTGGGCGCGTTCGCGCGGCGGGAAAAAATGAAACGCCTGACGCAGTGCGGGTAGCCCGATTAAGAATTCGTCCGTACTAATCGCGGTTATTACCGTGTTTAATGCGCTCAGCAGACGATCATTACGGCCACATTCGCTGCGCGCCAAGGCAAACAAACCAGATAAAAAATCCCCCAGCGCGGCTAAGCTGCTAAAGGCGCGCAGCGTATCAGCCAGCGCGTTTTCCGCCTCGGGCAAATCGCCGTGGCGCCACAGCACGCCAAAACTTGCGCCGCGTAAACTGGGCGGCGCATCTGGATTGTGCGCGATCCGCGCCAAGCTGCGGCTCAGCTCGGTTTGATTTGTATTTTTATTTTCATTTTGATGGTCATGCGCGGCATACGAAAACCACGCATCAATAAGCCGCAGCGCGTCGATGTCGGCTGAGTCCATCAGCGCATGCGCGCCACTCAGTCCATCAATTAGCCAGAGCACGCGCGCCTGGATGCACGCCAACACCGGGCTTATCAGTGCGCCACAGTCAAAGCCCCAAAAGCCCTGCTGTGCCAAGCGCATCAGGCGTAAACCAGCCAGCCCTAACGGGCCGTGTGTGTGGCAGCTATCCACGGCAACATCAAGCTTGGCCAGCAGCGAATCTACCCACGCGCTAAAACCCGCGCGCACTGCGGTTACCAACAAATCGGCCAGTTCATCAATGGCGTTGACTTCGCCCAGATGCTGCGCGAAACGACTCAACGAGGCCTGTGCCAGCGTGGCACCCCAAGCCCCGGCTTCAATCAGCTCCGGACGGCGTGCATCGGTTTCGCTAAGCTGCCACAGCTCTTGAAAATAATGATCGGCACCGAGCTGGCGTGCGGCATCGGGGGCGGCACATTTTTCTAAGTGCAGGCCACTAATCGACAAAATGCGCAGCCGCCACAGCGTTTGTGCCGGTAGTGCATCTTGCGGCCGGCGACGGTCCAAGGTAACGCTGTGCGCGCCGTTCAATTGCAGCGTTTGCAGCAGCTCCTCCACTTCAAAAACCAGCGGCGGCATTGGCGTGCCAATCGCTAAAATGCCTACTGCCGCGCCGGTCAAGGCCAGCAGCGCCGCACGCACAGACGGATCATCCTGCAGCGTCAAACCCGCCGCGCTGCTGCGCGTCCAGGGCGGCGGTGCGCTGAGTGCGTCCTGCGCGATGGCATCCAGCAAGCCGTCTAGTATGTCAGCACGCAAAGGTGTAGCGTGGCCGCGCAAATTGGCTAATAAGTCAATTTTGAGCTGTGCGGCAATTAAGCTTGCCGTACTAATCACCTGCTTGTGCGCACGCAGGCGGGTCACAATTTGGGCAAAGGCGTCTTGCGCGGCCAGCTCCGGCCCCTCGATGAAGCTCTTGCGGTAGTAGCCCGGCGATGGCATGCCTGCACCGTAACCGCTGTACGCCTCCAGCCTGCGGTCACTGTAGGGAATCACAAAATTGCCGCTGCGCCCAATACCAAATTGTTCCGGTAAAAAATCTTCCGGCACTGAAGCCTGCGGCCACAGCCGCTGCAGTTCAGGCGCATGCCAGCCGCCGCAAACGACCAGAATTCGCTCGCTTTCCGCAGCAGCCTTGGCAATATGCGCGGCCATAAATGCTTCTCTGGCAATGTCGCTGGCATCGCCCGGCTCGCCCGCGCGCAACTCAGTGAAGTAGCGTTCCAGACGCGCCTGCAGCATCTCGACGGGCATTGCCTGCTCAAACAGATGATCCCAAAGCGCATCCGTACCATCAACCTGAAAACGCTTTGCCAGCAGCAGTTCCCGTGCATGCCAGCGCTGCCGTGCATCCAGATCACCGACGCGGTCAGCGCGCCCACGCCCGTTTGGGTGCCAGTACGGCAAGTCGATAAATTTCGCCGACACTCCGGCGTCCTGGGCGGCCAGCAGCGCCTGCCATTCGGGCGAATTATCGGCAAATGGCGCGTAGCTTTGCTGCGCATCGGCGTAGCAAAAAAGCGCCACCGGCAGTTGGTGCCCAAGCGTCAATTCCGCGATGCGCGCATTGAAATCGCTGGGCCCTTCGATCAAAACCTGCTGCGGGCAGAATTCCCTGATGCGCGCACGCACCAGCCGCGCGCATGCTGGGCTGAAGTGCCGTACGCCGATAATTTCGACTTGTGCTGGCTTACTCATTCCAATTTAAGCGGGCAAAAGATGCCTAGCCTCATAAAATGCGCGCCATGCTGCACCCTTGCGTTTGCTGACACGCTGTTCCAAATAGCGCCGCAGCTTTTTTAAATCCTCGGCATTATCTTTAACGGCGGTGCCCGCCAGCGCTTCTACGATATCGCTGGGCTCGCCGCAGTCGCCGCGCAGATAATAGCCGCGTAAACCTACTGAAAAGGCGACGCTGACCGCTTCGGCGGTTGACAACACCGTCGACAGCTTTTCCATGCCGCCGCCCTCGGCGTCCAAACCTTGACGCAGCTCGCGAAAGCTGGCGACTAACACCTCAAGCACCTCGTCCGACACGCAAAGACCTACGCCCGAATCGGCCAATAGCCGCGCGGATTCGCGCTTTACCAGCGCCAGTTCGTCCTCTAGTTTGGCAATCGGGAACACGGTTTCAAAGGAAAACCGCCGCTTCAGCGCCGCACTCATTTCATTGACGCCCCGGTCGCGGGTATTGGCGGTGGCAATAATGTTAAAGCCGGGCGCTGCATACACCGCACCGGCCTCGCCCGCCAACTCTGGAAATCGCGGTAGGAACCTGCCTTACGGCAGGCCCCCCGCACAGATCCCGGCGGGCGCAACTTACGCACCGGGCTCTTGCCTTGGATGATTGACGAGAA
>JAYUUS010000147.1:0-4079 GCA_043754435.1 Rhodanobacteraceae bacterium
GGCGTAATGCCGGGATGGAATCACAGTCGCAACTGGGGTTATGGACCTGCCAGTGGCATTAGCACTCTGATGATGATTATTGTTGTGATGCTAGCGCTATAGTTCAGCCTTACTACTTCATGAGCGCCACGCGTCGCAATTCTTTTTTGACTACGCTATAGCACTCGCATGCGCAGCTTTTCAACCCGTCGACGCTGTTGACGCGAATATGGCCGCGTCGATAGCTTATGTGCTCCAAAGCCTGCAGATTACGCGCCGCCTGAGTAATGCTTTCGCGCCGTACACCCAATAAACTGGCTATCAATTCCTGCGTCATGACGAGCTCCTCGGGCTGGTGCATGCGTTCATGGGTCGCTACCAGCCAGCTGCTGAGCTGCTGCTCAACGCTATGATGCCGGTAGCACGCAGCGGTTTGCACAATTTGCGTCATCAACGCCTGCATATAGCGCAGCAGCACCCGCTGGAGCGTGTGGCTTTGCTCAAATGCTTGGCTCAAAGTGCGCCGGTTCAGGCGATAGCCATAGCCGCTAGTATGTACCACGGCCGAGCTTAAGGTGCTGTCCCCGCCCATAAAAATGGCCGTGCCCACCATGCCTTCCGAACCTACGCCCGCAGTTTCAGCGGACTCACCTGATTCGGTTATATAGTGCAATGAAACGATTGATGTGCAAGGAAAGTACGCATATTTAATCAGCTCTCTGGAACCATGCAAACTGCTGCCGAGCGCCATAAAAACGTATTCCAGATTCTCAGAAAGGCTTGCGAAATCTTCTTTTGTTAAGCTCGCTAACAGTGAGTTGCGCAGTGGGCTGTGGGTGCTTGAGGGGGCAATCATCGCGCTGCATCCTGAATCCTTGGGCGCGTTTTCATGCGCTAGGGGCCATCGCCACGCCAATGCCGCGATAGCCTAAAAACCGGCAGGCTTGGTCAAACATCGGCTGGCCACTGACGCGAAACTGCTGGCGCGAGCCATCGCTATTTTTGCGATGCAAAGTAAAATCTAAAAACGGCCGACGCGCCTCAATGCTCGCCAGTAGCGCAGCACGCTCCGCGCTGTCCCAGCCGTCATCCAAGGCTTGCCTTGCTTCGCCCTGCAGCGGCTCTACACGCAGGCCCAGCATTTCCATCACCGGGCCCGACACTTTGGTAAATTCGCCGTGCTCGTCTTGCTCCCAGTACCAATCCGAAGCCAGCTCCGTCAAGCTGCGATAGCGCGCTTCGCTTTCGGCTAACTCGGCGGTGCGCTCACGCACGGCCTGCTCTAAAATTTCGTTGTGCGCGGCAAGTTTTCGATACAGCAGGCGCACTTCCAGCATATTGTAGATTCGCGTTTTCACTTCTAACAAATCAATCGGTTTACTGATAAAATCTTTTGCACCTGCTTGTAGCGCGCGTAGTTTGTGGCCGGGCTGGGCAGTCAGAACAATTACCGGCAAATAGCCGTCATTTTCATTGGTTTTCAAGCCTTCCATCACCCCAAAACCATCCATTCGTGGCATTTGCAAATCCAGTAGAATGAGATCGTAGGCATGTTTGCGATGCAATCCGCAGACTTCGAGCGGGTTCATGGTGAAGCTCACGCGGGTGTAGCCAGCATCTTCTAAAAGACACTGCAGTAGTCGAACGTTAGATTCTTGGTCATCGACAATCAGAATGCTGGCCGCAAAAATATCTTCGCGAATACGATGGGTGCTGCTCATTTTTTTTGCTCCCACTGCAAGTCTAAAGTACACATAAATTCATCCAGTTTGATTGATTTGCTGAAGTGCTGGAAGCAGGCGATCATATTCAGCTTTAACCACCCGATAACACTCACAGCTCAGCGCGGCTAAGCCTAGTCGGTCAAGCACCGTGATGTGCCCACGTGAATAGCGGATAATCCCAGTTTTTTGCAGTTTCAATGCCGCTTCAGTGACGCCCTCACGCCGAACGCCCAGCATATTTGCAATGAGTTCCTGCGTCATCGTCAGATCTGGCCCGCCGAGGCGATCTAGGCTCAATAACAGCCAACGGCATAGCTGCTGATCTAATAAATGATGGCGGTTGCAAACTGCGGTTTGCGCCATTTGCGTGAGCAGCGCTTGGGTATAGCGCAGCAGTACACGCATCAGCGCGCTTGGGTGGTGCAAGTCATTTTTTAGGGCTGCGGCGCGGATGCGAAAGCCATAGCCAGCACTTTGCACCACGGCACGACTGGGGGTGGAATCACCGCCCATAAAGAGTGAAACGCCCACCATTCCTTCGTTGCCGACAACCGCAATTTCAGCCGACGCACCATCTTCCATGACATACAACAACGATACGATTGCTGTGGTTGGAAAATACGCGTGGCTTAATGGTTGCCCGGATTCGTACAGTACGAAGCCTAAAGGCAGTGCCACAACTTCCAACAGTGGCTGCCAATGCAGCCAATCTGCAGCTGGCAATGCCGCAAACAAATGATTGGCTGACTGAACTGCGAGCGTTAAGTTCTTGACTATGCGCCGCGTAGGCGCAGTTTTTAAATGAGTCAGTGTGGTAAATGTCATCCTGCCAACTCCGGTAAATGATGCCCAGAGTGTCGTGCTCCGCGCGTGCTCGTACTTAGTCTACAGGGTTAAGTCATATTTCTTAACTACGCTAACGCACGTAGACGTCCTCTCGCGTGAGGACATCATTATGATGAACATTTGCTATTTTAGCCGAGTATACGTTTACCAAATAATAGTGAAACCACAAACAGCACCAAAAAGATAAAAAATAGAATTTTGGCAATACCAACCGCCGACCCTGCAATGCCACCAAAACCAAGTACGCCGGCAATAAGGGCGATTACCAAAAAAATAATTGCGTAACGCAACATAAGTATTCCTAAGTGTATTTATGTGAAAGGCCTGGCCTACGAACCAGCTGAATCGCACAAGGGCTAATTCGTGTGCGGTTGGGCGGGATCATGCGCTACGCGCTCACTGCAGTCGGTGTGCTGACGAACATATCTATAGAGCGTCGCCATCAAAAATACTTTGTACACATAAAAAGAAAAGCCGCGTGAATAAATCACGCGGCTTTTGGTTTTAACGACTAAACAACTTATGCTTAGAACTTCGTGGTTGAAGTAATCCAGAACGCACGACCGATCACGTCAAAAGTACGCTCGTCGGTGTTGCCATTGAGCGAGTTATTTTGATAAATGATGGGCGGTTGTTTGTCAAAGGCATTATCAATACCGAAGCGGAACTGGGTATTGATGACTTCGGCCTTATAACCAACCGCGATGTTATGTGTGGTGTTGGCACCAAACTTCAACCGGCATGAATATTCACCGTTTGGCGCAGGACCGGCACCATCGGCGCAACCACCCGGCTGGTTCGGGTTATCGGTACCGACGACAAAACGATGCACGTAACGCGAAGTCAAGGAGACATCGAAATCACCGTAGGTCCAAACTAAGTTACCCAAAGAGCGCCAGCGGCTGTAGTTGCCGTCGCCACCTTTGTTTGCACCTAAGAACGTGCCCGCTTGACGACCGTTTTGCGTGTCGTAGCGATCAATGTAGGTCGAATCTACGTTAACGCGGAAAGCACCATAAGATTCGGTTTCGAAGTTATAACGCATACCAATGTCTACGCCGTTCGTGTCGGTTTTGCCAACATTGCCTTGAACGTTAAACAAGCGCAAAACTTCGCCATCGGTTCCTCGGCTAAACAAGCCGCAGTTGACGCCAGCTGTAAAGCATGAGGTCAAGATACTCTGGGTGCCAATCGGGCTAATGGTGTCTGTAAGGCTGACATTCCAAAAATCGACGGTCGCCGAAGCGCCAGCCAAATATTCAGGGCTATAAACAAAGCCAAAGGTAACCACTTCGCCTTGTTCAGGGCCGGTGTCTGGATTACCACCCAAAATTGCAGACAACTGGGTATCAGACTGTTGGAACCGACCATTTGGCGTTACACCACGGCAAGCCACGTCGCCATTGGCGGTGCGGGGGTTTTGTGCGCTGCCATAGCGATTACAAGGGTCTGTGTAGCTGTCGGATGACGCCGTTTTACCACCAAATAAGTCGCTGATTTGAGGCGCACGGAAAACTTGGGCATAAGTAC
>JAYUUS010000148.1:0-4073 GCA_043754435.1 Rhodanobacteraceae bacterium
AATGTGCATGGTCTTGCACAGCCTACGAGCGTCAGGGAAATTTTTGCTGCAAAAGTGGTGGGCCGCCCGAGATTCGAAATCGGAACCAACGGATTAAAAGTCCGATGCCTCCCCCCAATTTGTGATCAAATTTACACAAATTTCTCTGATTTTAGCGGCGTCGTGCCGCATCAATCAGAGGAGCGGTAATGCACCAAACTACAGTACACACGGATCTAGTCACGGATTCCGCCTACACAATTTCAACCGTCAACAACAAAGGCGGCGTAGGCAAAACAACCATCACAGCCAACATCGCGGCGCTTTGCGCTGACCTTGGGCAGCGCGTTTTGATGATCGACTGCGACCCGCTCGCATCGCTCTCGAAATATTTTGCCCTGTCGAATGCGGCGCCCAATGGGCTGAGTTATGCCCTCAGCAGGCGCAAGATTGACGGTACCTGCACGAGCAGTACCACGATTGAACGGCTAGATATTATTTGCCATGACGCTGGCATGCCAGCCACATTGATCGAATTGACGGCGGCGTTTAACCCGGCGTTTGTTCTGGAAACTGCGATCAAACAGCTACGTGAGCACGATATCTACGACATCGTGATGATCGACACGCCGGGGGCACAGGGCTTGTTGCAAGACATTGGCGTGGTCGCAGCCGAGCTGCTTATCGCGCCGGTAGTACCGGAAACGCTCGCCGCACGCGAGATTGAGCCCTTAATCGCGCTATTGCGCCGCATTGAGCAGGGAATGCCCGGCAGCCGCCAGTCTGGTGTGCAGTGTCGCCCGATTATTTCGCGCGCCACCAACACCACCAACGCGCGCGCGATGACGGCGGATTTACGCTCGATGTTTCTGCAAACGCGCGGACGGTTTAACGCCTGCAATACCGTGATATCGGCATCCGCAGTGTTTGACAAAGCAGCGGCAAATAAGGTGGCCGTGCATCAAATTGAGCCGCGCCGCAATGGCGTTTTAGGCCCGGTATCCGCCACTTTATTTGCCTTGGTGGCCGAGTTGCTACCGCATTTGCATGAACGTGTTAACGCTGAATTAAAACAAGAGGAACAGGGACAATGAACGATAAATTGAACGTGACACGACTGCCGCCGCCAAAGAAATTTACGCGCGATCCAAGCGCACGTGAGGACATTCTTGCGGGTGCCAGAGCGGCATTAGCAGCCGATGCACCACCGCCGCCAATTGGGCGCGAGCCCGAACAGTATCGACAGCTAGGCATAGAGGATATACAGGTTTACGAACATAACCCGCGCACAGCGCGAAACGCTCAGTTTGACGAGATTAAAGAAGCCTTACGCATTGACGGCTTGGGTAAGGTTCTTCTGCACGTTACCAAACGCCCAGGCGATTCGGTTTACACGCTTAGTTATGGCGGCGGAACGCGATTTAAGGCTATTCAGGAGCTTTGGGAAGAAACGAAAGACGATCGTTTTCGGGCAGTGCGTTGCCTAATTCAGCCCTTCGATTCTGATCTACGCGTGCGCGCAGATCACATCAAAGAAAATACTCAACGCGAGGACATGACGTTTTGGGACACCGCTAATGCCTTCGTTTCCTTGCATCGTGAACTTAGTGATGACGCCGGAGGTGACTTGTCGCGGCGTGATTTTGTGGATGCGTGCAGAGCCCTTGGTATTACACACATCACGGTTACTGGCTTTACCTATCAAGATTTTGCCGTCAAAACATTCTCTTTGTTCGCGTTTTCCAAAGAGTTAACTCGGCTTGCTATTGAAAAAATTCAACCGCACTTTGCCGCCTACGAGCGATTGGCTGCGTTGAAGGGAGACGTCAACATTGCACCCGGCATGCAGGGCGTTATGGGCCGCTTAGATGCTGCGTGGGAAGGCCGTGGGTTCGAGCTTAACAAGTTGCTTCAGGGCACTGATTTAGCTGTTTCCACAGCACTCGGGCTAGCCATGATGGAAATGCCCAAGGCAATCGAATATTCCAAGGACAAGTACACCAGCACTTGGGACAAGATGCTGGCGCGTTTGCGTAATACCACGCCACCAGCGCCCAAGCCGACGAACGTTATAGTTCCTGACGTGCTACCGAGCATTGAGGAAGTGCATGCGCGCATCGCAGGCACAGTACCCATGCCGGCGGTGACTTTACCAAACATGCGTGATTTATCGCCTGCCTACCCCCTTATTGCCCCAGCGGAAGCAGTTGCCGCCGCAGGCGTTGATCTAGTCGAGCAAGTTTTTAAACTGGCAATGACGGTGTGTGAAGCCAACGCACTCGAAAAGCACATCTACCGCTGTGATTCCGGGTACGGCTGGTACATGGAACCCATCACGTCGGCCGAGATATATCAGGAAAAACCTGATATTCCGAACCGCCGCCGCCTCGATCTTTGGTCAATCTTGGCGCAACTCAACGGACAGTGGCACGAAGATGTGTATTTAACGCTACCGGAAAAATCGCACTGGCGTAGAGTGCTGAGTAAACAGCCCGGCGTAACGGCTGACGAACGCCAAGCTGTGACTGCCGTGCCACCCGCGCACATGGCGTATGCGCATTTTGTTCTGGGCGCAGCCCCCTGGGGCACGCGCATGTACTACTGCGAAACCCTGAATAAGGTGGAGCACTATTCTTCGCATGACGCTTTTGTCGCGCTGATGTTTTGCCAATTCCAATTGATGCGCGAGCAGCCGGAGCGCTTTGCACATATTCGCGTGTATGCCCGAGGCGAGCCACGCCTAGTTAAAACTGGGGATTGGGAATGAGAGCAAAAATCTTGGAAGTGATTGTCAATGGCCTGCGTGAAAACCCATTACAAGCCAGCGCGGAATTAACGGCGCTTGGCGTGCGCCCTGGAGCACTTGACCAACTGAAGCAAATCAAAGTGCATGACGTGGATGCCGTAGCGGAGCGCACGGTGATGCAGCTTGATGTCAACTATGCAGCCCTTGCACAAATTCATACCGAAACTGAGATGTTGTCCTTGTACCTACAGCATGGCGCAACCAATGAACTGATTACTGAAATGCTGGGCTTCAGCACTCGCCAAATTTCAGCGCAGCGTTCGGCATTAGGCCATACCGCCCAGAACGGGCGACCGGCGGGACTTAATGCGGGGTCGATGGAAGCCGCAACTAACACATGGCGTGCGTTGTCGTATCTGCCAAAGGCTCCGCGTTTGTTGGCCGTGCATGACCGTATGCCGATATGGCCACTGAGCAGCCTGTACGCGGCCCTACGGAACAAATGAGCGCCGCCGAACCGGCGGCTGGCACTTTCGACTACGTTGGGGTTTGGCAACATCCGATCCCATCGGCGTTGGTGCTTGACCCACGCTTATTGCCGAGCGAAAAATTAGTGTGGATTGTGTTGCGCGTCACGATGGCGCGCCCCGGCGCAGTCATCACGCCGACCTATGATTATTTGACCAACGCATGCAGCTTAGCGCGGCCAACGCTGTCAAAAGCGCTGAAGGTGTTGCAATTGACCGGCTGGCTGAAAGCGGGAAAGCGCTCGACCGATGGTTGGGTCGAGTCAAATAGTTACCTAATGTACGACCAAGACCTCAGCGCTACATATGTGGAGTCTATCACTTTCCAGGATTTTGCCCGTTCTTGCCTATTGCAAGGTGAGCGCTTGCGCAGCGTTGTGGAGGCGGTGGCAACAAAATTTGAACTGCTGGATCTGTTGGAATTAGCACGTAGTAAAAAAATTGAACTGCTTGGAAAATCAGGCAGTAAAAAAATTGAACTGCCCAGTAGTAAAAAAATTGAACTGCTGGAAATTCCTAGTAGTTCAAAAATTGAACTGCTTAGAGACGTTGATTTTTCGAGTAGTTCAAAAATTGAACTGCCCCGTGTGCGTGGTAGTAGTAGTTGTGTAAATAACACTACCGCGCAAGGGCAAGAACAAAAGCAACTGCCAATACCACTGCCGAAGCGAATTTTGGTATGGCCTGCGGTGTCAGACGTCACAAAGGATGGGTGTAAAGCCGACCTAGTGCCATCACCACACAAAAATACGGGGTTGGTGAAGCGCTAAACTTCTGGGAAACTTGAGACTTTCAAGCATCATAGAGATATCGTGTGCACA
>JAYUUS010000149.1:0-4069 GCA_043754435.1 Rhodanobacteraceae bacterium
GGAGGAATGGACGTTAAGATTGCCGGGCGCAATCTCGTTTTTTGGTACTACGCTGCTGGTGTTTTTTTTGGCGCGGCGGCTGTGTGCGAAGCGTGCTTGGTTGCCGCCAGTCATCTATGCTACTAATTTTGTGCCGTTTTTGGCCGCGAATTACATCAGCGCGGATTCGTTGCTGACATTTTTTGAAACCTTTGCGGTGTGGGCGTTTGTGTCAATGTGGCAGGCGGAAAACGTGGCGCAGGCGCGTAATTTCCGGCGTTTGATGTGGGCGTGCTTCGCTCTTGCATTTTTGACCAAAGGGCCGGCTGCATTGTTGCCATTGGTGGCTTTGGCGGCGTTTCGACGTTTTAGTGGCCTTAAATTTCCAACGTCCATGGTCGGTTTTGACGGGCCGGTGTTGTTTTTGCTGCTGAGTTTGCCCTGGTTTATTTGGATGTTTGGCCGTGGTGAAACCTCAGGAGTCGTTGAAGGTAACCAAGCTTTGAGTGCTATTCGCGGGAGCTATTCCGCATTGGCTGAGGTAACGCAAGGCCCTTGGTATAGCTCGCTGATCGTCTATGGCCCTATTTTGCTGCTTGGGCTTTTGCCGTGGGGTGCCTTAGCGATTATTTTAGCCGCAACGCAGTATCGACGGGCAATTTCGGTCTATTTTGCCCGGCTGCGCTGGCAGCGATTTCGCCAAATTCATCAAGAAAGCGTGTTTTTACTTTCCTGGTTTTTGTTGCCTTTGCTGATTCTATGTGTGGTGCAAGTTAGGCTATGGCTGTTTGTTTTGCCACTGTTAGTGCCGATGACTTTGGTTTTCGGCCGCGCCATGCAGTTTGTAGTGATCCGCCGTTGGATGGCCTTCGTTTTGCTGGCGTGGGTTTTACTCATGCTCAGTGTTAAAGGTTTCGCACCGGGTTTTGAAAATAAGCGTGATGCGCGTGAATTTGCCGCCGTGTTGCAGCCTTTTTTGCCGCCGTCGATTAAAGCTAGCAAGTCGAAACTAGACATCGCATTTTTTGAAACTGCGCCGATGTATGGCTTAAAGTTTTACTTAGGCAACAGTATGCTGCGCGTAACGGCGAACCAGCCGCGTGACGCAAGTTTTGACGTGCGCTTGGTTCAAGTGCTTAAAACTGAACCGCCGCCGCTGATTTGGGTAACAGAAAGTGCGCGGTTAAAAGAATTTGAAAGCGCGGCGCATGCGCTTGGATTTGACGTGCAGGTGCTCATCAAGAGCGATGATTTTGTGGTCATGCAGGCTTCAATGCTGAAGTAATGGCTTATTTTTCTGGCGAAACAATAAATCACTGCAATTTCCTCTCGCTGTAAGCGCAGGCTTTGCGCATAATCGAGCGTATGACCGAAAACGATTTTCGAATAGCCTTAGTCTTGGTGGGCGTGCTGATTTTAGGTGCGATCTATTGGTTTGGACGCCCTAAACGTGGTTCCGCATCACGGCTAGAACCTACAATGCCCTGGCAAAAAAACCTGGACGATCCCGCCTCGATGGGCATCGCAGGCGATGCGTTTGCCACCTCAAATGACCCAGATGCTGAGGTTTACGCGGACTCAGACGCGTTGGCTAAAGAGGGCCAAAATTTCGTTAGTGAAGCGAGCGCGCCAAAGCCAGGGGATCGCGGCAACCGCGAATTCGATCAAATTATCAGCCTGCATGTAATGGCGCGCGATGAAGGTCTGATTTCAGGCGGGGAACTCGTCGTTGCGGCCGAAAAAGCCAGTTTAATTTACGGTGCCCAAGGCCTGTTTCATCGTTTGGTCGATGGCCGCCCCGAAGCAGGCCCGATATTTAGCATGGTCAATCGCGTCCAGCCTGGGCGTTTTGATCTATCCAAAATTACGAATTTATCAACGCCTGGAGTGAGTTTTTTCATGGCGCTGCCGTGTGCGCTTGCCGGTTTGGACGCATGGGATCGCATGTTGCCAGCTGCCCAGCGGCTTGCTGGGCTGTTAAATGCGGATATTTATGACGATGAAATGAATTTACTGGGGCGTCAGCGTATCGCTAGCATTCGCGACGAATTGCGCGCTTATGATCGAAAATCTGAAGTTCGAGTTCGCTAAAGACCCGTGATGGCGCTCAGTTTGCTCATTGTTGCGATTGTTCTGCTTGGGGTAGCGGCAGCGCCTGATCTAGCGCGTTTGCGCAGCTTTATTTGGTTTGAGTCTTGGCTAATCTGGTTGAATCAAAAGCTGAGCCCGAATGGTTTTTGGCAGGGGTGGTTAGGTTTGGCGATCACGATTGCACCGATTGTTTTGGGCATGGCTTGGCTGAGCTATTTTCTCAATACAATATTTTTCGGTATTTTTGGCTTTTGTTTGGGGTTAGCCGCGCTTTTCTATGGCCTAGGCCCGCGTGACTTGAGTGAAGATCTAACCGAATTAGCGCACGCTTTCCAGCCCGAACGTCGGCTGCATGCGCAGCGTGCTTTTGGTATTTTAGCAGCGCTTCCCTTGAACACAACGGCGCTGATCGAACCCGTACTTGCTGCGGCATTAAAGCGCCAATTTGCGCCAATTTTTTGGTTTACAACGTTTGGTCCGGCGGGCGTCCTGGGTTATCGCCTAGTTCAACTAATGGCCGATAGTCGTGAATTACACGCGTTTTTGCCGTCGGGCCTGATTGCCGCAGCGACACGTTTAGAAGCCGCACTTGCCTGGATTCCGGCACAATTAATGTGTGTAGCGCTAGCGCTGGCTAGCGATTTTGATGCGGCGTTGCGCGCGTGGCATGAGCACCACGATCAACACGGGCGGGGCATGTTTGATTTAGATTTAGGTTTTTTAGCCGCCACTGTCAAAGCGTGCATCGACATCGACGATGTCGATGAAATCTCTGACATAAGTATTTCTCTAGACAATGCGCCGCTGCAGCACACGCAAGCATTGCTTGGAAGGATCACTTTAGCCTGGCTGGTTGCGATGGCGTTGCTCGTGTTTGCAGCTTATTTGGCGTGAAGTGGGTGCGCAAAGCCTGCCAGTGCCTGAACTAAACCCTTGGGTTACCGGGTTGTTTGTGTTGCCGCGCCAGGATCAGCTTGTTATAGTCCCGCTTCTGCGCGTTTGGTAGAACGCCACGCTCGCCTAAGTAGACAAATGTCATCAATCTGATGATAAAACTTTGCTAAGCAGTTTTCCCCACATGTTTTTCACGGACCGAAGAATCAATGTCGACAGTCAATCAATTGGTGCGCCAACCGCGTAGCCCAAAGACCTATAAAAGCCCATCACCGGCGTTAGAAAATTGCCCGCAGCGTCGTGGTGTATGTACGCGTGTTTATACCACAACGCCAAAGAAGCCAAATTCTGCGCTGCGCAAGGTTTGCAAGGTGCGTTTGACCAATGGCTTTGAAGTGATTAGCTACATTGGTGGCGAAGGCCACAATCTGCAAGAGCACTCGGTTGTACTGATTCGTGGCGGTCGCGTAAAAGACTTGCCCGGCGTGCGCTATCACACGGTGCGTGGCGCGCTCGATGCGCAAGGTGTCTCCAAGCGCCGTCAAAGCCGTTCTAAGTACGGCGCAAAACGTCCGAAGCCAGGTGCCGCCGCCGCCGCCGCTCCGAAAAAGAAATAATTTACATAATTGCCTATGCGATTAATTGAAGCGCGCACAGCTGTTAGTGCGTGTTTCAGTGGGTCGACTTCAAGCAGTTGCGTCTGCAGAGTATTTTTGCAGTCAAAAAAACTTATAGAATTCAAGGAAATATCAAATGAGTCGCAAGGGTCAAACCCCGGTTCGCCTAACGTTGGCGGACCCGAAGTTCCACAACGTTATGGTTGCACGTTTTGTCAATATGTTGATGAAGTCCGGCAAAAAATCGACCGCTGAGTCAATTTTATACAGCGCAATCGAAGCGATTGGCGTGAAAAATCCAAATGCTATTGAGCAAGTGGAAAAAGCGCTGACTAACGTCGCGCCTGCGGTCGAAGTTAAATCGCGCCGAGTCGGGGGTTCAACCTATCAAGTGCCCGTAGAAGTGCGTCCAGCACGTCGTCAAACGCTTGCAATGCGTTGGGTGATTGAATCTGCGCGCAAGCGCGGCGAAAAATCAATGCCTTTGA
>JAYUUS010000150.1:0-4055 GCA_043754435.1 Rhodanobacteraceae bacterium
CGCACCAACAGATCATTATAAGGCTTCCACTCGAAACCAATTTTGCCGTTTGTGGTGTTGCCGAAGGAATCATAATCAGAAAAACGCACACCTGCAGTCAAATTCAAGCGCTCGGCATACGGCACATCGGCCAAAATCGGCACCAATATTTCACCGTACACTTCAGTGACGGTGGTATCACCGCGCGTGCCAGTAGTACAAGCTTCAGATGAAATCAAACAGGTAAAGCTGGTATTTAACAGCGACAAGAAATCGGGCGTGAAATTCAGTGATTCCTCACGGCGTTCAATGCCCAGTGCAGCACCCACATCGCCTGCAGATGTTTCAAACACATTGCCAGTGAAATTCGCACTGTAGACTTTCAAATCTTTCGTCTGATTGTTGGTTGTAGCAGTCGCAATCGTGCTGAGGGCAGCCAATTGCGCTTGACCTGCCGCTGTGCTTGGATCAGGTGGTGCGCCAAAAAAGTCGAGGGGTACGCATCCAGAGATGACCGCACCAAGCGTGCCGCAGCGTGCTACACCCGCAGCATCTCTAAACGAAGGACCTAAACCAGTTGCCAACGCGGAGGTAAGCAAATATCCGCTAACGTTTGCGTCTTGATCGAGCTTGCCGTACTGATAAGCGGCTTCCCAACCCCAAGAGGATTCCCCAAAATTACCGCGCAGGCCAAGGTTGATTTGCTTGGAATCAGTTTTATACTCAGTACGGCGATTACCAATGCGGCTTAAACGCAAGCGGCTATCGGTAATATCCACGCCAAATGGGTTGAACGCGCTATTACGTGACAGCACCACTTCGTCTTGACCAGGACGGCCATCGAATGGCAGTGGCGCGATTTGGAAGGACGAGCGGGTGTTCTGTGACCAAGCTTCAGCGAATGCAGTGATGTCGTCGGTGACGTTAAAATTACCGGCAAAGAACAAGCCCGCACGTTCTTGCGGCGTTAATTCTAAGTTACCGACCGCTTGATAGTTAAACAAATCACCCGGCGCGGAAAAGCAACGGAAGTCTGAAATGCGGGTTCCTGGCTTGTCTGCTTGGCGAGTTAATGCCACGTTAGCTCCTGTGCCTGGGCAATTGATGCCATTTGCAGCGGCCAAAGTGCGCGGTACTGCATAACGCCCTGTGGTGGTGCGGCTCGAACCACCGATATTTACCTCGCCACTGGAGAGCGATAATGCATTTTTTGAAAAATCGCGATCCGCAGCATTAACTTGGCGCTGATCAGAATAATTCAAATTAACCATGAAATTACCACGCTCGCCACTCACGCCGAAAGCAGCGCTGCCACCTTGACGCTTGCCGTCATTACGGTCAGTAATGCCGTAATCGAGCGATACTTGGGCGCCTTCAAAGTCATTTTTCAGTTGGAAATCGACTACGCCACCGATGGCGTCGGAGCCGTAAATCGCCGATGCGCCGTCTTTCAAAATCGAAATCGACTTCACTAAGTTTGCAGGAATTGAGTTGACATCGTTGTAATTCACCCGACGGCCATTGACCAGCAATAGCGTGCGTTGGGCACCCAAACCACGCAAGGAAATAGTTGATGCGCCGTCGCCGCCGCCATTATTCACGGAAGGATTGGTCGCGGCCCCTGCAATCGCAGGTAATTCTTGTATTACATCACCAATGGTCGCGGCACCAGAACGTTCGATGGCGGCAGCGTCAATCACGAGCACCGGGCTGGCTGTTTCAGTATCAGTACGCTTAATGCGCGAACCGAGAACTTCAACGGGTTTAAGGGTTTCCTCGCCTTCGGCGGCGAATACCGGTGCTGCGATCGAAACAGCGAGCCCGGCAAGCAGTGCGGTGCGCACAGAACGTACTAATTTGGTTTGGTTCATCATTTGCCTTATTCTCCAAAAATCTAGAGAGATTCTAATTTCCCCAGCGGACGATGCCAACTTGGGTTTGTGTTGTCACGCGAAGAGCGAACACTGGGAGGTTAACAGAGAGTTAAACCATAATCACAGTGCCCAAAGACTAAAAGTAACTCAATTGTGAAATGTACGTGTAGAAGCCTGCCTAATGCCCGCGTTTGGCCTCATGTTTAGACACGACTGCTATTTCCTGAACGGCGACCACGCGGGCGAGCGCACATCACCGTCAGCGATGGTCAAACGCTGGGTGGTTTGCC
The DNA here is from genome assembly GCA_043754435.1 of Rhodanobacteraceae bacterium. Classification (GTDB taxonomy): domain Bacteria; phylum Pseudomonadota; class Gammaproteobacteria; order Xanthomonadales; family SZUA-5; genus JANNYA01. Next base: position 2,144 of record JAYUUS010000150.1, read on the forward strand.
CATCAACACTGCTAGCGACGAGATAGCCGCGGCCGCCTTCGCGCGCGGCATAAAGAATCATGCTGCCATTAGGCGCGAAGCTTGGGCCTTCATCTAAACGCCCGTGTGATACGGTGCTAACGATTCCAGGCTCGCCCCGTTCGCGATCAATCATAGCGATGTGATAGACATTACTTTGCCCTTGTGCAACCGCAATTTTCTTGCCGTCCGCGCTGACGGAAGCACGCGCATTTTCGGTGCCTTCAAACGTGATGCGCTGTACGTCTGAACCATCGGCGTTCATGCGATACACCTGCGGGCGCCCACCGCGATCAGAGGTAAATAAAATTTGCCCACCGCCCGGCATCCACACGGGTTCGGTATCAATCGAAAAACTCTTGGTAAGCTGCGTTAGAGCACCACTGGCTAAATCCATCGTATAAATTTCTGGATTGCCCGTGCGTGAAAGCGTCAGCGCGATTTTGCTGCCGTCCGGCGAAAATGCCGGTGCGCCGTTGATGCCTTTGTTGCTGCTCAACAATCGTCGTGCGCCGGTGGCCAGCTCATGCAAATAGATCGCCGAACTGCCGCGCTCAAAACTGACATAGGCCAAGCGCCGGGAATCCGGCGACCACGCGGGCGACAGCAGCGGTTCGCGCGAGGTCACCATTGCAGTTGGGTTAAAGCCGTCTGAGTCCGCCACGATCAGCTTATATTGCCGGACTTTGCCCAAGCCAGTGGAGGTGATGTAGGCAATACGGGTTGAAAACGCCCCTCGAACGCCCAGAATTTTTTCGTAAATTTGATCCGCAATTTGATGCGCTGCGGCGCGCAAATCATTTGGGCGTGAGGTAATCGCAATCCCCAGCTCCATTTTTTCGGTGCCAATGGTGTAGAGGGAAAACTCAATGCGATAGGTGTTGTTCGGCGTATCCAGCACGCGCCCGACGACAATGTAGTTCTGTTTCAGCAAGCGCCAGGTATCAAATTTGATATCGCTACCAGTGCTAGGCGTGTCGATATAGCGATCGCTGCGTAACGCATTGAATTGCCCAGTGCGATTGAGATCGCTGCGAATCACGGCCGCCAAATCGGTGTCTACAACGCCAGCACTTTGCCAGCCAAACGGCACAATCGCGATGGGAATCGCGCCTGCCTTTGGATTAATAGTGCCCACCACCACCTGCGCGTGCGCGGTACTCATTAAAAGAATGCTGGCGATCAAGATCAAGGTGTGTGCGTAATTTTTGAATTTTTGAAGCTTGCTTGCCGTGTCGCTGTCGCGAGACTTGAATCGACGATTGAACATAGTGTTGGCCTTTGTGAAAAGATACCGGGAAAGTATTGCCCATGTGCTGACTGAGTGGTTAAACCGCCGCACACCTGCGACAGCGGGCAGTTAGGGTTTAATGCGCAAACGTTCTAGCGAAGCAAACACGGATCAGCAAGCGTTAACTTGCTTGTTGAATGCTTGCATTTCCCTCATTACTCGCGTCGTCTCGATCAGTTCGGTGATCGACTCATCACACGCTGGGCAGGAGTCCGCCGTCACTGCCGCAATTGTGGTGGTATTGCCTTTGTAGGTATAGGGCAGGTCGCGGGTGTCATGGATTAGTTCGGCTGCGCCGCAGGTCAGGCATTTCATCGTAATAGCTTCTTGAAAGATACGATTAGTACGTCGTTAATGACCGTCAGTTTCAAATACACATCGAATACATGCGTGCCAATACAGATACGCGGACGGTATACGTCTTGCCAGACGGTGTGATCGGCGTAGGTAGTCATACTCTTGTAAAAGTCCGGCGAACGCGCTGAAATCACCACTTGGGCTAGCGCAATGCAGTCTATTGCCGTCGCCGCGAGATAAAAAACGCACGCAGCGCTTGAGGTAAAAAAGATATTTTCTGTAACCCTGAACCTGACTCGCACTCGG
>JAYUUS010000151.1:0-3998 GCA_043754435.1 Rhodanobacteraceae bacterium
TTGCCGCTGTGGCCGCAGCCTGATGCGCTGTTGCAAGCTCTTGAACCGCAGGAGTCGCGTTTTTTGCAGCACCGGTGACGATATCAAGCGATGCTGACAAGTCGTTCTTGTTAACTTCGGCCTCGCGCGCGGCTGATTCCGCAACGTCATCTAAGATGTTGGCGAACTCTTTGCTTGTATCATTAGATAAACCGAAACTTTCGGCGGTTTTTACTAACGAAGAAGCAAGCTCAGCCTGAATTTGAACTAGCTTATCAATCGTGAATTCAATGGCGTTAATCACCACTAAAAATTTGTTGAATTCGATTCTAGCGTTGTTGACCGTCTCAGCAATCAAACCCAATGACGCTGTCGCAACCGCCACGAATCTGCGCACAGATTCCACGGCGGCGCTAAAATCAAAACTAGATGCAAATTCCTTTAATTTTGCTACCGCCGTGGTTACAAAATTCAACACCTGAGCTTGGATGTTTTTGAAATCCTGGGTTTCAGCAAACGCCCTAATTCGCGCACTTACCGCATCAATCTCAGCAGCAAAAGGCGCAAGAATCGGGTTGAAAAAAGCCGCGCTCACCTCTGATAGAGAGCCAAGCAAGCGTTGAACCGCCCCGTCAAACGTAGACCCAAGCTTGTCCGCAGCCTCAGCGCTTGCGCCCGCCGATCCATTGATTATTTCAGTCAACTCTTTGACCGCGCCGCCGCCTTCCGCGAGTAAAGCTTTTAACGCCACACGTGGCTTATCCCCAAGCGATGCAAGCACTGCCTCTGCCGCTGTCGAGTCGGTCGCCAAGCGATCAAAAACCGGGCCTAGATTGTTAACGTCCAAGCCTAGCGAACGAATGACTTCGCCAGCTTTCGAGGTCGGATCCTGAAGCTGCAGGAAAATCGTTTCCAGCTGTTTGGCCGCCCGACCGCCCTCGATACCCTTCTCTGCCAACGCGCCAAGATAAGCGGCGGTTTGATTGACGCTGAGCCCAGCTAGTGACGCAGCGGGCCCCACTTTGGCGATGGCTTCAGTCAGCGCCGTAGCGCTCGTGCCGGCCGCCGCAGCAGTGGCAATAATCGTGTCGCCAACCGTGCCAATTTCAGCTATGCCTAGGCCGAACGTATCCAGCACGTCGGACAGTTGGCCGGCGGCATCCTTGGTTTCGATCAGCGCGGCTTTTGCAAAAGCGGCAACCGGCCCGATGTTGGCAACCACCTCAGTAGCGCTTGCGCCTTCGCGCGCCAGGCGTTCAGCACCAGCTGCGACTTGATCAAATGGAATGCGCAGCTGGAACGCAACCTCGTTCGACTTGGCGCGCAGGGTTTCGAGTTCTGCGGCCGTGGCATTTGTAGCAACGCCGATGCGGGCGATTGCGGTTTCAGCATCGCGCGCGGGCTGGAGTAGGTCAACGGCGAAGTTAGCAACGCCTGCGATTTTCCCCAGCGCGTTTTCGACCAGAGTAACCGCGCTGGAAAGCTCGGTGAATGTGGTTTTACCGGCTTTGGCACTGGCTGCAATCGAATTCAGCGCCTTGGTCGCGCCGTCTACGACCTTAATTTCTATTTCGGTTAGCTCTCTAGCCACGGCGGACAATCCTATTTATTCGTTTTGTAATGTCGTCGGAAAGGCGACTTTTGGTCAGCGCTAACGCCGGGTCATGCACCGCTTTTAACTTGAGCATGTCCGCTACGCTTGGCCCGTATACCACGGAAATAGGTAGCCTTGACCGACCATCGCGCTTAAACGGAACGCCTGATTTATTGCCAGCGCTCGGAAAAAACGAGCCCGTAATTACGGTGCGCCCACCCGCTTTCTTGATCTGCACGGACAAGCCTTTTTTAACCGCGCGCGCGCCAAATGCGGCAACGGTAATACCGCGCTTTTCGCCGATCACGTCGTAGCTAAGGCGCGATTCGTTCGGCGGAGTTACCCTAAAATTGCTTGCAAAACTGTTCGCTCGAACGTTGTAAATCTGGCGCGCAGCACGGCTGAATTCCGTTTTTGCGGCGCGCTGTGAACTGACCAAAGCGCGCTTTAACTCAACCGGCGCATTTTTGCCAGCGTCGTCAAAGCGCTTAATCAGAGCATCATATTGGCGAGTGTCAACCGCCATGAATGCCCGCCTTGGCCGCTCTTTCACAGATGGCAGGCCACGCCATAACTTCAGCGCACGTCAAATTATCGGCGCGCTCTGCGTCAATCTCAGATAAAAATTGTATGGCGTGAGACTCAAATGCAGTAGCGGCAATTGAGGCGCGCACGCCATACATTTCAGCGAGTGATAAGCCAAGCCGTGCGGCCAAAAATGGCAGCACGGTTGCAATGGGCGATTGCACCTTAAGCCAGCGCTGGCGCGCCGTTGCGCTTGATTGCTGGCGTGCTGGAATCAAGAATGCTGATGCCGACCGAGAACTTAGCCTCTTGCAGCTTGTCGCCAGTGATCAGACTCAAATCGCCATCAGGTGTCAACGAAACGCTAGGAAATAGCCACTGCGTAATAACGCCATCGTCTAGCGGATCTTCCGCCAAAAATAGCAGCTGGCCATTCAATCCAGCAGCCGCGCCGGTCTTAATTTGCGCCGTGGTGCTTGCCGCTTTCGTGTATCCAGAAAGCAATGAAATGGTGCCGCCGACAGCTTCGGCCGCAGCCGTTAAAGTAGCAATGTTGCCGGTTTCTAAAACGTTGACATAGCCCAACTGCGCGTCAAAAGTAAACGCGGTTAAGTTCGCAAACGTGGTGCTGCCGATGTTTTTGATCGTCACGCCGCCGCTTACCACAGTGTCGCCAATCGTTGCCGGGAATGTTGGCAGCGTGCCGGTGCTAGTGCCCGCAACAGTGACCAAATACGCGAATGCCGTGGGCGTAGGATTGAGCAATACTTGCCCGACCGCATAAGGCGTGCTAACTGCAAAATTGGCCGCCGAAATTGTCAAGCCAACAGCGCTAATTTTGTTAACGCCGTCTGGAACATTGGTCGTAACGCCAAGCTTGTACATGCGGCCCGCGTGGACGATGCCCATTGCCTCAGCGGTAACGGTTGCGGCGGCTTGCGTCAAAGTAACCGCAGTGCCGGCAAGGTACGTTTGCAAAATGCGGTCACTTAGGTTATCGCAAGTGATTTTCGCGCTGCGCTCGATGGCGATCAGCTTGTCAAGGTCGGTTTCAGCGAGCCCGCTTTCGGAGCTTTCGTGCGATAGCTGCTTGCCCTTTAGGGTCAACAAATAATCGGGGCAGTTTCCAAGCCGAAAGAAGCCTTCGTAAACGCCCGAAACAAGCGGGTTAAAGTGGACGGTGCCGCGGCCAAGGCGGTATTTTTTTGTATATGGAACTAGGGTGGGCATTTGCGATTCCTTAGGGCATAAAAAAGCCCGCAGGAAGCGGGCGTTGATGGTGTTTTATTCGGTGTTAATTACGGTGTTCCGTGCGCCCGCTTGTAAGTTGCGTTTAAGACAAATTGCGCGTTTCCAAGTTCTAGCCCTTCGCTTGCAACTGCCATCGTTGGGCCTGCTAGGGTGTAGGTAACGGCTGGGTCAGTTGCGGACTGTCTAAGCAAATAACCGGAGCCGATTTTTAGTGCGATTTCAACGTCCGCTTTGAGCCTGTTTAGGGTTTCCGGCGAATCATGAAATAGGCAAATAAGCATTTGCTGGCGAACTTCAAAATCAACGTTTCCGCAGGCTTCTAGGCTCCATTCGTCGCCAGTCTGATAGACCACAATCGCCGGACACTGGTGGCTTTCTATCTGCACTTTTCGGCTAAAAACCGTGGGTGAACAAAAGTATGTTTCACCCGCTTTTATCGCCCGCAACCGCAGCAACACGGCATTGAATACCGCGTTCGTTATCGGCTCTTTAGGCATCAGAAATCCCGAACAATAAACGTTCGCATCGTCTGGTCATCACCCACTTTCGCGTCGATAGATTCGATGCGGAAAATTTCGCCGCTGTCGAATTTGATTAGGTCGCCGCTTGAGTATTTGCCAAGAATTGACGTTGGCCCCGAGATCGTCGT
>JAYUUS010000152.1:0-37778 GCA_043754435.1 Rhodanobacteraceae bacterium
ATTGACGCCGCTGGTCTATGGCACGGCGAAGGCCCTCGCCGAAAAGCATTTTCCCGGCGTGCCGATGCTGCCTGCAATGACCACGGGCGATCACACCGGCAAACTGGGCGGTACCAATACCTTGAAATTGCTGCGCGTCGGTCCGGGCGGTAGCCCTGAAGGCATGGCGAATTTGTAGGAGTTTGGCTGCCGTGTCGGCTGTACGGCGAAACTAGTCCCGACTACAGGCGACACGGCAGATTTATTATTTCGAGTTGCCATAAGCCTGAATCAGATCGAACAAATAGTCGCGTTCGACATACAGGCCCTCGACCGACTTGCGTTCGTTCAGCCCGTGTTCGCCATTGCCGTCGGGATCGGAGAATCGACCCGGCACGCCATAGGTGGGAATGCCGACCGCGTTGAGGAAGCGGCCATCGCTCGCACCGGTTGCCATTGCAGGCAGCATCGGCACGCCGGGAAAATATTTCTTGGCAATCTTCTTAGCGGTGTCATAAACCAGCGGCGTGAGCGGCGGCGGCGCTGGGGTCGGGCTGATATCGCCATCGGCGGTGACGCTGATGGTGGCGTCACCAATGGCTTTTACTAATTGCGCCTGGACATTGGCAATGGAATCACCCGGAAACATTCGGCAGTTGATGTTGGCGCCAGCGCGCTGCGCCAGCGCATTGTTGGCGTGCCCACCATCCAGGCGCGTTGCCACGCAGGTGGTGCGCAGCATGGAATGAAAAATAGCGTCCTTGGAGACAATCGCATTGGCTTGGTTATCTAGCGGATTGGCAAGCAAGCGCTGCATCGCAGCGCCCATTTCAGGCTCGGTCAGCTTTGCGGTTTCGGTAAAATAAGCGCGCGTGGTATCGCTGAACTGCACCGGAAACTCGTAAGCGCCTAGGCGCACCAGCGCTGCAGCAAGGCTGGTGATGGCATTGTCTGGCCGCGGTCGGCTGCTATGGCCACCTGGGTTGGTCGCTTCAATGCGAAAATCCTGATACACCTTCTCACCCGCCTGCATACCCAGTGAAATAGCTTTGCCATTGGCATCGCGAATGCCCACGCTGCCCTCGTTGAGCGCAAACGCAGCATCAATCCAGTCTTTATGCTGGGCGGATAACCACTCGGCACCATTAAACGCACCGCCGGTTTCTTCGCCGCATGTCAGCGCCAGTTTGAGCGGGCGGCGCAAGCGTGTGCCGGCCTGCTTTAGCCGGATCAGCGTATCGGTAAAAATCGCAGCATGCGCTTTATCATCCGTCGTGCCTCGGCCATAAAAATTGCCATTTTCTTCCACCAAAGTGAAAGGATCACGCGTCCAGTCTTCGCGCTTAGCCTCAACGACGTCAATGTGGGCGAGCAATAGAATCGCCTTCGCTTTCGGATCGCTGCCCAACAACACGGCCACCAATCCGCCGTCTTTAGGATGCTCGGGCACGCTGAAAAGGCGCAGGTCGGCGTCTTTAAACCCCGCACTTTTGAGCTGCGCCGCCATGCGCTCAGCGGCCAGCGTGCAACTGCCTTGTGAGAGCGTGGTATTGGTTTCCACTAGCTCCTTGTACAGGGCCCGAAATGCGGCTTGGTCAGGCCGAATCGCGGCTGTCGCTGGGGCGAGTAGGCTGATGGTCAGGACGGCAACTGAGAGAAACTGGCGCATGGGATGGTCCGTTTTAGATTCAGTTAACCAGTCTAACCTAACGTAGGGGGCGGATGTGCTTCGAAAAAACACGTCTACTTTGCGCGCAGCGCATCCCGAATTTCGCGCAACAGCACTTCCTGCGCGGGTGGCTCTAGCGTGGACTCGGATTGGGTGCTTTCGGATTGACCGCTGTCCAAATTCTATCCACGACGGTTACCACGCCGAGGCGATTGCGCACTCTAATTTCGGTGTAGGGCGCGCTTATTAGCACGCGGCCCGTAATCCCCGAACGCGCACTGTTTGGATAGCCTTGGAATATCGACGCGACACCGGTACGCGGGCCAAATGCAAGCGCTTGTTTGGCTTGCCCTGGGGCTTGTGCATAAACATCAACTAAGCCAAAAGGGTCCAGCGCCCAACCCGAGATTTCAATGCGCTCCCCGACATAGGCTTTGAGGGGATGATCCCAAGCCGCAATAGCGGCTGGCTGCGCGAATAAGATTAGGCTCAGCGCGCCACTAATAACGCCCGCTAATACCAAGCGGCGCATACCGATGGTCTTTGCATGTGCAGCCAGAACCAGCAATAGCGCAACGAGTGCGACTGTAGAAAGATGCGCGTGGCGCGGCAATTCCGTGTAGCCATCGCCCATCAAGGAAATCAGCAGGGGAAAAGTCAACGCGCTGACCAGCAGTGCCAAGCTCAGGCGCAGCGCCGCGTGCGATGACTTCGTGTTGACACCCAGAACGGCGAAACAGAGCGCAAAAATCGTCATCCCAACATAGGCGGGATAGGGTAGCCGTGGGGCTAAATCCGCAATGCTCCAAAATGGTGCGCGTACAAATTCGCCGTTCGCTTGCTCGCCGACATAGCGCATACGCCAGCCACGCGATTGTGCAAGGGCGTTTGCCAACAGTCTAAACGCGATCTTCGGATGCGTTGCCAGCACGATCGCAAGCCGGGCGCGCGAAAAACCATAGGCCTCAGGGCAATCGCGTGCAACATCGGTTTTGCGATGCAAATACCAGCTGGAAAACGCCAGCTCACCGCAATATGCGGGTAATCCTAACGCTTGCGCGGTGGCGATTGCATCCGGTGCCGATGGCAGTACGGTAAAAAATAAGGTGTTGCTGGCATTTGCCTGCGCCACACCCGCGAGTGCATGCTGGTTTCGGGCGGCAACTGTGACGCCTAATAGCAACGGTAAAAGCAACGACACGGTCAGCGCACGTGGAAATTGCGCCCGTGCGCGCCAAGCAAAATACAGTATCACTGCCGCTAATAGGACTGCCAGCGGCGCATGCGGCACGCGCGCACAGGCTAAACTGACCAACCCCAATAGCAGTGCGTCAAGCGCTCGGCGCTGCCGCAATAAATCGGCTTGCGCGTGGCTTAGACGCCAAGTCACTGCCCCGGCAATCGTTAAGTACAGACCCAAAACCGCACCAAATTCGGTGTAAAGTGTATTGGCATAAAGCATCACAAATGGGTCAGCCAGCACCAGCGCCGCTACCAACGCATGCAGCGCACAAGCGCGTGGATAAGGCCAAAGCAGCACGCTTAGCCAAAAAATTGCTATCAACAGCAAAACTGCTTTAGTCGTCCCGATCCAGCGCAGATCCAGGTTGTCATCGCCGGAATGATTGATTTGATGCAGGGCTATCGCGACTGAGATAAAAGCGACATCGGTGCTCCAGTAACAATTGCTGCGATCAAAAGCGCGATTTTGATAAATCGCAATAGGCGCTTGCGGCGTTGCCGTTTCTAACTGAATGTCCGTTAGATTGTGCGCTGGCGTGCCGGGCCATAAGTTCAAACACGCCGAACTGCGCAGCATGTCGTATTGATTCGCATAGCCCACCACAGGGCTGTGCAATACCAGCGTCAGCATGCGCAGGGCTGCCAACATCAACAGCGCTGCCGTGGCGAATTTCATAATCCGAACGTTCGCCACAGGAGGCGCTAAATCGCCCAAAACACCACCGCCAACGTGGCACCTAGGCCCCAATAGCTAGCCGGATCACGCAGTGCATGCACAACCGGGTCGCTGTGCATTTGCCCGCGCAGGGCAATCAGCCAAAGCCGCGACATCGCATAAAGCACGATCGGCAACAGCAGCGATAGCCGCGCCGGGTGGCTGTAGTGCAGCCGCATCTCTGGGCTGTTGAGATACAGCACCAACACCACCGCAGCACCCATAGTCGCTGCCGTGCCAAGTCCAATCAGGAGCGGCAAATCCACTGCTTGATAGGCGCGCGGGCTCATTTCAATATGGCCGCGTGCCAAATCTTTAAGCTCAATAACACGCTTCAATAGCGCTAAAGCAAGGAATAAAAATAGCGTAAAGGCGGCTAACCAAAAGCTTAAACTCACACCAATTGCCGCTGCACCGGCCGCAACTCGCAATACATACAGCCCGGCTAGCAGCATTACATCGACTAACTCGACACGCTTAAGCCCCAAACAATAAGCCAATGAAGCCACTGCATATGCCGATAAGATCAGCTGAAACCTAAGTCCTAAACGCATACTGAGTAAAGCGGCAAGCGCTAGCCACAGGACCGCTAAGGTTGGCCCCGCCCAAATCGGCAGCGCGCCACTGGCGAGTGGGCGCTGCGCCTTGCTGGGATGCCCGCGATCACTGGCAATATCGAGCGTGTCATTCAAAGCATACACAGACGACGCTGCCGCGCAAAAGGCAAAGAAACCCAGCGCGCCTTGTTGGAGCGCTAATATACTTGTATAGCGCTGTGCCGTCAGCAGCGCGGTCAGCACTAGCAAATTTTTAACCCACTGATGCACCCGGGCAAGTTTTAGGATAGCCAACAGCATGCGGTATTCCAATTCAAACTAAACCTGAGTTACCACAGCTTACGAGCCCAAAACAAGCGCTGACGATGCGGGCTTGGCTGTTACGCGACGGCTTAAGCAGCTTTTCACACCCACGCACCACCGGAAACATTTTGAACTGTGCCACAGTTTTTTAGTGAAGTTGACGTTGGTTGTAGAAAATAGTCGGTTAAGCGGGGTACCGCACCGAAGCCGACGTAATAGACCCCTACGATTACCGCACGCTAATCTAGCGAATCACAACCTTGGAGTCGACATCATGCTTGAAACTATCGCCGTATTGCTAATTATTCTATGGGCTTTAGGGCTCGTAACGTCATACACCATGGGCGGAATGATCCATATTTTACTGGTGATTGCCATTGTCGTTATTTTAGTACGCGTAATCAGCGGGCGCCGGGCACTTTGAGTGCGACCCTGCACTGACATTCCCCCTGCAACGTACTAAATTATAGTTGACTAAACTATATTTGAGGAGATTCGTAATCAAATATGCACGCGATTTTTAAATCTCAAAAAATACTTTCTGTACCAATATCGCCGGAGTTTTAAAATGAAAACGACCATTCAAAAAGTTATTGTCAGCCTTTTTATCGCTGCATTTGTCGCCAGTTTGGCTGCATGCAACACCGTTAAAGGTGTGGGTAGAGATACCGAACGTGCAGGCGAAATCATTCAAAAACAAGCTGACAAGCACTAGGATAATCTAAGCACTAGCCAATTGAAGCAATTAGCCCCAAATTTAATTTAACGTACTCATCCTCTCTCAATTTTTTTAAGGAAATATTACTATGATTTACCGTCCACTATTTATCGCTGCAATCTCTGTTTTTGCCTTGTCTGCTTGCCAAGAAACTCCTGCAGAAACGGCTAAAGATGTCGCCAAAGCTCAGCAAGCGGCCAGCGAGAACAATCAAGAAGCGCGTCAAGATGCAAATCAAGACCGTAGCCAAGCTCAAGCAAAAGTTGCCGACGCACAGATGGAAATGGCATCTAATGACACCAATGCCGTTAAAAAACTAACTGCCGCTGAATCTGATGCGATGATGACCGCCGCTAAAGCAAAATATGATGTTGCGATGACTGAAGCTAAAGGCCGTTATGACGTCGCGAATCAAAAATGTGACGCATTAAAGGGTGTTGGCGAAGACTCTTGCCGTAGCACCATTAAAGCCACGTTAGAAGCGGAAGAAGCGGCTATTACCGCTACCCGTGATGCTGAAGTTGTCAGCGCAACCTACCACGAGTAACGCTTTATTGCTTTGCCGAGCCCCGAGGCGCCATTCGCATCTACTCCAGATTTAGGGCGGCTTGGATGCACGCCCCGGGGCTCAACTTTTAAATTTTTAAGATTCAACATTTCAGATTTTGAATTAGATTGGAGGTTAGTATGATTATTGCCAGTGCTACACCAGGATCTCTAGATCTACCGCGCCAGATTGAAGATTTACCCGCTAGCGCTGTTTCCTGGGGGGCTATTTTCGCTGGTGCGGCGGGTGCTGCGGCGCTTTCACTGATCTTGCTAATACTTGGAACAGGCTTAGGATTGTCTTCCGTATCACCTTGGGTGCATGCAGGTGTTAGTGCCCAGACCTTGGGTGTTTCGACAATTATTTGGATTACTTTTACCCAGTTAGCTGCTTCAGCGCTTGGCGGCTATCTTGCCGGGCGCTTGCGCACTAAATGGCTGTCTGTGCCGGTTGATGAAGTTCATTTTCGCGACACTGCTCATGGTTTTTTAGCTTGGGCTGTGGCATCGCTGCTTACTGCAGCGCTATTAACATCAACCATATCAGCGGTTTTAAGCAATACTGCTGATGGCACGATGGCATTAATTAATTCCGCGCCTGCAAAGACTGGTGCAGATGCGCTCGTGCAGACTGGCATGCGCTATCAGCTTGATAAACTATTTCGCCAGCCGATTAGTACCACCGCAGATCCAGTAGTGGAACCAATATCGCAAGACTTTTCCGACGAGGGCGCGCATAGCGTAACAACTACCGCGAAGAATGCCAGCCAACATCATTACGGCGAGGTCAAACGAATTTTTGCAAATGCGCTTTTAAATGCTGTTGAAGGCAATAAAACCTTGCCCGCTGATGATCTGAACTACGTAACCAGCTTGGTCGAACAGCAGACCGGGCTTAGCCAAGCCGAAGCCCAAAAACGGGTGCGCGACAGCTACAGTATGGCGTTAACACAAGCAGATGAATTAAAAGCATCCGCAAAATTGCTTGCCGATCAGACTCGAAAAGCTGCTGCCCATGCGTCGCTATGGTTATTTATTTCCCTGCTAATCGGCGCATTTGTTGCCAGTTTAGCCGCTACTTTTGGTGCCCAGCATCGCGATGACTAAAAGTTTAGCAGGGGTATTACTGCAATCGCGTCCATATATTTAGGAATTTAATTATGCGTTCTATCTTGCTGTACTGTCTGGGTATTCCCATTCCTATCATTATTTTACTTGCGATTTTTTTACACTGATTGACCTAGCTAATGTCTGCCCAAATGTGCCCCACTCTGACCAATATTGAGTACTTTAATGAAAACTGAAAATCAAACGAGTCCAGAGCACATACAGCTAGCGGCATTAATCGAACATATGCATATTGCAATGTTGACGACGGTTGATGAGAAAGGCGTACTCATGAGCCGCCCGATGGCTCCTCTAGAAATGGAAAGCGATGGCTCGATCTGGTTTTTTACAGATATACACACCGCCAAAGTTAAACAGTTGGAGGCGCTCAATTTAAGCTTCACCGATGCGGATCGCGGCACTTATGTATCAATTTCAGGAAGCGGTGAAATCAATACGGATCATGCGCTTATTGCTCGTCTATGGACACCTGCGGCAAAACCTTGGTTTCCAGACGGCCCTGATTCGCCAAATTTATGCCTTATTAAAGTCACGCCTAGGGTAGCAGAATACTGGGATACGCCGCATAGCAAGATGGTACGGCTATTTGCAATGGCTGCCTCAGTAGTTGCCGGTAAACCAATTGGTTTAGGCGAACATGACGTATTAACATTATTGCCCACGACGTGAGTCGCTAGGCTTCTCAAGGCAACCGTGCACCGTAATATAGCTATATTGGAGACGTAATTTATGAGTAGTAAAAAACCCTTAGATACAACATCCTCGAACTTATCCGCTACTACAGCGCTAAGTGGGGCAGAACTAAGCGATGTTGAAACTTTACGCAGACGTGCAAACATAGATGTTGAACAAGGTGCGGTAACGGCCGGATATTCGGCTGATCGCACTAAGGTAGTTAAGCTATTAAACGATGCCTTAGCGACCGAGTTGGTATGTGTGATGCGCTATCGTCGTCACCACTTCATGGCTACAGGAATTCACTCAAAAGCAGTGGCGGACGAGTTTTTGGAACATTCCAATGAAGAGTTAGGCCATGCCGACGCGCTTGCAAAACGCATTGTGCAGTTGGGTGGTGAACCCAATTTCAACCCGGACGAGCTGACTAAAAACAGTCACGCAGAGTATATCGAGTGCGAAACTTTGGCTGAAATGATTAAGGAAAATGTTGTTGCCGAGCGCATTGCGATTGACAGCTATCGGGAATTTATTCGTTATTTGGGTTTTGATGACCCAACCACCAGCCAAATGCTCAAGAAGATATTGGCCGTTGAAGAAGATCACGCAGATGAATTGGCGGACTTTATGGTAAGCATGCACAAGTAATTGCAGCAGCAACTTAAGCAATGTCGTCGTTATGTAATGTATGCGGCGACAGCTACAAAATACCCAGCCATTCCCCATGCTTTTAGCTGGGGGATGCAGTAACAAAACCGTCTGAATCCCAAAGCCCCAACGGGGCGAAATACGATGCTCAGGGCAACGCCCTAGGAATGAAACGTGATTTTAAATTTTAAGCCCTGTAAGGGCGAAATTTATCGGAAAATTCCATATCTAAAAGGGCTGACAGACTGCCTGATAGGTAGCGGTATCCGGGATCGAGGCAAACAACGACGGACTTAATGCCGATCACCGCCACATACATTCACAAAAACTATCAAAACAGTAGTTTTAATAATGTTTACGAATGCAAATCTAAGGCGCTAAGATCTAGCCCGTATTTTATTAACCTATCACCTCCACCTTCAAAATAGCGAGCCAAAACATGTCACTTATCAATAGCGAAATCAAACCCTTTACCGCCACTGCTTATCACAACGGCAAATTCGTCGAACTCAGCGATGCTAGCGTCAAAGGCAAATGGTCGGTATTTTTCTTTTATCCAGCTGATTTCACCTTCGTTTGTCCGACTGAACTGGGGGATTTGGCAGATCAATACGCTGAATTCCAAAAGCTAGGCGTTGAAATTTACGGTGTGTCCACTGACACCCACTTTGCCCACAAAGCTTGGCATGACACCTCAGAAACCGTCAAAAAAATCCAATACCCTTTGGTTGGCGACCCAACACATGTGCTCGCACGCAATTTTGACGTGCTGATCGAAGCAGTCGGCTTGGCAGATCGCGGTACATTTGTGGTTGACCCAGAAGGCAAGATCCAGATCGTTGAAATTACGGCCGGCGGTATTGGCCGTGATGCAGCTGAACTATTGCGTAAGGTCAAAGCTGCGCAATACGTGGCTGCGCATCCGGGCGAAGTTTGCCCCGCTAAATGGAAGGAAGGCGAAAAGACCTTAGCGCCTTCGCTAGATTTGGTCGGAAAAATTTAAAGTAAAAAAGCCCCAAACCAAGCCGCCAGCCTGTGCCCTGTGTCAGGCAAGCAGGCGGCTTGGATACTGGCGAAAGCGCTGAAGCAAAAGCATTTTTGCAAGCATCCAACAACATTTGACCAGACTAATATTTTTAATGGAGCACGGCATGTTAGACGACGCCCTCAAAGCACAATTAAAAGGTTATCTGGAGCGATTAGTTAGCCCGATCACGCTCATTGCGACGCTCGACGCAAGTGCGAGTTCGCAAGAGCTAAAACAGCTGCTGGAAACCATTGCTAGCCTGTCAAACAAAATTAGTTTGGATCTCAGCGGTAGCGATGTACGCACACCCTCGTTTTTGATCCAACGAGATGAGAGTGAAGCCAGCGTTCGTTTTGCTGGCATTCCGCTCGGACATGAATTCACCTCCTTAGTGCTAGCCTTGCTGCAAGTCAGCGGCTACGCCCCGAAAGTAGAGGCGGAATTGATTGCGCAAGCCAAGTTACTAGAGGGCGATTTTGCCTTTGAAACCTACTTCTCGCTGTCTTGCCAAAACTGCCCCGATGTGGTGCAGGCGCTCAATTTGTTGAGCATCGTCAACCCAAAAATTACCCACGTTGCCATTGACGGCGCTTTGTTTCAGCACGAGGTTGAAGCCCGCCAAGTGCTGGCAGTGCCGAGCGTATATCTCAACGGCGCGCTGTTCGGGCAAGGCCGGATGGATTTCGCGCAAATTTTGGCAAAGCTCGACACAAACTCAGCCGCTCGGGACGCGGAAAAGCTGAAAACCAAAGCCGTTTTCGACGTGCTTGTGGTTGGCGGTGGCCCGGCCGGTGCCGCTGCTGCTATTTATGCGGCGCGCAAGGGCATTCCCACCGGGATTGTGGCGGAGCGTTTCGGCGGTCAAGTACTGGATACGCTGGGGATCGAAAACTTTATTTCCGTTAAAGTCACAGAAGGCCCGAAAATGGTAGCGGCCTTAGAGCAGCATGTGCGCGAATATAATGTCGACGTCATGAATTTGCAGCGGGCGATCAAGCTAAAGCCCGCGCATAAACTCGACGGCCTGATCGAAGTACAGCTCGAAAATGGCGTGGCACTGCGTGCCAAAAGCGTGGTGATTTCGACCGGCGCGCGTTGGCGCACCATGAACGTCCCAGGTGAGGAGCTTTATCGCAATCGCGGTGTTGCTTTTTGCCCCCACTGCGATGGCCCGCTGTTCAAAGGGAAGCCGATTGCGGTAATTGGAGGCGGCAATTCCGGTGTGGAAGCGGCGATTGACTTAGCGGGGTTAGTGAGCCACGTCACCGTGATTGAATTTGATAGCAAACTGCGCGCCGATGAAGTACTGCAGCGCAAATTGCGCAGTTTGCCAAACGTCGACGTGGTGTTGAATGCGCAAACCACGGAAGTGCTGGGGGACACCCAAAAAGTGACCGGGCTGGTTTATACGGATCGTGTAAACCAAACCTCCCATACGATCGAGCTTGCCGGCATTTTCGTGCAGATTGGTTTGTTGCCCAATACCGATTGGCTAAAAGGCGTGGTTGAACTCTCTGAGCGTGGCGAAATTCTGATTGATGATCGCGGCCAAACTTCAGTGCCCGGGGTTTTTGCGGCCGGTGATGCCACTACTGTTCCGTATAAACAGATCATTGTGGCCATGGGCGCGGGTGCCACTGCCGCGCTCAGCGCCTTCGATCATCTTATCCGAGCCAGCGCGCCCGCTGTGGCACCAATGTTGGCAATCGCGGCCTGATGTAAGTGAGCTTGAACATCCACCACACCGCTGGCGCGCTAGTGTTCCAAGTTCAGCCCAATAATCATCGGATCGTGATCCGATGAGCGGAACGGTGTCTTGCGGTAAAGCAAGGCACGTAGGGCGGTCTCTAGTTTTTTGGCATTTGGATTGACGGTAGCACCTGGGGGCGGTTCGCTGATATCGCTATCATAAGCAAAGCCCGGATATTCTTCGGCGTTGATATGCCACACCTCAGCGGAACGCACTTGCTTTTTCAGGCTTTCCGAGGCCAACGCATGATCCAAGCTGCCTAATAAGCCATCATATGAAAAGCTAAAGTGCGGCGTTTCTAGGGAACCTTCATCCAAATAGCGAAAACCTTCTTCTCTCAATAGCCGTATTGGGTCTTCTTTGGCGTAGGCGTTGAGATCGCCCACGATGAGCTGGTCTGGATCCCCACTTTTAGTCGGGTCGGTTTTCAGCCATGCGATCAAGGCGCGCGCGGCCTCCACACGTTTGCTGTTGTAGCAGCCCTGACCATCATTATGATCGCTATTGGCTTCATCAACGTCGCGACTGCAGCCCTTAGACTTGAAATGGTTAACAACTAGGGTGAATACGCCACCGTCTTTGCCATGCTGAAAGGTTTGTGCCAGCGGCACCCGGTTAAAGTTCTCAAAAGGCGGATCCACTAAGGTCGCAGCGGCACCTTTGAGCTGCACGATTTTGGCGCGATAGATGATCGCCACACGAATGGCATCGCTGCCTACTTTAGCTTCAGGTGTGGGCACAATTTGATAGCCTAAGCCGCTTTGGCGATTTAACTCAGCAACAATTTCTGCTAAGGCGTTCAGTTTTTCATCGCCATCGTTTTCCACTTCCATAAGCCCGGCAATATCCGGTTTGATCGCCAAAATCGCTGCAATTAACTTGCCGCGTTGGCGCTGTTCATCCTCAAAATTGCGTGCACCGCGTGGCGTGGGAAAGCCACCCTTTTTACCGTCACCATTAAACCAGTTCAACAGGTTGAAAGACGCAATTTTAAGCTTGCCACCCAGCAATGGAGGAGTTTTTGGGCGCGGCGCTTGTTCCACGACAGGGGTTTGCAACACATGAATGCGATAGCTACCCGCGCGCTCGTCAAGCACGCCATGCACTTCACCCAAACGCGTGCCCAAACGATACGGCGCATCATTGCTTAGAGGCACCGGGAGCCAAGTAATTTTGTCGGGGAATTGCGCTAGGCTAGCATCATCTAGCCAGATCCGATTCCGAGTATTTTCTTCAGCCAGCTTGCGCGCCTCTTCACCGGGCGGGTGCAGTTGCGTGGGTACGAATTGGCGACCTTTTAAGCTAATCAACATTTCGCCCGAACGCCGCAAGCCGTCATTGCGAATCACCGTCACCGGCAGATCTAGGTGCACGCGCATGGCCTCAAAGCGTTCCCAATCGCCCGCCACCAACGGGGCTTGCTCAATATTGACTTCGCTCGGTGGCTTGCCTTGGCCGCATACGCGAAATTCTGACAGTTCGCTCAGACTAGTTAGGGTTTTACCCAGCCCGGTCATCGTCGCGTCCCCTAGTTCAGCCACGGTGCCCGTGGCGCGTACGATGTCGCCTACTTTCGCGTTCCTAACGGTATTCGTAGTCAAAAACAAGCCTTCGCTAGTGCTCGGATCGCCGTCACGATCTTCGCGCTCCTCTTGTACAAATAGCCCGCCAAGCTCGCTAATCGGGGCGAATGTAACCACTGCCTGCACCGTCACTACCCGCCCAAGCAAAGCACTCTGCGCATCGTTCCCCTGAATTTCACTGATGCGCGTGGCGCTAGCACCGCAGCCGGTCAACGGCATCGCGGGTTTGGCGGCAACCGCTGGCACACTCACCGTAGGCTCTACTTGATCGGTACAGGCAAGCAAGGAGGTCACGGCCGCAAATATCAGCAGGCTGCGCGTGAAAAAAATTGGGTGATTCATGGTAGGCCCTGTCAGAGTAGTCCATGCAGTCACCGCAAGCATCAGCCGCTGTACCCGCGTTGGTTGTAGACAATTGATAAAAAACAAAAATGCCGCCCAAATACGGCTCTGGCGGCATCGAAAAATTCGCGCTTACAGCGCTGCGTTTTATTTAAGCTGGGTAATCATCCATTTAACCGTCGCTTCAACCTGTGCATCGTTTAAAGACGGATTACCGCCACGTGGGGGCATAATACCCGCGCCGCCTTTGTAGCCTTCAATCGCATGTTTTACTAAAGTTGCTTCGCCCTGTGCAATGCGTGGTGCCCAAACCGATTGCAGCAACATCGGCGCGCCGCCCGCACCATTGGTATGGCAGCTCGTGCAAAGCTTTCCAAAAATCACCGAGCCATCTAAGGTGCCGTCATAGGCGACGAGCAGTGCGGCAGCAGCAGCAGCAGCTTTTTCCGCCGCCGCTTGCGCGGCCAAGCCGTTAGCCCCGGCAAATACCGCACCTACCGGCGATATGCGGGCACTGGACGCCACTAAGTCCGCTTGCGCGCGCACCGCGCCGGGGCCACTATTTGGGTCGTCATAGAAACGATGGTGCACGATCGCCGCATAAATCAGGATGCACACAGTAATCGCGACCAAAAACCCAATAATTTGCGAAAAGTGCTTTAAAAAGACGGCGTCGGTTTTGGTCATTTGGTATAGCTCCTAAGTCAGGCAGTTTGCTGGCGCGCAAGATAAACCATATTGCGCTTAAATTGGGTGCGATTATCGCTGGGGGATTCCAAGTGAGCAACCTACGCTTACACTCAGGGCTGGATTTATTTGTAAAGGCTTAAGCTGTGACTCATTCAAAAGCTGTGACGCACTCAGAAATGCATTTAGAGCAAACGCAATTTTCCGAAAAACCCTGGTCAATCGCCGCCGCGCGGCAAACCTACAGCGTGCCGCATTGGTCAGAAGATTATTTTGACATCAATGATGCGGGGCAGTTGGTGGTGCGCCCGAAAGGTAAGCTAGGCGCTGAGATCGCTTTGCCCGAGGTGATCGCAAAAGCGCAAGCGCAGGGTTTACGCAGCCCAATTTTAGTACGTTTTTGCGACATTCTGGGCGATAAATTGGCGCGCCTCCAGCAAGCTTTTGCCAAAGCCCAAGCGGAGCGCAATTTTACCGGTGGCTACACCGCTATTTTCCCGATTAAAGTCAATCAACAGCAAAGCGTGGTCAGCGAACTGGTGCGCCATGCCAGCGATGGCTTTGGCTTGGAAGCCGGATCCAAGCCGGAATTGATGGCGGTTTTGGCGTTAGCCCCCGGCGCCGGTGCCACAGTGATCTGCAACGGCTATAAAGATCGTGAATATATTCGCCTTGCGCTAATTGGCATCAAATTGGGCCTGCGCGTCTTTATCGTCATTGAAAAAGCCAACGAGCTTGACTATGTGATTGAAGAATCGAAAATTTTGGGCGTGCGTCCGCTTTTGGGGGTGCGCATGCGCCTTGCCAGTTTGGGTGCCGGCAAGTGGCAAAACACCGGCGGTGACAAGGCGAAATTTGGCCTAATGCCGTCACAGTTACTACAGCTTTCAGCGGATTTGAAAGCCGCTGGCTTAGCCGACTGCCTGAAATTGCTGCATTTTCATATGGGTTCGCAAATTTCCAACGTGCGTGATATTGCCGGTGGTATGCGCGAGGCGGTGCGTTATTTTGTTGAGCTGCACAAGCTTGGTCATCCGATTTCGCATATCGACACTGGCGGCGGTTTGGCGGTGGACTATGAAGGCACGCGCTCGCGCAGTTTTTGTTCGATGAATTATGGACTCGCGCAATATGCGGCCAGTATTGTCGAGGCGGTTTTGGAAGTCTGCGAGGCCAATGGTTTGGCGCATCCGCGCATTTTGACCGAGGCTGGCCGCGCCATGACCGCGCACCACGCGGTGTTGGTGGCGGATGTGACGGCGGTCGAGAAGTCCAGCGACGGCAACGCCGCGGTCGACGTCAGCGCGGCACCGGCCACGCTCAAGCACTTAAAAGCTTTGTTTGATTCGCTGCATTCGCGCCCGCCTGCAGAAGCCTTTCAAGAGGCGCAGTATCACCAATCCGAGGGCCATAGCTTGTTTGCATTGGGGCAGCTCAGCCTGCAAGAGCGTGCTACGCTTGATGAGCTGTACTACGCCGTCGTACAAAAACTGCGCGCCACGCTGGAGGTCAAAACCCGCCACGAACGCAGCAAAACCGAGCGCGAGTTGAGCGAGGAGATCAACGATAAGCTGAGCGACAAATATTTCAGCAATTTTTCGGTATTTCAGTCCGTGCCGGACGTTTGGGCGCTGGAACAAGTGTTTCCGATCGTGCCGATCGCGCGCTTAAATGAGCGCCCAACCCGGCGCGGCGTGCTAGAAGATTTGACCTGCGATTCCGATGGCCGCATTGACCATTACGTTGACAGCGAATCTATTGAAAGCACCATGCCCGTGCACGAGCTCAATGGCGAGCCTTACTATTTGGGCTTATTTATGGTGGGTGCCTATCAAGAAACCTTGGGCGATATGCACAATTTGTTCGGCGATACCGATAGCGTTAACGTGCGTTTAGACGCCACCGCCCCTGATGGCTACCGTCTAGAAACCGCGCGCGAAGGCGATACCACGCAGGCGCTGCTTGCCTATGTCGGCTACGACGCCCAAGAACTGCGGCGTGCCTATCGCGCCAAAATTACGGCTGCCGGTTTGCCGAGTGATGAAGCGAAGCGAATTTCTGAGGCCCTAGAGTCGGGTTTGGTGGGGTATACGTATTTGGCGTGAGGTAAGGGTAGGCCTGTTCACACACCATCACGACTTGCGCTTCAACACCAGCAAACAGCGTTCCGCGTCCACAAACGGCACCTGCAAGGTGTGATGCGCTGCGAGATACCAGCCTTTGGGCAGCGCATCCACTTCTGCCTGTGGATAGCTGCCTTTCATGGCGAGCAATTCGCCGCCCGGCACCAGCATTGGCCCGGCTAACTTGCAAAAATTCGCCAAACTACTAAAGGCGCGCGCAATAATTTGCCGACAGGCGCTGAACTCGGGCAAGTTTGGCTGTAAATCCTCGATACGGCTGTGGATCGCCAATAGCTGCTCAGCAACACCTAGACTAAGCGCAATCTCACTCATAGCGCGCATTTTTTTGCCCACCGAATCCACCAACACCACGTTTTTGCATGCACCCGCCAACAACAGCGGAATCCCCGGCACGCCGCCACCCGAACCCACGTCAATCAGCGTTGCGGTATTGATAAACGGTAACACGCTCAGCGCATCGAGCACATGTTTAGCCGTCATCTCGATCGGGTCACGAATCGCGGTCAAATTCTGAATTTGATTCGCCGCATGCAGCGCCTTCAAAAATTCGATCTGCGCATTCATTTGTGGGCGAGTCAGGCTTAGCTTTAACTCGTCGATACCCGCTGCCAGCCGCGCGCGCACGGCGCTGACATCAAAGGGGATGGCGACGCGTTTGGGGGCGCGCTCGGTGGCGTGGTCTGGGTTGATAATCATGGTTCCTAAGAATGTGGTGGCAAATGGCAGTTGCATTAAAAAAGCTGCGAAATTTCCATTTCGCAGCTGTGCTTGGGCCAGTGTAGGGTATCAAAGCTTAGTTTTTATTGACCACTGAACCGGGACTTCTAACAAACTTAGATGCCAAACCTGGTTGGCTCAATGCCTGCCCCACATTCGATGCGCAGCCTGATTTCTTACCACATTGCGCTGCCAATAGTGAAAAGATATTTTGCGTGAACGATGAAATCGGCGCGGCATCTAGTTGCGCTGGTTCAGACCCACTTTTACATGTCCAGGGCAAACAGCTGCTTGCAACCGGGTCTAGATGGATGCCGTGAACCGATGCCCATATTAAGTTGTTGAGGGAAGTTTCTGCGGCAAAGCCCAACTCAACGATAGGTGTTTGTTGTTCAATCGGCATAGGTTCATCGAAAAGCCCGAGGTTGCTCGCGCACCTAAAGGCCTTGTTCAAGTCAATGGAATACGCGCGTTGTTCACCGACGAATTGCATAGCCGTTTGCGACATCAAACCTGGGCAGGCGTTATTTGACTCAGCCCCAAGATTGAAAAGCGCCAAATCGCCACCGTTGCGCTGAAACGACTGCTTCGGCTGCCAATTCCACTTCACATGCAAGCCCGAACCATAACTTAGCTCACCCCAGAAAATGTTCATAAATAAGCCGCGACGCTTGCCCCCCCATTCTGAAAATGCGTAAACGTAGTGATTAAACGTGTTCACACGCCCTCCAGCAGGCTCAGCGGTACTTGCCGCCCAGATTTTTGAAGTGAACGACAGCACCGACGGCGCGGTTGGATTGTTCAAATAACCGAGTGTTGCGCCGTTGGCTTTGGAGTCAATACCGAATCCCAAAAATGGGATTGCATATTTCCCATCTGGATGCGGATTGGTAAACATGTTGTTATTTACCAAATGCGCGCGCCAAAAATTTTCGCTAGGATCATTATACATAACAAACCCCATCGTGCCCTCGCCGGGCCGAGCGCGAGGCAGGCTTTGATTTGGCGGCGCTAAATTTTGTACCTGCCAAGGTTCGTTATTCATCAGCAACGTCCAGTGCTTGTCACCAACTCTAGGGTTGGCGCAGTCATTGGTGAGGTAATTCCATTCGCTACAGCGAAAAAAATTCGATTGGGCGAAGTAACCAGAATGATAAAAAAGATCTGGTCCTGCGGCACTTGGATTATTCGTCATGCATTGGGTGATCAACCCTGCGCCCATCTCTCGGTTGTTTGCGTGACATAGGCTGTCCCATGTCAATGGCGTTTGAACGCCCACGCTAGAGCTGGCGTAATCAGTCCGCACGGCTGGAGTATTGAGGCCCGGGTCAAATAAACCCGTGGCAAAGGAACACTGCGTAGCGATAATTGTGCTTATAAACGCACATGCAATTTTTTTCATAAAAAACCTAGCTGTTTTGCTGATGGGGGTACTTTTGTAACACAGTTTTTTATAAATTGCGCTATTAAGTCGAATTATTTTTGCAATTGTGGGAATTGAGGCCAGAAATACCAAGCTGATGGGAGTGTGTCTATACATTCCTCCAGATGTTTTGTGGCTTTTTGCGCAATTATGGAAAAATCATCGGCGTCCTTCGCACGCAGTGGCGCTTCAATCCGCAGGGTGCGTCGACCACTCGCCAAGTCTGGTGTCACCGAAAAAATAACCACCGGCACACCCGCCTCGCTTGCCAGCCGCAACAAGCCTGAGGGCAGACGGATATCGCGACCAAATAACGTCGCTGGCACGAAGCGCTGTTTTTCCACTATGGGTGTGTCGATAAGCCCGCACACCGATACGCCTTTTTGTAGCAGTTCTGTTAGGACGCCAAAGTTGCCGCCGGTAAAAACAACCGGGTGCGCGCAAGCTTGCGCAATGCCATCAAGGCGCGCGGCAACACCCCGCGCTAGGTAAGGACGGTGCTGGAGTTCTTCCGGCGCATAAGGGCGCGAGACAAATGCACAAGCGCCACTCTGACGACCCAGGTGTGCTAAGCCGATGAGTCCTGTGCCAAAGTGAAAGCTAACCGCGACAAAACCCGGAGCGCTCGGCCAGCGACCAATCACGTCGATATTTTTATCGTCTAATCCAGATCCACCCCGAACCGCATCACTCATGTCCAGCAGCCGACACAAGGACTGCTGATAAGCAAATTCCGCTATTTCCGCATCGCTATCGAGCGCCAGCTTGGCTTGCAACAGCGGATTGTTAAGCCTTGCTTGCAACACCAGAGCCAAAGCTTCGCTAAAAATTTCACCTCGGGCAAATTTCTGTAACAGCCAAAACGCGAGCGAATAAGGTAGCCACTTAGGCAAGTTTGGTAAAAATATTTGCTCAATAAAGTCTGTACGGTTTTGCTTATGCATTTAATTCAGCATTCTGTTGGGAATGGAAAACTTTAGACTGTGATCGCTGACTTCAGCCAAAAGTTCAGGTATCGAAAAAAATTTAGCCCCAAACAAGGCTTTGGTGCGTTAGGGTTCATTCCTCTGATCGCCAAAACGGATATGCCCATGCACACGCTGTTGCGCGCTACTCTATTACTTCTCGCGGCGCTGCCGCCGTTAGCGCTTGCGCAAGCGGATACGCCGGTGCCGCCCGCGCTGGAATCCTGGATACCCTGGGTGATGGATAATTCCAGCCACAATTGCCCGCGCCCCATGAGTTCAGATGAATCCCGATCCTGTGGGCTGGCGGGCACGCTACGTCTAAGCGTGACGGCGGGTGGTGCTGAGTTTAGTCAGCTTAGTCTGCGCTATACCAAAGGCAAGATTGAGCTGCCCGGCAGCAGCGATAGCGCCTGGCCGATGGACGTCAGTGTCAATGGCAATCCGGCTGCGGTGCTGCCCGGCGAAAATGGCCCGGTGGTGTATTTGCCGGCAGGATCTGCGCGCATCGTTGGGCATTTTGCCTGGGCGAAAGCGCCGGAACGCTTGCGTGTGCCCGCTAGCATGCCCTTGGTGTTTAGCAAAGATGGCGTTGATGTCGCCGCCCCCGAACGCGAAGGCGACGAGCTGTGGCTAGGCCGGGCGCAATCCAGCGAACGTATGGCGGATGCGCTGGAGGTACAGGTGCATCGGCTACTAACGGATGGCCTGCCGATGCAGTTGCAAACTGAAATTGATTTACGCGTGTCCGGCGAAGCGCGCGAAGTCACTTTTGGCCCGGCGCTGTTGCCGGGCTTTGCGCCGCTGACCTTGGGCGGTGATTTGAATTCCAAACTAAATCCAGATGGCTCGTTAAGCGTGCAGCTGCGTCCGGGTGAGTGGAAATTGTATTTGACTGCGCGCGCGCTTACGCCCATGACGGAGCTGGTGCTGGCACCCGCTGTCGGCGCTTGGCCGGCGGAGGAAAGCTTAAGCTTTCAAAGCGACGCGAGCTTACGCAGCGTGCAGCTTGATGGCTTAGCCGCCGTTGACCCGAAGCAAGCCAGCGTGCCGGATGCGTGGGTGAACTTTCCGGTGTATTTATTTACCCCCGACGCCAAGCTGCGCATCAATATTGATAGCCGTGGCCGCGACGCTGCTGCACCGAATCGCTTGAGCTTAACGCGCGAGATGTGGCTGGCGTTTTCCGGGGATAGTTTTTCCACCAAAGATTATCTAAGCGGCGAAATGGTGCGCGATTGGCGCGTCAGCATGCGCGCACCCTATGTGATGACGCGCGGCCAAAGCCCGGATAGCAGCGGCACTTTGCAGCCGCTGTTAGTCACCAAAAGCGCCACCGGCACCGGCGTAGAAGTGCGCTCGACGCAGCTGAATTTGACTGCCGCCAGCCGGATTGACGGCACCGGCCGTTTCCCCGCCACCGGTTACGATGGCACCGTCGAGCGTGCGCAAATTACGCTGAACACGCCGCCCGGCTGGTTGTTAATTGCCGCCACCGGCGCCACCGAAGCGCCCAGCGCTTGGCTGGATCGCTGGAATGTCTACACCGCATTTTCGATTGCGCTGTGCGCACTCGCGGGCTGGCGCTTGGGCGGTTGGAAATTGGGCGCTGCGGTGTTGGCCTATGCAGTAATTACCGCGTTCGAGTACGGTGCGCCGCTGCTTTGGCTGCTGGGGCTGTTGCTACTAGGTTTGTTAGCGCGGCAAGTGAAAGCGCCGCGCTGGCAGTTGGCTTTGCGCGTGCTTGGCATGCTCGGCTTTGCGGTTTTGCTGCTGCAATCCTTAAGTTTTGCCGAGCGTCAGGCGCGTCTTGCGCTGCATCCGCAGCTTGAGTTTGATGAAATCGGCGTGGGTCAATCGCCGCTAAGCTATGCCAGTAAAGCGACTTACCACGATGGTGGCCATGCTGAGCAAAATATGGCGGTCAATGCGCCACCGCCGCCACCGCCGCCCGCTCCGATAGCATCAGCCGCGCCAGCCGAAGAGCTCGCCGAAGTTCAGGTCACCGGTGGCCGGATATCGGAGCAATCACAGCAAAACAATGTCTCGCGTAAGCAAATGAATCGCTACGCCGCCAACAGCATTGTGCAAGCGGGTGCGGCGGAGCCGAATTGGCACTGGCAAAGCTACAGCATTGAAATTGCTGGGCCGATTACGCCCGAGCAAACCCTGCATTTGCTGTTGATGCCGCCGTGGTTAACGACTTTGATGCGCTTAAGCGCACTGGGGCTATTAGCTTTTGCGCTTTGGTGTGTGGCGCGGCCTGGGCCACAGTCAAATTTGGGTAAGCCTTTGGCTTGGTGGCAAAGCTGGCAGCGCGAAACACCTGCGCCGCCGACTAGCGCAACCGCGTCGAGCATCTCTGCGCTGGCACTCATTTTACTGAGCGCATTGTTGCTCTGCGGCCCAACGCAACATGCCTACGCGCAAGCAACGCCCGATGCTGCGCTGTTAGAGGAACTCAAAACGCGACTCACCCGCGCGCCGCAGTGCGCGCCAAATTGTGTCGCCATCAGCAGCGCGCAAGTGCAGCTCAGTGGCGATGCTTTTTCCATGAACGTGATGGCGCAAGTCGGTACGCGCAGCCTGATTAGCCTGCCGAACGGCGAACGCAGCTTGAGCAACACGCGCCTGACCGTGGACGGCAGTGCGGCGGAATTCGCACGCCGCAGCGAGGGCAGTGCGGAGCTGGTTTTAGAAGCGGGTATGCATGTCATTACGCTTTCCGGCACGGCGCGTGCGGATCGGGTTACGCTGGATTTTCCGCTGCAGCCCAACCGCGTGCAGCTGCAATTAAATGGCTGGGAAGCGGGCGGCGTGCGTGATGAAAAGCTGACCTCCGGCACGCTGGATTTGGTGCGCAGCCAGCGTGCCGTGGCAAGTGATACCGGCGGCAAAACCACTTCCCAATTCCCACCCTATGTGCGCGTACTGCGCCAGTTGCGCTTTGATCTGGAATGGCGCGTGGAAACCACCGTGCAGCGGCTCACCAATATTGAAAGCGGCCTGACCGTGCGCGTGCCGCTGCTGCCGGGCGAACGCCCCTTGGGTGCGGCGGTGCAGGTGGTCGATGGCGCGGCACTAGTGCCAATGCAGGCGAATGAAAGCGAAACACAATTTAGCGCGGCGCTGGATTTATTGCCGGAAATACAGCTGCGCGCGCCGCTACAGGCGGATCGCGTCGAAGTTTGGACGGTGGAATCTAGTCCGGTTTGGCATGTGGATTTTGCCGGCGTACCGCTGTCCTTAACGCCGCTGGGCACCGGTAATGATGACCTGCAATTGCGCTTTGACCCCTTGCCTGAGGAAGTATTGACACTGAAGTTAAGCCGCCCGGAAGCAGCCACCGGGCCTGCGTATCGAATTGATGCGGTGACGGTTGAGACAAAGCCCGGCGCGCGGGCTCGCGACACCACGCTCAGCTTCACGCTCGCCGCCACCCAAGGCGGGCGACACAGCATTCGTTTGCCGGGCGCAGCGGAGCTATTAAGCGTGAGCAAAAACGAGGCTAATTTGACCCTGCGGCTGCGCGATAGTGCGCTTGAGCTGCCAGTTGATCCGGGTGAAAACCGCTATGTCATTAACTTCCGGGAAGCGCAGGCCTTAGCCGCTGATTTGCGCTTGCCAGCGATTGATTTAAAGCTTCCAAGCGCGAATATCCGACTGAATTTGCAGCTACCGAACTCGCGCTGGCTGCTCTGGGCGCACGGGCCTACGCTTGGGCCTGCGGTGCTGTATTGGGCAACGCTGATCGTGGTTTTGTTGATGAGTCTAGGTTTGGCAAAATCTGGCCGCACGGCACTTGGCTTTGGCGCGTGGGCCTTGCTAGGCTTAGGTTTGACTGGCTTTGGCTGGCAGGCGTTTATGCTGGTAGCGCTGTGGTTTTTAGCGCTGCAGTGGCGCATGCAGCATGGCAGCTCACTAAGCGATTGGCCGCATCGCTTGATGCAGATAGCCTTGGCTGGCTTAAGCGTTGCGGCGTTGCTGTGCATCGTCGGTGGTGCAATGAATGGGCTGTTGGATAATCTGGATATGCAGGTCGTGGGCAATGGCTCATCCGCCACCTCTTTGCGTTGGTTTGCCGATCAAGCGCCCGGCCTGCTGCCCAGTGCAGGCGCGCTCACGTTGCCTAGCTGGAGCTACAAAGCGCTGATGTTGGCTTGGGCGCTGTGGCTGGCGTTCGCGCTGTTGCGCTGGCTGCGCTACGCTTGGCTGGCGTTTGGTACCGGTGGTTTCTGGCGGCCTCTGCCAAGAGTGAAAAAGGTGGTGTTATCAGACAGTCAAGCACCGCTGCCGCCGCGCACGGAAAATACGGTGAATGCACAACTGCACATTGCAGCGCTTGAAAATCAAGCCGACTTGATTGCTTTTGCCAGGCTTTGCGCCAGCGCTGACCCGGCTAAGGGTGTGGGCGCAGGCCGCACGCCAGCAGAATTAGAAACGCAACTGAATACCGACTTCGCGCCGGAAAAAATTGCGCGTGAATTGGCTGATCGCGACGTCGAGTATTGGCTGGCCGAATCCGCCGGAAAAATACTTGGCTACGTCAAGCTCGTGCATAACCGCACCGCTCCGTATCAAAATCTGCTGCCTGCCACTCAGCTGGAATGCTTGTGCATTGCGCCAATGGCAGCCGGTTTAGGTATAGGCACGCAGTTGCTTAAACATACCGTATTGCAAGCCAAACGCGCAGGCAGCGACGAGCTTTGGCTCAACGTTGACGCCTCAGATACCGCAGCACAGGCCAATTACGCCAGTTTCGGTTTTGCTGAAAAGCCGCAGGCGTCAAGCGCGGGGCATAAAGTGATGGGGAAGAGTTTGAATGAGTAGTGTTAGCTTCGTCGGCGATTAGCCAAACCGATCCGTCGCCGCCACCAAAGCGCTGGTTATGCTTGGCTCCATCGCCGAATGGCCGGCGTCGGCCACCACAATCAGCTCCGCCTGCGGCCATGCGCGGTGTAGATCCCAGGCCGAGCGCATTGGGCAGACGACATCGTAGCGGCCTTGCACGATCACACACGGAATGTCGCGGATTTTATCGACGTGGGCGAGCAGCTGATCGTCGCGCTCGAAAAAGCCGCCGTGGACAAAATAGTGCGCCTCGATACGGGCGAAGGCGAGGGCAAACTCAGGGGATTCGGTGAGCGCAACATAGGCGGGGTCAGTCAGCAAAAAACTGGTCGAACCCTCCCACACGCTCCAGGCTTTTGCCGCCGCAAGCTGCACGGATTTGTCCGGCGCGGTTAGGCGACGATAGTAAGCGCTCATCAAATCACTGCGCTCGGCGACCGGGATCGCGGCTAAAAAATGCTCCCAAGCGTCGGGAAATAGCGCGTCGCAGCCTTTTTGGTAAAACCACTCAAGCTCCCAGCGGCGCAGCATAAAAATACCGCGCAGCACCAATTCTGTGACCCGATCTGGATGCGCCTGCGCGTAGGCTAGGGCTAAAGTGGAACCCCAAGAGCCGCCAAAGACTTGCCAGCGTTCAATGCCTAAATGTTGGCGGAGCTGTTCGATATCGGCTACCAAGTGCGGTGTGGTGTTTTCGTGCAGCTCGGCATGCGGGGTTGAGCGCCCGGCACCGCGCTGATCGAACAGTACAATGCGATAGCGCGCGGGGTCAAAAAATTGCCGGGATTTAGTCGAACAACCGCCACCGGGGCCGCCGTGCAAGAAAACCACCGGCTTACCGTTTGGATTGCCAGATTCTTCAAAATAAAGCGTGTGCAAGGGGGATACCGCTAGCGTGCCAATGCGGTAAGGTTCAATAGCTGGATAAAGCGAATGGCTGGACATAAAGGCCTTCATTTTTCTGTGTCGGGTAATTTTGCTGTAAAGCGTTAAAGAATCTGCCTAAAGCCATCGAAGCGCTCGATTCTTTTGACAATTTTAATCACGACGCGCACAAACGCCTCGCTTTGCGCAAGAATAGCGGGCTTCCGGGAAAGCCGGGGGCAAACCGTAAGCCAAAAGTTCTACCCAAGCCAAAAGTTTTAAACAAAAGGAATGCCGATGTTGGAAAAACTCAGTCCGCAACAGCGCTTTTTAGCGACATCTGGTTTTATTGTGGGTGCGCTCTTAGTTTTGGCATTGTGTTTGGCGGCAATTGCCACGCCTGGCATTTGGAAATGGCTGGTTACCGGCATGATTACGCTGGCAGGTGTCACGCTGGGCTGGGCGCTGCGCAAACTGATTAAAGACATCGGCATTCATGAAGTGTCGGTCATGCGCAGCAAGCAGGAAGCGGAAAACATTCTGTCGGCGGTGGGTGACGGCTTGTTTTTGTTGAACAAAGATTTTGAAATTGGCGAGCAACATTCCAAAGCGCTGCTGCGCATGTTTAGCCGCGATGCGATTGCGGGGGAAAACTTCTTCGACATCATGCGCAATTTAGTGCCAGAGAAAATTGCTCGCACGGCCAAGGACTATCTGGAATTACTGTTTGGCGAACGCGTCAACGAGCGGCTAGTGCAGGATTTAAACCCGCTGGATGTGGTCGAGCTAAATTTTGACGATGGTCAAGGCGCTTTTGAGACGAAATTTTTAGGCTTTCGTTTTAAACGCGTATTTGTCGTGGGCAAGCTTTCGCATTTGCTGGTAACGGTGAGCGATATCAGCAAACGCGTGCTGTTGGAGCAAGAACTGCGCGAAAGCCAAGAGCGTACGCAGGCGCAAATGGATATGTTGGTTGAACTGCTGCATGTGGAGCCTAGAGTGCTGCGCGGCTTTATGCAGCGGGCGCAAGAATCCTTAGAGCGCGTCAATGAAGCGTTACGTCGGCAGAGCTCCTCGCCGATTGAGTTCAAAGACAAAGTGCATCAGATGTTCGGCTGGATTCACTCGATCAAAGGCGAGAGCGCTGCGCTCGGCTTGAAAAGCTTCCAAGGTGCGGCGCATGAGTTGGAATCGATCCTGACCGATTTGCGCGCGAAAGGCTCGCTCACCGGCAATGATTTCTTACCTTTTACCATTAAACTCGAAGAGCTATTCACCCAGCTGGATTCGGTGCGCATTCTGCTCAACCGCCTGAGCCAAGTGCGCAGTGCGATGGGTGACGAAGACGAGGAGGACGCGAACGCACAGCGCAATGTGTCTTCTGCCCCCGCACCCTTTATTGAACCCCTAAAAGAATTTACCGAAAGCTTGGCACGCCGGGGCGGCAAACAAGCGCGCTTTGTCGGTGAGGGTTTGGAACCCGGCAAAGTACCGCCCGGCTATGTGCGTTTAATCAACGATGCGTTGGTGCAATTTGTGCGCAACTCAGTTGTGCATGGAATTGAGCAGCCTGAGCAGCGTAAAGCGCTCGGCAAGCCTGAGCGCGGTACTTTAGTCGCCAGTTTTGCCACCACGGCGGCCGGGTATGAGCTGACCTTCCGGGATGATGGCGCGGGCATTAACTCGGAAAAGCTGCGTGCAACCGCTATCAAGAAAGGCCGTTTGACGCCGGAAGAAGCACAAAAATGGGATAGCAAACAGCTGCTTACGTTGATTTTTGAGCCTGATTTTTCGACCGCAAATCAAGTGACGGAAGATGCGGGGCGGGGCGTAGGCTTAAATCTAGTGCGGGATCGCGTGCAGGCGGTCAAAGGTCAGATTCGCCTGGGCACCGCAGCGAACAAGGGCACACAGTTCAAACTGCTCTTGCCGCAGGTTTAGTCAATCTGCAAACCCTGGCAATTCAGCGCTGTTTTGGCGGGGTCGTCAGCAGCGAAAATCCGTCAGTACGGAAAATCCCTCAGTACCGAAATTAGTATCACTCAGAAAAGGCTAGCACGTCATGGGTATGAAATTACTGGTCGTTGACGATTCCAACGTCATCCGCAATAAAATTTCGCGGACGATTCACATCGCTAACGTCGAGGTCGTTGGCACGGCAAAAAATGGCCGTGAGGCGGTCAGCATGTTTGCTAAATTTCGCCCAGAGCTGGTGACGATGGACATTACCATGCCGGAAATGGACGGCATTCAGTGCATCCGGGAAGTGCTCAAGCTGCGCAATGATTCGTTGGTGCTAGTGATTTCGGCATTAGCGGATAAAGCCACGGCGATTGAGGCGCTCAAGCAAGGTGCGCATGGGTTTTTGTGCAAACCTTTCAGTGATCGGGAATTGAATGAAGCGATGAAAGAGTTGATTCGCGGTGCGCAGGAGGCAGGTCATGGCCATGGATGAGTCTAAACTGAAAGTCTTTATCGAGGGTGCAACGCGCTATTTTGTCCAAGTCACCCGCCTGTCTGCGGAAGTTGGAACGCCTTATCTATCTGAAACCAATGAAACTCTGGCTTACGATATGACTGGCATCATCGGCATTTCGGGCGGCCGTAAAGGCGTGGTGTATTTCACCGCGCCCACTAATATGCTGCGCAGCGTGCTCATCAACATGGGCGAACGCGATGTCACCCACGATATGCGGCTGGATTTAGTGGGTGAAATTGCCAATACCATTGCCGGTAATGCCCGCGCAGAATTTGGTTCAGAGTTTATGATTTCCGTGCCGGTTGTGATCGCGGGCGCGTTAGAAACCGTGCGCTTGCCAAAAGATATTCGCGCGTTTGTCATTCCAATCACCTGGCATTCGCAGCGCGCGGCTGTGATTATTGCTTTGGAATAACGCTTATTCGTCATCTCCGAGTGCTTTTATCGGGAATTCATTTTGTGCGAATGAATTAGTGTTGCATACCGACTATTTCGGCGAATTGTGCGAATGAATTAGTGCTGCATACCGACTATCTCGGCGAATTGGATTTTTGAAGAGGTTTAATTGAAATAGTACGGTTCGCAACCGCAAGCGTGCTTTCGCGGTGCGAGATCAGCAAAATGGTCTTTTTGCCCGCCAGCGAACGAATGGTTTCGACGATTTCGCGCTCGGTTTCTTCATCTAACGCGCTGGTCGCCTCATCAAGCACCAGAAACTCGCGGTCATGATAAAGCGCACGTGCAATCGACACCCGCTGACGCTGCCCACCTGAAAACCGGACACCGCGCTCGCCTAACGGGGTGTCCAAACCACCGGCTAGGCCGCGCAACACTTGCCCAAGTTGCGCATCTTGCAAAGCCGCGTGGACTTTATTGTCGTCGATCTCGCTGTCTGCTACGCCAAGGGCTACGTTGCGGCGCAGCGTGTCATCAATCAAATAGGATTGCTGCGGGATATAAGCGACCATAGATTGCCAGTCGCGATGCGCGCCGCGCAAATCTTTGCCGTTGACCAGTACCCGGCCGGCAGTTGGATCTAAAAAACCGAGCAGTAGGTCCGCAAGCGTGCTTTTGCCGGCACCCGAGGGGCCGACCAAAGCCACAGTTTCCCCGGCATGGATCTCAAAACTTAAACTTTCAAAGATCGTGTTTCGATCCGCTGAGTAAGAAAAAGCGATCGCTTCAGCGCTAAGCCTTTGAAATCGCTGTGTGGACGTCGTATCGGCTGGCGTTAAGCTGAGCGATCCAATTGCCGGATTTTGCGAAGTTGATGCAGAGCTCGGTGATGGCGCTGCTGCTTTTTCAAGCGCTAAATCGCGGGCCAGCACGCCAACCACAAAGCGGTTGCTGCGTACTTGCGTAATGCCGGTCAGCAGTGAGGTTGCTGCGGGCATCAATCGGACTGCGGCAGCACCGATCAAACCCAATAACGGCAGCAGGGCAGCACCCGAAGCACCCTGCATGCGGCTAAAAAATACGAGCGCGACCAAAAACAAAATCATCGCTAATTCAATGGCTTGACGGGGCACCAAATTGATTACGGCTATGCTGGCACTTGCATCGACTAGGCCGCGCCCTGCTTTTGATAGGCGCGCCAAAAAATAATCTTCACAACCCAGTATGCGAACTTCGCGTAGCCCGCCAATTGCTTGGTTTGCCGAATGCATGACCTCGGCGGTCATTGTTGCGGTTGACTGGTTTAGCTGTGCGGCGCGGTGGCGCGTGTAGAGCAAAACAATCATAAAAACAATGCTGAGCACGATCAGTAAAAGCAGCAGGGCCAATATATTTGCGAGCGCAATTAATGCTCCTAGCGCCAGAAATACCATGCAGTCAGAAATCAGCCGCAGCCCAGAGCCGACAAAACCGTTGGCAAACGCCTGGGTATACCAAACCAGTCGGTTCGTCAGCTCAGTGCTTGAGTTATCCAGATGGAAGCGATATGGACGATGTTGATAAGCGCCGAGCAAGCGCGTCATCAGCTCTGCGCGGATGGATTCGGACATCCGTGTAATGGTGCCCTGCAGCTGGAATGTTGCCAGCGCTTTACCGGTGAAAACAACAATGAGTGCAATACCCAGTGTTGCGACTGGATCTTCACCCAAAGTGCGCAATAGCCAATCCGGAAAAAGTGCCATCGCGGCATTTTTGCCCATCAGCAAACTAACGAACGGTGCGACTAAACCGACGGCAAGCAAGTCTAGCCCGGCAGAAAAAAGGATGAACAGCACAATTAAAGGGGCCCGCTTTAGGCTATCACCGCCAACAAAACTGAGCTCAGCTTTTAAAACGCGCAACCGGGCTAGCATGTTGCGCAGGCTTTGAACTGAGCAACGCTCGAGTAATTAGATAAATTCATTTTTTAAAAAAGCAAAAAAGCAGCACTAATGCTATCGCATCTGCACGATGCGACTTGGAAACGATCTGCACTGTCAGGACGCGCGTTAATCAGTACGCGCGTTCCAGGTTCAACTTAGGCCGCGTCAAACAGGGCTTGCGGAATGTCCATCAAAGACCCCGCACCCGCACGGATTTGCGCCGCGTGCATCAACGTGCGCGGCAGAATGCGCTCGAAATAAAACTTCACGCTGGCTAATTTCGCAGTCTTAAATGCATCGCTGATGCCCGTGGTTGAGCGATCCAGCGCCTCTAACTCACGGGTTAAAAAATACGCCAGCGTGATGTAGCCGGAATAAAATAAATAATCCACTGCCGCCGCACCCAACTCTTCTGGGTTTTTCTGAGTTGCGTCGATAATTTCCCGGGTTAAAACGCTCCATTCACCCACCAACTTGGCAAGCTGGCTAAGGTATGGGCCTGCGACTGGATGCGCACTGTGGGCGGATATAAAAGCACCAATTTCGGTTAAGAAATGACGCATGCCGACACCTTGCAGCTGCATAACTTTACGGCCCAGCAGATCCAGCGCTTGAATCTGCGTGGTGCCTTCATAAATCGTGGTAATCCGGGCGTCGCGGGCAAATTGTTCAAGGCCCCATTCTTTAATGTAGCCATGGCCGCCTAAAATTTGCATACCGTGATAGGTGCATTCCACCGCAGCTTCGGTCATTAATGCTTTGGTGATCGGGACTAGAAAGCTGAGCAGCTCATCCGCTTTTTTACGCGCATCCGCATCTGGGTGGCGGTTGCTCAAATCCACCAGCAGACCGGCGTAATAGCACAGTACGCGGCCGCCTTCGGCAAGCACTTTTTGGGTCATCAGCATACGCCGCACATCGGGGTGTACCGTGATTGGGTCGGCTGGCTTATCAGGGCGTTTCGGCCCAGAAAGTGAACGCATTTGCAAACGCTCGCTGGCATAAGCGGCGGAGGACTGGTAGCTAATTTCAATCAAGCCCAGACCCTGTACACCGACGCCCAAGCGCGCCGCATTCATCATGGTAAACATTGCCAGCAGGCCACGGTTCGGCTGGCCGATCAAATACCCCTCAGCGCCATCAAAATTCATCACGCAAGTGGCTGAACCTTTTAACCCCATTTTGTGCTCTAAACTGCCCGGCCCCACGGCGTTTCTAGCGCCCATCACGCCTTCGCGGCTGACCTTAAACTTCGGCACAATAAACAAGCTAATGCCTTTAGTGCCTGACGGCGCATCGGGTAAGCGCGCAAGCACCAAGTGAATAATATTGCTGCTCAAATCGTGATCACCGGCGGTGATGAAAATCTTTTGCCCGCTCAAAGCATAAGTGCCATCGCCGTTGGGCTCGGCCTTGGTTTTAAGCATGCCTAGATCACTGCCGCTGTGTGGCTCGGTTAAGCACATCGTACCGGTCCATTCGCCCGCCAGCATTTTGGTCACAAAAACTTCTCGCTGCCACTCTTCACCGTGGTGCATAAAGGCATCGACTGCCCCCAGACTCAGTAATGGATAAGTACCCCAGGCAACATTGCAGCTTTCGATCATTTCTTTGACCACATAACCCAGCCCCTCGGGCTGGCCCTGGCCGCCATATTTTGGCTCACCGCATAAACCGATCCAGCCCGCGTCCACATAAGCACGAAAAGCGTCTTTAAAACACTGCGGCAAACTGACGCTTTGCGTCGCTTTGTCGAACACCGCACCTTCGGTGTCACCAATTTGATTGGTTGGCAGCAGCACTTGCTCGTTGAACTTGGCCGCTTCTTCTAAAACCTGATCGATCAATTCACGATTGGTGTCGCTGAACTCCGGAATCTGTTGGAATACTTTTTCCGCCTCTAACACGTCATGCAAAACGAAACGAATGTCGGTCATGGGAACGCTGTATTTCATGGGGTTTTCCTAAGGAATTTTATGAGAGAGAAGAAAGAGAGAAAATGTTGAATGATTGTCTGAAAAGGACCGTTCGCCCTGAGCTTGTCGAAGGGCAGAGCCGCACAAGCACTAACGCAGCCACATGTATCTCGAAGTCTGCGGCTACATGCTTCGACAGGCTCAGCACGAACGGTTTCTAGATAATTTGTCTTTAGCGCCAAAACCCCGGCTTCCCAGGGGTTGGGCTTAATTTTCCGTCGTAGTTAAATTCAAATACCCTTGAGGGCTTACTCGAAGTGATCGTCCCCGCGATGGAATAACCGAATGCTTGATCGCTATTGAGCAGCTTTATCGCCGCAGGTGCCAACACCAGGGTAATGTTGATGCTTTCCGGACTATCCATAGGCACCAATAGATCAAGCGGCACAATAGCGCTAGCAACGACGTTATTACTACGGCCCTCAACGATGCTCAAGCGATAGTTCAGCTCACTAAAAGTCATCTCGACGTTGCTGAAATTGTGCAGTAGTACGCGCGCGGTTACTTTTTCTGGCATGACGTGTAGCTCTTGAATCAATACCTGCGGCACGCTGACGACCTTGTTGCGTTTGTAGCAGCCGGCAAGCGCGATAGCGGCGGAAATAATAAACGCCGTGTAGACGATTCTGCATAATGGCCGGAGGACACTCAACATTAGAAAAAATCCTTATTAGAAAAATCTTTGCAAAAAATCATTATCGACTGGGGCTTAAGCGGCGCGCGAGCGAATCTAGCGCAATCAGTATCAACATGCTTAAGCTTAAAGCTACCAGTAAAGTGGTGAAGTGAAAGCTAAGTGCGTCTTGCGTGCCCAAATAAAGCATCGCCCCTAAGCTGGGCCGCGCCTGGGTATCTAAACCCATAAAACCCAAAAGCATTTGAGCACGTATACAGCTACCCACTATCAGCAACGCTAGCGCGGCAAGTATAAGCCGCAAATTGGGCAGTAAATGCCACCGTACCCGGGTAAAAACATCGGTTCCGACCAGCGTAGCTGCGTCCATGAACGGCGCGCCGATTAGCTGAGCGGTTGCCACGCGCAACACACGCGCAGCACTTGGCCAAAACAATGCGGCAAATAAAAAAGCCGTGCCGAGCTGAGCTTGATGCAGCAGCAGCGCTAATAACACCATCATCAAATAGCTCGGCAGTCCTTCAAAAAGATCGCAGGCAAAGCAAATAACTTGATCCAAACCGCTATGCAGGCGCCAACCGGCGCAAACACCGGCCGCAATGCCTATGGCAAAACCAAGCAATGCACCCGGCAATACCCCTATAAACAGCGCCAATAGTGCTTGACAGCTGTGCGCTAGCAGATCTTGCCCTAACGCATTCGTGCCCAATGGATGCGCAAAACTAGGGGCCAAATAGGCGCTGCCGGTCGCCATCCAAGCACTGCCAATGCAGCCAAATGCGGTTAATACCGCAACCAGCAAAGCGCCCAGCAGCACCAATACCGGCCAACCACGAGCCAAGCGTTTGAAAGCAAAGCCATGCCCAGACACCCGCACGATCAGCTCCTCAACGCCCTGTTTATCCAGTGTATTCACGACAACCCGGCCTGCGAATTGCCTAGGCGCGGGTCAGCTAAGTGCGCCAGCGCGTCAGCTGTTGCGATACAGACCGACAGCGCTAAGGCGCTCGTGATGGCAATCGCGACTAATACCGGCGCATCGGCGGCCATCGCGGCGTTCACGCCGGTGCGGCCAATGCCGGGCACGGCAAAGACGAGCTCAATTACCACCCCGCCGCCAATTACCTGCATCGGCAGGCTAGAACCCAGCCTGGAAACTAAGCCGCTAACACTCGGGCGCACGCTGTTGAGTAAAAGCCGCCAGCCCCGCAAGCCCAAACTGCGTGCGCTGAGAATCGTGCGCGCCCGCTCAGGCGTATGTATTAACGCCCGATAGTCGGAAAATTGCGCGCCAAAAAGCGCCAACATCAGCCCAAGCGTTGGGGCAGTGACGGAGCGCACATAGCCTGCAGTGGAATCCAGCACTAACCCAAACGGCGCAAAATATGCCGCACCGCCATGACTAAAAACATGGAGCCAAGCCGCGCACAGCAGCCATTGCGCTAACAAGGCGCAAATCAACAAGCCCGTGGCGGTGGAGAACTGGCTCAAAAGCGCTGGCCAAAATGCGTCATAGCGGCTTTTAAGCGCACATGTGAATGCCAAAGCATGCGCAATCAGTGTGCCGGGCAGGATCAAAAAGAGGCTTAAGCCCAGCGCGTTCGTAATCAGCGGGCCAACCGGCACTTGGTTCACCCACGAATAGCCAAAATCACCGCGTGCATAGTTTTCGAGCAGCTCCAAATAGGCGCTCAATAGAGGCTTGTTCATGCCGTGTACGTCTAAAAATAGCGCAATGTTCAGCGCCCCGGCATGTCGGCTGAGCAGCGTTGCCGATGGGGCAGGCAGCAAAAATCTTAAGCACGCAAACGCAATCAAGCCCGAGGCTAGGCCAACAATGAGTGTGCGCAAGATCGGCGCGACAATTGAGAGAAGGGGTTTCAGCACAGCGGCGATTTCAGCACGCTTAAGCCTTGAAAGCGATTTGATTTATGTGCTGGCACTAAAAATCAATGCGGCCCAGGGCAAAAACCCTGGGCCGCATTGAGCCGCACTTTTTTCTGATCTCAATTTTCCAGGTTTACAACCTGATTAAAACGCCGCCTGATATTTATTACCCAGCTTATCTTGCAAAATAACGCGAGTAGCACCCGTCGCATCGGTGGGTGTGCAATAAGCCGATTCAACGCTCATCTCAGCAGCCGTGTTGCGCAGCGCATTGTCGATAAATATGCGTTTGTAGCTGCCGCCGACGATTTGTGCGTCCAGCTCCCAAGCGACAATACAGTTATCTTTGGCGCTGCACTGATTGCTCGGGTTATCGACAAAATGCGCGCTCAGTGCATAGCGACTGGTTTGGAAGCTAAAGTTTGCGGGCGTGCGTTCGGTGTTGAAGCTGAGCTTGA
Source organism: Rhodanobacteraceae bacterium (assembly GCA_043754435.1). Taxonomy (GTDB): domain Bacteria; phylum Pseudomonadota; class Gammaproteobacteria; order Xanthomonadales; family SZUA-5; genus JANNYA01. The sequence continues at coordinate 34,286 of JAYUUS010000152.1, forward strand.
TAGAGCTTGGCAGCGCTTGCGCGGTTTGCTTGTCGCTTTGATTCAACTCAACTGTCGCGTAGCTATTCGGATTCACACGGCACGAGCGATTGATCGAAATTTCTTCCTCGCTCAGCGTTGTTGGGGTAATCCCAGCATCGTCCTGAAGCAATTTTAGCGGGTCTGAAGCGGCCGCAGTCCGCACGCTGGGCCAGGGTGTACGGGGGTCGTAATTGCAGCTTTTTAAGGTGCCGGTGCAGTTTTTACTGACTGAACTATCATTGAAATAGCCACTGCTCAAACGTTCTAGGTGTAAGTGCGGGCCACTGCCGCAGCTAGACAATGGATAATCCTGATGAATGCCCATGACCGCGCCTGCGGCAACGCTTTGGCCGTTGACCAAATTAGGCTGATTCATATGGCGGTAGTACCAGACAGTGCCGAAGCGATCAGTCAACTCCATCTCCCAACCGCAGCCGCCGTTAAGCGTGGGGCCATAGGTGATCTTGCCGCTTTCAGCCGCCACCGACTGCATGGTGCCGGCGTTGTTCACTAAATCCCAGCCGATGTGTGGTGAAGTGCCAATATTGCGGCACACGCACCAGTCTGAACTTGGATAGCCATTCGGCATTGGCAGCGTCCAGTTTGGTCCCGCAGGCGTCACTTTTGTGCGCACACTGGTGTAAATTGAGGCGGCCCAACGGTTTAAGTAGCAGGCATTGCCGCCGCTAATCGGCGTAGCGCGGCAGGCGTCAATCCAGTTTTGCGCAAACACGCCATACACTTCGGTGCCATATTGGCTGGTGGATTCAACACAGCGATTGTCGTAACTCGCACTGCGGATGCTGCCCAGCGGGCAATCAGCGGTGCCGCGAATCGATTGCGCCAAAGCTTTACCCCAACGCTGCACGGGTACGGCGGTACCGGTGGTGTTAGTGCCGTTGTAATAAACATTGACGGTGTTCGTGCAGGCAGTGCCATTGCCGTCGTTCGTGCATTTTGTTGTCATCGCGCGGGTAAACGGTCCATAGGCATTATTGGAGTCGGTGCAAAAATTCAGGCCGCTGTCATAACTGGTATTCCACGGGCAAAGCGCTGAGGCAGCGCCAGAAAAACTCATCGCGGCAATGAGCGCAAGCGCTAATTTTGTGCTGCTTACATCGGTCATTTTCTTCATTTCTATCGCTTCCTTGGGTTGGGTTTGGCAGAGCGTGGGTTTAGCGGAGCGTTGGTTCTGTAGAGCATTGTTTAAGTTAAGCAAAGGGCTGTTTTTGGACGGCGTGGAGCACAAAATTATTGGGTTACACGTTTTCTAGGTTTTGGATTAAACATCCGGCACGTGCAGCTGTTCACCGTCAGGCAAACAGCGGCAAAGCGCACGGTTGCTATCGCTGGTGAGTTGACACACACCGCTGCCAAATACCCATTGCAGCGGTGCACCGTTGATAAAACGCAACTCTTGATCGCTGTTGGTGCCGCCCGGAATATGCACATTGAGCAAGCGCGCGCCCAGCTCAGCGCGGTTGGTGCGCGCGCCCGCTAAAATTTGCGTAAACATCTCGCTGGCGCGGGTGATGTCCAGCACACCCGCTGCGGGCGGCACGGCAAGCCTAGCCACCTGAGTCAGCATTTGCGCATCGCGCGCGCGGTACCAACTCAGCTCATAGACCGGTGGCCGGGAAGCGGGCAGCGCGTTAATACTGAGCTGGTAATAATCCGCACCGATGCGGTAGAACTGCGTTAGCTCCTCAAACGGCGTGGCCTCGGGGATGCGGGCGTTGGCCACAATGCCAAATTCTTTGAACAGCGTTTCCTCTAATGTCTGCGCCGCATCGGGCTTAAAAGTGCTGCGTTTGGCGCAGCTGGAATCCATAATGACGTGCGTTGCGCCCCCGGCGAAAAGCTCAGACGCTGCCATTGCTGGCGCGGAAAAGTGCAGCGCGCTGGCGTCGAGCAATGGCACGCTGCTGGGCTGAAGACTCAACGCTTCAACTGCTTCCTCAGAGTGGCTGTGTCCGTGTGTATCGGTGGCACCTGTATCTAACGGATGCGCCTGTTCTGGCGCTTTTGCCGCTGCAGCCAGCGTTACGGGTGCCAGCGGCGCAAACCAAATTAAGTAAATAAAGCTCAGCAGCAAAATTCCCAACAGCAAAAGGCCGCCGCGCATCCAAGGAAAGCGCTGGAATAAAGCAACACCGGGACGCATACGCAAACTCATCGACTTCACTCAGTAGTGGTTCGGGTCGAATGGTATGAACAAAACGAAACTGAATGATTGCAAAATTCTGCAATCGGCTTGCAAAAAACTTACTTAAAAGCTTTCAGCTTGGAGCTGCGACTTTGCAAGTACGGCACGACACGCCCTCACGCGGTCATAACGGCCGCAGGCGCTGGCTGCACTTGCATCGGCACAGCAATAAACCGCTGTGCGGCTTGCCAAACGTCGTAGGCGCTTTGCTCTGCCAGCCATAGCCGAGCTTCGCCACCGCGTTCCACACCCAGCCAAGCCTCAATGCGCAACGCCATTTCCGGCGATATTGCTGCACGACCGTTCAACACACGCGATAGCGCTACGCGTGACACATCGAGTTGCTGCGCCGCTTGCGTGATCGACAGGCCGAGTGCTGGCAAGACATCGTCTCGAAGCGTTAAACCGGGATGCGGCGGGTTATACATGCTTGCCATTTAGGTACTCCGAGTTGCTCTGCATAAACTATGCGAATGGATTGAAAAATTATTCAGTGGTAGTCCTGATAGTCCACCAGCACAGCATCTGGTCCGTCAAAGCAGAAAATCATCCGCCAATTACCGTTCACCCAAACGGAAAAATGCCCCTTCAGTTCGCGTCCTTTGAGTGAATGCAAACCCCAACCAGGCAAGTTCATGCTTTGGGCATGAGTGGCTTCGTTCAGACGTCGTAACATGGCGGCCAATCTTGCGGCATGAGCAGCTTGAATGCCTGCCATGTTTCCTGTCTGAAAGAAAATTTTCAACCCTTTATGTCGAAAAGACTTAATCATGTAAAACTGTATCTCATAGCGATACAGCTTTCAATTGCTTGCTTTGCTTTTTTACGCATTGGTTTAGCAATCAAACTGTCGACGAGATTCGGTGTGATGTCTCGGAAACTAAAGTAATCGTAAGCTATACATCAAATATGCAACATCAACCGCACCGGATCTTCCAGATAGTTCTTCACTGCGACTAAGAATTGCACCGCATCTTTGCCATCAATAATGCGGTGGTCGTAGCTGATCGCGATGAACATCATCGGCGCGGCAATCACCGCACCGTTTTCGACAATGGCGCGCTCTTTGATGGTGTGCATGCCGAAAATGGCGCTTTGCGGCGGGTTGACGATTGGGGTGGAGAACAAGCTGCCGAATACGCCGCCGTTGGTGATGGTGAAAGTACCACCCTGCAGATCTTCCAGCTGCAAACCGCCTTCGCGCGCTTGTTTGGCGAAGGTGCCGATATTGCGCTCAATATCCGCCAAGCTTTGCGATGCGGTGTT
>JAYUUS010000153.1:0-11996 GCA_043754435.1 Rhodanobacteraceae bacterium
GCAAGCACGCGATTGGTGATGCCGGGAATACGGTTTTGCTCATGTACATAAAGCGGTACGCGCAACAAGGTGGCAGCGATGCCGCCGGGGCCTGCGGCAAAACCACCAAAACTAATCGCCGCACGCGGACGGATGCGGCGAAAAATTTTAAGCGCTTGGATGACCGCACGCGCCAGCATCCAAGGCGCTGCCAGCTTTTGCATGAATTTTTTGCCGCGCAGCCCCGCCACGTTAACGGCATTGAAATTGAGCTGTTGCGTAGGGATGAGCTTGCTTTCGAAGCTATTTGCTGAACCGAGCCAGCTGACCTGGACATCACGCTTTGCCAGCAAAGCGGCGACGGCAAGCCCTGGATAAACATGGCCGCCAGTGCCGCCCGCCATGATCATAATGCTCCCTTCACTTGCGCCACTCATGATTTATAGCCGACAGCGGCCGAACCTAGTGCTGGGTTGGGCAGAGGTGCTGTGCTTCTTACCACGCGACTGATATTAAAGAGCAATCCGAGGGCGGCCACTGAGATCATTACCGAGCTGCCGCCTGCGCTGATTAGCGGCAGAGTCAAGCCTTTGGTGGGCAGGACGCCCAAATTAACGCCGATACTGACTAGCACCTGCAGCGAAAACCAAAGTGCTACACCATGCGCGCAATAGCTTGCGTAATACTTGCCCAACGCCAAAGCGCGCGCACCCAGTTGAAACGCGCGGCCGACAAACAGCGCGAATAATGCCAACACCAACACAATTCCCGCTAAGCCCAGCTCTTCAGCAATCACCGCAACAATAAAATCTGAGTGCGCTTCTGGCAAATAGAACAGTTTTTGCACGCTATCCCCTAAGCCAACGCCAAACCATCCACCGCGCCCGACCGCGATCAACGCCTGGGTGAGTTGGAAACCTGATTTGTAAGGATCGGCCCACGGGTCTAAAAAACCCACAAAGCGCTGTAAGCGATAGGGTTCAAGCACGGCAATCCCGCCCATGGCGGTAATGCCGATAATCGCGATCACGCTGAAATAGCTGGCGCGCGCGCCTGCCAACCAAAGCAAGCCCAAACTAACCGATAAAATCAGCGCTGCTGAACCAAAATCAGGTTGCGCCAGAAGCAGCAACACGGCAGCACTGGTCATGCCCAGCGGCTTTAAAATGCCGCGCCACTGCACCGGTAGTTGGCTGCGTTGACGTACGCAATAGCCCGCTAGATACATAATCATTAACAGCTTTGTGGCTTCCACGACTTGAAAATTGGTGAAGCCAAGGCGTATCCAGCGCAGTGCGCCATTTAGCCGTACGCCAAATCCAGGTATCCACGGCAAAACCAGCAGCGCCAGCGCCCCCCAAATCAGCCAAATTGAAACGCGTTCAATGCGTTCAAGGGGCGTGTGATATAGTAAAAACGCTAAGAACACGCCAATCACAATGGCAATGGCATGGCGGATCGCATAGTAAAACGGCGATAAGTTCTGCGCCTCGGCGATCGCAAGCGAACTTGAAGTCACCATCACTAGCCCTAAGCCCAGCAGCCCACAGCCCGATGCGAGCAGCCAGCCATCAAGGGCGACTGATGCCCCTGCCTTGGTTGCAACCACACTGTTTTGGTTGACTTGTAACGGCTGCGCTGCAGTGTTTGTTGGCGCATTCATCAGCGTATCTTTAAGGTTGCAAGGCCGAGTAACACCAGCACCACGCTGATGATCCAAAAGCGCACAATCACGCGCGGCTCGGGCCAGCCTTTGAGCTCAAAATGGTGGTGAATCGGTGCCATTTTAAACACGCGTTTGCCGCGCGTTTTGAATGAGCCAACCTGAATCATAACGGACAGCGTTTCAATGACAAAAATACCGCCCATCAGCACCAAAATCAGTTCTTGGCGCGCAATAATCGCCATCACGCCCAGCAGGGCCCCCAGTGCTAAAGCGCCGACATCGCCCATGAAAATCATCGCTGGATAGGTGTTGAACCATAAAAACCCTAAGCCCGCGCCCGCCACCGCTCCGGCAATAATCGCCAGCTCGCCAGCGCCGGGAATATGGTGCAATAACAAGTATTTGGCATGGCCGACGTCGCCAGAAACGTAGGCAAATATGCCTAACCCAACCGCCACCATTACGGCGGGTAAAATAGCCAACCCATCTAAACCGTCGGTCAAATTCACCGCGTTGGAAAAGCCTACGATCCAAAAGTAGGCAATAACGATAAAAAATGCCCCAAGCGGGATCGCTATGTCTTTGAAAAAAGGAATGTAGAGCTCTGTGGCGCTGGCCGCGTCGCGTGTTGCATATAAGAAAACGGCAGCCGCCAAGCCGAAAATAGACTGCAGCAGATATTTCCAGCGCGAGGCTAAGCCTTTAGGGTCTTTTTTGACTAATTTTCGATAGTCATCTAGCCAGCCAATCAAGCCAAAGCTCCAAAGCACCGCGAGGCAAGTCCAGGTATAGCGATTCGTTAAATCGGTAAATAGCAGCGTGGAAACGCTGATCGCCAAAATGATTAAGCCGCCACCCATCGTCGGCGTGCCCGCTTTGGAGAAATGCGATTGCGGCCCGTCAGTGCGAATCGGTTGACCACCGGATTTTTTTTGCTGCGCGCTAAGCGTGCGAATAAACGCTTTACCAAAGAGCAAGGAAATTGCCAGTGCGCAAATCGTCGCGGCAATGGCGCGGAAGCTGATGTAATTCAATACATTCAGCAATACAAACTGCTCCGCAAAATGTTTCGCAAGCCACAGCAGCATTAGTGGCCACCTGCATGCGCAACGTCAGCGCCAAGCAGCACGGCGATGCGCTCCATGCCCGCTGAGCGTGAGCCTTTCACCAGCAAATTGACGCCTGTGTTCGCGCCAGAATGATTGGCTTGCGCCAAATCTGCCTTTAACGTGTGCACCAGCGTTTCCATGTCGCTGAAGGCTTCGCCAATGCTGCCGGCACTTTGTGCTGCGTGCGCCGCGTGCTCGCCCAGGCAAAATAGCTTTGCCACACCCACTTGATGTGCATATGCGCCAACTTCGCGGTGCAGCGCATCGGCGTCGTTGCCAAGCTCCGCCATGTTTCCCAACACCACCCAAGCGGAGCCACCCAGTGCAACCAGCGCTTCCATGCCGGCCTTGACTGAGCCTGGGTTGGCGTTGTAGCTATCATCTAACAAATTCCAACCGCCCGGCTGTGGATAAAGCTTGAGGCGGCCTTTGGCGCTGCTGGCTAAATTTAGCCCGGCGCTAATTTGTGCCAAATTTGCACCTGCGGCAATCGCTAAACCGGCAGCAGCAAGGGCGTTACGAATGTTGTGCGTGCCGACCAAGGCGAATGCAATAGGCGTACTTCCGAGTGGGCAATGCAGAGTAAAGCGGCTGCTGGCACCTAAAACAATATCTGTTGCATAGATATCTGCCGCTGCGCTATTGAGCGAAAACGTTAGCTTTGCTGCACCCGCTTGGCTTGCAGCATGTAAAAAGCAGGACAGCTCTGCATCATCAAGATTGATGATCGCCGTACCACCGGGCAGCAAGGCGCGATAGATCGAGGACTTTTCTTCCGCCACACCATGCACGTCGCCCAAACGTTCAAGGTGTGCTGCCATAGCATTGTTGACCAGCGCTACATGCGGACGCGCAATATTGGCGAGAAAACGAATATCGCCCGGTTTGCCCGCACCCATTTCGAGCACAGCAAATGCGTGCTTTTCGCGCATACGCAGGACTGTTAACGGCAAACCCAGTTCATTGTTGAGATTGCCGACTGTTGCCAGCGTTTCACCCACCTGCGCCAAAATGCTGGCGGTTAGATTTTTGACCGTGGTTTTGCCGTTACTGCCGGTAATCGCAACGCGTTTTGTCGGCAGGCGCTGGCACCACGCGCTCGCAAGTTGTGCCAGTGCGGCTTCAACATTGGGCACCAGAATTTGCGGCAGCGCGCTCTCCGTTGGCACGCTCACCAAGGCGGCAACTGCGCCCAGCGCCTGCGCTTGCGCAAGTAACGTATGGCCATCGACGCGCTCACCCTTGAGTGCGATGAAGATGGCACCCGGTTCTAGGCTGCGCGTGTCGTTGCTGACGCTTTGCCCAAGGATTGCTTCTGGATCAAAAACGGGCGCATCAAAAACTTGCCCGCCCAAATTTTCGGATTGTTTGTTTGCCAAGGCAAACAAATTAGGCGCAATCAATGTGCCACCCGCTAACTCGGCGAGTTCATTAAGCGCTAAGTTCATGCCGTCTGTGTGCGGCATTTTTTGTTTTTTCAGCACTGCTAAAGCTACCTGTGAGTCATTAAATGCGTGCTTGACGCTGGCAATTTCTTGATAGTTTTCATGGCCTTTGCCCGCAATTAGGACAATATCGCCGGGTTTTGCCTGCATGATCGCCAGCTCAATAGCGCGTTCGCGACGGTGTTCAACGATGACATTGTGGGAGGGGTAATCCGTATTTTTGAAACCGCTCAAAATTTGATCGGTAATCGCCGTTTCTGATTCGCTGCGCGGGTTATCGTTAGTGACGATCACCACGTCAGCAAACTCTTGTGCAGCGCGGCCCATCAAACTGCGTTTGCCAGAGTCGCGATCACCGCCGCAGCCAAACACGCAAATGAGCTGGTTTGGATGCTCACTCGATTGGCTGTGAGCGATATTGAGGTGTTCACGTAAATTAATCAGCACCTGCGTCAATGCGTCAGGCGTGTGTGCATAGTCCACCACCACAAGCGCTTGATCGCCGCCGCCGAGTCGATTCATGCGCCCCGTTACCGGTTGCAGCATAGGAATCACTGGAGTGATTTCATTCATGGAATAACCCAGGGCGATCAGCGCTGCCACCACGCCCAGCAAGTTAACAACGTTAAACCGGCCGTAGAGCGAAGTCTGGATCACATACTCATGCCCAGATACATGCCCAGATACATGCCTTGGTACGCACAAAGTAAAGCGAGCACCCAGGCTGTTAAGAAGGATTTTTTCGGCGCGCACTTGGCAGTCTGAGTTTAGGCCAAAACTAATGCCTAGAATGCGGGGCGAAAGCTGCCTGTAAAGCGTGCGGCCAAATTCATCATCAATATTGATGACTGCAGACTTCAATGTCGTAAACTCGAACAATTTTGCTTTTGCAGCGCCATAGGCCGCCATCGTTTCATGATAGTCCAGATGTTCACGCGTCAAGTTCGTAAAGATCGCGAGCTTAAACGGCACGCCATTGACACGCTGCTGATCGAGCGCGTGTGAACTCACCTCCATCGCCACCGCAGCCGCACCTTGGTCGACCAACCCGCGCAGTGTGCGTTGCACACTAATCGCGTCCGGCGTGGTACGAATGTCCGCTTGCGATAATTCAATGTCGGCTGTTTCGTGCGTGTTTTCCAGCTTCACACCGAGTGTGCCGATGCTGCCGCAGCACTGACCAAGCAAATTAAGCGCCTGCGCCAAAAGTAGTGTGGTCGAGGTCTTGCCATTGGTGCCGGTGATGCCAATGATGCGCAGTAAATCCCCGGGCTGACCATATAATTTCGCCGCAATCCCCCCAAGATGCGCGCGCAAATCATCGACAGCAACCGCTGGAATTGTCAGGCCGTCGGGCACCGTAACGCCGGGCGCAAGCTGCCAAATAACCACGCTAGCGCCCGCAGCCTGCGCTTGCAGCGCAAAGGCCATGCCGTGCTGGTTTGTACCCGGCAAGGCGACAAAGCCATCGCCCGGCTTTACCGCGCGACTGTCAAGCGTGAGCTCTGAAAGCATCAACTCAGGCACCGCAACGCTGCCCTCAGGCAATAGCTCCGCCAGCCGATGCGCATGCACTGCTGTATCAGCGCTCATCGCAACACCGGGTCGGCAACCGCTTCTGCCGTGGCGTCCAGCATTTCCGGCGTAATTTGATCGATGACACCCACGCTCATTGGCGCATCGGGCGTCACATTGAGCAGACGCAGCGCGCCCCGCGTTACTTTCGAGAATACCGGTGCGGAAATCGCACCGCCTGTGAAAGCGTGACCTACGGGATCATTAATGACCACCACACAGGCGATACGGGGGTTGGTGGCGGGCGCAAGCCCGGCAAAAGTACCGACATAACGGGCTTGATAACCCTGTGCGCTAGATTTGCGCGCGGTACCGGTTTTGCCCGCGATCCGGTAATTGCTGACGCGCGCTAGCTGCCCAGTGCCCTGCGGGGAGGTGACGCTTTCCAGCATGACCATGAGTTCGGCAGCGACTTTGGGATCAATGACTGCGGCATCCGGGTTGTTCGAACCTTTCACAAAACTAGGCGCGCGCATGCGGCCATGATTGCCGATTGCGGCATACGCGGCGGCGATTTGTAACGGCGTTACCGATAGCCCGTAGCCATAGCCTAGCGTGGCTTTTTCAGTTTCCCGCCAACGACTTGCATCGGGTAAATAGCCGGGCGATTCGCCTGGAAATCCAGAGCCGCTGACCTGCGCAAAGCCAAATCGACGCAGCGCGTCAGACATTTGTGCGCTGGAAAGCTGGAGCGCGATTTTGGCCGCACCGACGTTGGAGCTATGCATCAGCACGCCACTCACGTCGGTCAGACCGTAATTGTGGGTATCGCCAATGTTGTAGTTTGCCAACTGCATGCGCCCTGGACTGGTGTCAATCGGCGTGTCCGGCTTAAATTGCCCACTTTCTAGGGCAGCGGCAATGGTGAAGGTTTTCATCACTGAACCCGGCTCGTAAACATCAGTGACCGCGCGATTGCGCAAATTCGAACCGGTATCACGCACATGCGCATTTGGGTTGTAGCTGGGCTGATTCACCATCGCCAGAATTTCCCCGGTCGGTACGTCAATCATCACGAGCGAGCCAGAACTGGCACCGAGCTCTAGCACCGCGCTTTTTAACTCGCGATATGCTAGATATTGAATGCGTCGGTCAATTGAAAGCACCAAGTCCTGCCCAGGCTCAGCGGTTTTCAACTCAGCCACGTCGGCAATACGCTGGCCTTTACGATCCTGCATCACGCGCTTTTTGCCGGGTTTGCCCACTAGCCAGTTATTAAACGCAAGCTCCGCGCCCTCTTGACCGTTGTCGTCAATATTAGTGAAGCCCAGTACATGCGCAACCACTTCACCCGCAGGGTAGAAGCGGCGAAATTCGCGCTGTGCGTAAACGCCGGGCAGATCCAGTGCCAGCACCGCTTCTGCGGACTGCGGACTCATTTGGCGTTTCAGATAAACAAACTCGCGGTCAGAAAATTGCGTGACGCGCTGCCGCAGAGAATCCACGGATAACCCCAACTTAGTGGCTAACAGCGTTAAATGTTCACGCTGCTCCAGTAATTCCTTGGGATTTGCCCAAATCGAAACCACCGGGGTTGAGATCGCCAGCGGCTCGCCATTACGATCCAAAATAGCACCCCGATAAGCCGGCACCGCAACTTCGCGTAGATAGCGTTTATCGCCCTGTGATTGGTAAAACTCTTTGCGAATGACTTGAATGTCGAGCGCGCGCGCCACCAAGCCCCCTGCGCCTAAGCACAGCAAACCCAGCAGCCAATACAGCCGTCTGGATAAATCGACGGGGCGCGCGCGTGCTTTAATCATTGCTTGATGACCACAACTTTGGTTTGTTCAGGAAAATCGAGGCCAAGCCGATCACGCGCAATTTGCTCAATACGTGAGTTTTCGCTCCACGTCGCCTGCTCAAGCTGGAGGCGGCCCCATTCGATTTGCTGCTCGTCGTGTTGGGTGCTCAACGCTTCAAGCTGCTGAAACAACACGCGTGCTTGGTGGCGGGAATACACGAGCATCATGCCGCTGGCAATAGTTGCCAATAGCAACACCGCCGCCGTAAAACGCGAGCCATCAAAACGCGCGCTTTCAGGCGCTAACGCTACGGGAGCCGCGACTGGCGGTGTTGCGCGGGCTGGTTTAGGCTTAGGCTGGGCATGCGGCTGCGTATATTGGGCAAGCGCATTGTTAGCCATTGATTGAACAATCACAGCAGTTTCTCCGTTACACGCAGGACTGCCGAACGCGCGCGCGGGTTTGCGCGGCATTCTTCGTCGCTTGCTTTGTCTTTGCTGATAAGTCGTGCGCTCGCGACGAAGTCGCTGGCACCCATAAAATCACGCCGTGACGCCGCAGGGGCTTTGGCACGTGCGTTAAAAAATTCCTTGACCATGCGATCTTCCAATGAATGGAAACTAATAACGCACATGCGCCCGCCCATTTTTAAAAGATTGAACGCTGCTTGGAGGCCAGACTGCAACGATTCCAGCTCGGCATTCACCGCCATGCGGATCGCTTGAAATACCTGCGTCGCTGGATGGCGGCCGGGCTTGCCACGGCCTTTGACGTCGCTGACTAAGTTCGCGAGCTGGCTCGTGCGCGTCAAACTGCCGCGTGCGGCAGTGATCGCGGCCGCAATTTTTTTCGCCTGCGGCTCTTCACCATATTCGCGTAAAACGCGCAGCAGCTCTATTTCAGAAACCTCGTTTAAATACTGCGCGGCACTGGGTTCACGTGACTGATCCATGCGCATATCGAGCGGGCCATCGTGCATAAAACTAAAACCGCGCTCGGCCTGATCTAATTGCGGCGAGGACACGCCCAGATCTAAAAGAATACCGTCGACTGAGCCTATGGCTACATCTTGCAAATGCTCAAGCTCGGAAAAATTCGCGTGTCTTACGCTGACCCGCGCATCGGCAGCACTTAACTCTTTTGCGGCTTTAATCGCTGCGTCATCGCGATCTACGGCAATCAGGCGCCCGCTATCGGAAAGTGCGGCCAAAATAGCCGCACTGTGGCCGCCACGGCCGAAAGTCGCATCGATATAGCAGCCGCTCGGGTTGAGTTTTAGGCCGCGAATCACGGCGTCCAGCAAAACCGGCGAATGCAGGCGTTTGAAGGGCAGGGGTTGCAGAGTGGGGGATTTGAGGGACATAGTTTTGTGCATCGCTCAAAAATTTAACTCAAGCATTTCAGCGGTCACTTGCGCCTCAGTAATGGGCTGCAACATGCGCGCGCTGTGCGTCGCTTCGTTCCACAACTCAAACTTTTCGCCAATGCCCAGCAAAATGGCGGCTTTGCCAAAATTCCCCTGCGCCCGGGCGGCGTGTGGCAAGACGATGCGCGCGCTGCTATCAAGTTCCAAATGCGCGGCGCATCCGACGAGACGGCGCTGAAATTCGCGATGCGCGGCCTTTGCGCTGCTTAAACGCATAACCTGATCGCGCACCCGCTCCCACTCGGGCTTGGGGAAAATCCAAAGGCATTCAGCGTCGTAGGGGTTATAGGTGACGACCAGTTGGTTCGCGCAGTTCGCCGAAATTTGGGCGCGGTGTTCCGTGGGAAGGGCAAGCCTGCCTTTCTCATCGATACTTACCCGCGTTTCGCCATAAAACATAAGCGCCTAAGACCAATCTAAATGAAGTGAGTTGAATGCGTCAGAATTTTCTTTGCTTTAAGAATTTTTTAAGCTGTAGAATTCTTAAAGCTTAAGGCCGTCGACTCCCGCTTTTGGAAGACACTATTGCCCGTTAAATTGCCCGTCAAATTCCCATCACTGCGGGGATTTTCGCGGCCACCCCACAATCAACCGCTGTTTCCCACAAATCACCACAATTCACCACACTATTGCGCAGCTCGGGCGCTGTCAAGGCTGTGTAAAGGGCGTGTTCGGGGCATTTTTATTTTTGGCATTCGATTTTGGTGCTAAGTCATTATTATCAAAACACTTTGTGACTATTTATCGCGCATCGTAAAGAGAACCAATAGAGAACTATTAGCTTTTGGTATTGCAAATAGCTGTGATTTTAAGTTTGCAATCGCTGAGATAGCGCGAACAAACGCACTTTAAGTGAACTTAAGGTACGCTCGACGGTCAATTCCAGTGCCTTATTGTCGTGAAATAATTATGTTTGGACCCATTCGTACGCTGTGTTTTGCCGCTGGGCTGTATTTGCCGCTTTCACTCTTTCTTTGGTTTGCCTTTGCCGGTGCGATGGTCACGCCCGTGCTTTGGCTGAGCAAAGGCATTTTATTGAGCTGGATGCCAGAGATTTTTGTTGATATTTTGCGTAATCAACATGTATTTAATGTGCTGAGCTCGTTAGTTGCCCAGACTGAGCCGGGTAAACAGCTCGTAGTCGACTTTACGATTAATCCAATGATTTACGGCTATGGCATACCGGTGATTGCAGGCCTTGCACTGGCAACCCCGAATAGTATTGCTACCCGCTTGCGCCAGATCGCTTTGGGCGCGCTGGTTATTTGGTTAGTTCAGCTCAATGGCGTGGTTTGGGATGTGCTGCAATATGTGAGTGCAAACTTGGACGGCGGCGCGGCAGCCATTGCAAAACACCACTTAAGTCCGACGTTTTTAGCCTTGATGTATCAATTTGGCTATTTGATTTTGCCACCCCTGACGCCGGTCGTGCTTTGGGCGCTGATGAATCGAAAGTTTATTGATGATTTGATCCAACTGGATCATATCCAGTCATTTGATGAAGCGACTCGAAGCCGTGCATCCGGGAAAAATGAGGCTGCACCGTGAGCGTTAAAAATATTGAAAATACTGAAATTGTTGAAGGTAATGAAAAGCCGTTTGCGAATGACGCGGAAATTCCATTAATAACGGTGCCCGAGCAAAGCACCGAGGCGACGGTGAATAATGTGGTTTTAGCTGAAGCGCAAAATTCTGCGCCGCAAAATCTGGAGCTAGTGCCGTTAGACGTGCCCGCGCCCGAAAGCGCTCAAGCCGAGTCTGTGCGTGCGGTTGCGGCGACGCTATCTGCCCTTGATCCGGCGGTGGCGGAAGAAATTGTGGTTGAGTTACTGCTCAAAAAAGGCCGCTTAAAAGAAAGCGATTTGGTGCGTGCGAAGCGTCTGTTTGAAGAAGGCAATGAAGCGAGCTTAACCGCGCTGCTAGCGCGCCTTGGCCTGGCAAGTGAACGCGATGTGGCCGAGGCAACCGGCGAGGTGCTCGGCATTCCGCTGATGGCGATGAAAGACGCACCCGAGATGCCGCCTGCGGATATCAACCTGTCAATGCGGTTTTTAAAGGCCCACCACGTTTGCCCAGTGGCGGCATCGGAGCATGAAATTCAAGTCATCGTTGCCGACCCGCTAGATCGTTTCGCGGTGGACGCGGTGTCGATGGCGACCGGCAAGCCGGTTTCGACGCGGATCGGCTTGCGCTCGGAAATTGATGATTTGATTGAGCGTTATTATGGTCAGGGCCGTTCGGCGATGGGTGCAATCGTCGAAAATCTGGACGAAGCGGCGCGCGGCGAAGACGATGTCGAGCATCTGCGCGATTTGGCCTCGGAAGCGCCGGTAATTCGGCTCGTGAACTTATTAATGCAGCGCGCAGTGGAATCACGCGCCTCAGATATTCATATCGAGCCGTTTGAGAACCGCCTGAAAGTGCGCTATCGCATTGACGGCGTGCTGCACGAAGTCGAATCGCCGCCGAGTTCATCGACTGCGGCGGTCATTTCGCGCGTCAAAATTATGGCGAAGCTTAATATTGCCGAGCGCCGCCTGCCGCAAGACGGGCGCATTATGCTGCAAGTGCAGGGCAAGGCGCTGGATTTACGGGTGTCCACGGTGCCGACGAGTTACGGTGAATCGGTGGTGATGCGGATTTTGGACCGTGAAGCGCTGGTATTGGATTTCCACAGCTTAGGCTTCACCGATGATTTTCTGCCGGGCTTTTTGAAGGTGCTGAATCAGCCGCACGGGATTATGTTGGTTACCGGCCCTACTGGCTCGGGCAAAACCACCACGCTCTACACCGCGCTGCAAAAAATTAATCAGCCGGACGTTAAGATCATCACCGTTGAAGACCCGGTCGAATATCAGCTGGAAGGCGTCAATCAAATTCAGGTCAAACCACAAATTGGACTCGATTTTGCCAGCGCGCTGCGCTCAATCGTGCGGCAAGATCCCGACATTATTATGATCGGCGAAATGCGCGATTTGGACACCGCGAAAATCGCGATTCAATCCGCGCTGACCGGGCACTTGGTGCTCTCGACTTTGCATACCAACTCGG
>JAYUUS010000154.1:0-37293 GCA_043754435.1 Rhodanobacteraceae bacterium
AAGCTCGTCGTCACATGCTTCGACAAGCTCAGCACGAACGGGTTTCCTTGTGTTCAATTCAGATACTGGCAGCTCACGCGGAATTTCCCATTCCTGCCAAGATTTATTCAGCGCCGTATTCAACGCCGCGCGCAACGGTTCCAAATTCGCCTGCCAACTGTCCCAAATCACATCAATTTCGGCATTATTCGCTATCGATTTCAGCGTGATGTGCGGCACGCGCTCATAAACAAAACCGTGGCGTATATTGCCGTGCACCGGCTGCGAACTCGGTGCGCTGCGGGTGACTTCGGCTTCTTTGACTTGCCCATCGCGCGAATCGGCGAGCAAATAGAACGGGTAACGCGCACCCATAATTCGCGCCCGTGCCAAAGCCAGCGCCACGCGCGAGGTGTCAATGGTGATCCAGCGGCGGCCCCATTGTTCTGAAACGGTGGCGGTAGTGCCGGAACCGCAGGTTGGATCTAGGACTAGGTCGCCTGGGTCGGAAGTCATCAAAACACAGCGTTGAATGACCTTTGAAGTCGTCTGCACTACATATACCTTGTTCTGTTCGGCGGTTCCCATCGTGTCCTCCCAAAGATTGGGAATAGCAACAGCCGCGAAGTCTTTAAAAAAGATTTTGTAGTTCACGAACTCCTTAGTTTTTAGAAGTCGATTTGACTTCATTAGGCGTTCCATACCGGTAACGCCCGTTTTCCATCCACCTTTCCGTGGCCTCAACTTATGGCCGTTTAGGCTAAATTCGAAAAGTGTGGATTCGCTCGCCGTCTCGGAAGTCAATGGACCAGCAAGGAAAACTCTTTCACCTTCCGCCAATAGTTGTTCGCCAGTTGTTTCCTTCGCCGTTAGAGGTCTAATTGTTCCGTCGATCGCCTGCACCGAACGGTACCGCGCACCCGCACCTTCGCGAAGATCCTTCTCAAAGTACGCGGGACGATACTTGGCGACTGCTGCATCCTTCGCATACCACACGATGTAGTCAGAGATGTTGTCGATGTGCGCTTGTCCCATTCCGCCGCTCTTCTTCGTCGTTATAAGACTGATGAAATTTGCATCCCCAAAAACTTCATCCATAACCGCCCGAACCCGATGCACATTCTCATCGCCAATCTGCACAAAAATCGAGCCCGATTCGGTCAGCAAATCGCGCGCCACCGTGAGTCGATCACGCAAATAGGTTAGATAGGAATGGATGCCATCGCGCCAAGTGTCGCGAAAGGCTTTGACTTGTTCGGGTTCGCGGGTGATGTGGCTGGTGTTGCCGTCTTTGACATCGCGGCTGGTGGTGGACCACTGGAAGTTGCTATTGAATTTGATGCCGTAGGGCGGGTCGAAATAAATGCACTGCACCTTTCCGCGCAGGCCCTCGCGCTCAGCTAGGCTTGCCATCACTTGCAGGGAATCCCCCAAAATCATGCGGTTTGACCAGTTCTGATCGTGCGCGTAGAACTCGGTTTTATCCGCGCCCTTGGGTATGCCGTTGAAATCATTAAATAAATCGGTTTGAAAGCCATCTGCCTGCGCGGCATCGGTTTTACTTTGGCGCAGCAAATCATCGATCAAGACTTTCGGGTGCACCTTTTCTTGGATGTAAATCGGCGGCGCGTGCACCACCAAATCGCTCCAGTCTTGCTCGTCTTTACCGCGCCACACCAGCTGCGGGTCAAGATCGGTATTGCGCGGGTAACGCACTTGCTTGACGTTTTCCTGATCTTTCTGGATGACCGATTGATGTTCGGCAGTCGGAATATTCTTGCGCTTGGCATCTTCATGGTTAATGGTGCCGACGCTAAGCGGAAGCTTGGGTTTGCTGGGTCTGGCTGCCATGGTTATGCCTTTGGGGTGCGTTTGGGCTTTTGCAGGGTTTTAACAAGCCGGTCAAAGTCTGATTCGTAGTGCTGATCTTGAATGACCCGAAACACCTGATATTCCTTGTCAGCCAAAGCTTGCGCGACTGCGTGGGAAACTTTGCCTTTGTCTTGCAATATTTCTTGTTCGTTAAACTGTAAAAAGGCATTTAGCTTTTCTGCCCAGTCGCGCATGTGCATCAGGCGGCCGCGGCTGGACTGAAATTCAGCGTGGTCTAAATACATGTCCACAATGTGGTTGAGCGCTTTTAACTCGTCTTTATGCAAATAATTTTTCGCGATGCCAATATCTGACTTGAGCACTTTGCCCGGTGCCTTACGCCAACTGCTTAGGCCCATATTCGGCTGATCGGCGCGCGCACGGCTGGCGACGATTTCTGCTGCCGTATGGCCGGTGATCGCGAAATGCAGTTTGTTTTGTACAGAGGCAAAAAACTGCTCGGCCGCTGCCGTTTGCGGTGAATAGTCCGCCGCTGTCGCGTAAATATCGGTGATTTTCTGATACACCATGCGTTCGCTGGCGCGAATTTCCCGCACTTCTTCTAGCAACGCTTCAAAGTAACGCGCGTCGAAGCGGGTGCCCTGTTTGAAGCGCACAGAATCAATCGCAAACCCTTTGAGAATGTAATCCTTTAGTCGGTTTGTTGCCCAAGTGCGAAACTGCGTGGCGCGCTGGCTTTGCACGCGATAACCGACCGCAATAATAGCCTCTAGGCTGTAAAGGGTCACGATTCGCGTCACTTCACGTGCACCTTCCATTTGAACTACCGAGGATTCCTCGGTAGTTGCGCCAGCCTCAACTTCACCCTCAGCAAATACATTTTTTAGGTGCAAAGAAATATTGTCGCTAGTGCATTCATACAGTTGCGCCATCTGCTTTTGCGTCAACCATGCATTGTCATGCTGAAAACGTACTTCGACTCGCGTTGCGCCGTCTTCCGTGGCAAATATGAGGAGGTTGTCTGTGCTGGCGGCGTCGTCCATTTTCAATGCCTTAGCCATTTAGCAACCCTCGCTTTTTCAGGACTTTCTTGGAGTTGCTACTCAATACTTTACCGCAAAGCGGCAACATGCATTTTTCATTTTTCACGTGCTGCTCTCTGTTTTGCTCGCCTGCATAATCAACGCATCAAATTCCGCATTAACTTTGGCTTCAAAATCCGCTTGAATCTGAAAAACTTCAGTGAACTCGGCGAACGCCCAGCGGCCAAAGCTGGCTAAGTGATTGACGCCAGGAATCCAATAGGTGTCCATGGTGGATTTTTTCTCAATGGCGTCTTCACCGCGATAGCCTTTGATTTCGACCACCAAGTGCAGCAAATCCTCTGGCCCCCGGCCGTCATCTACCAGCACAATAAAATCAGGCAGGTATTTGCGGGTTTCGGAGCCAAAGCGATACGGCACTTCTAAGCCTAAGTTGTGGTTTTTTACATAGGCCCGCACTCGTGGGTGCGCTTCGGCGACGCGGCAAAACTCGGCTTCCCAATGACTGTCCCAAATTACCCAGTTAATATGGCAATGCTCGGAACTAGTCTTCCAACGGTCAAGCTTGGAGGTATTAAAGCGCACATGCCGCGTTGACCCAACGGGGTTGTACGCGTCTAGCAAGGCTTTGATGGGGCGTTCGCCTAAGAATTGGCGGGTGATTGCAGCCGTGATTTTATTGCAGGCCATATCGGCCAATTCTTGGTATATCAACTGCGCCGGGTAGGTTTCACCTTTGCACACCAAGTAATTGTCCAGCCATTGTTTGGTAATGCGCTTGAGTTGCCCAAACAAATGCAGCATCGGCGCTTCACCGGGGTCGCGCCACTTGGTATAAAGCAGCCGTTCGGTCAATTTGTACAGCACCGTGGAGGGCCGAACATGTTCTAAATGCGCAACGCTAAAGTCCTGAGAAGCACCAATCAAACCGGAATTAACGGTAATCGTCGGGCCGACCAATTGCGGACTGAGCGTCAGGATCGACTCGTCGTTGAAGTTGGCGCTCAATCGCTCCTCAGGCAATTCGACGCGATAACCTTCTATGCGAGGAAAACGAATTTCCAGCGCTTCACGCTCGGGCATGGCTTTGACTTGCACGGTATCGCGAGGTGGCTGAGGGGGCGCAATTACTGGCTTTGCGGTGAAGTTGAACGGAATACCGAATACGTCTGCGTATTCGACATTAAATAAGCCGTCCTCATTCAATTCATAGGATTGCCGACGCAACGCGCGGCCAATTACTTGTTCGCACAGTAGCTGCGTGCCAAACGCGCGAATACCCAGCACATGCGTCACCGTGTTGGCGTCCCAGCCTTCGGTCAACATAGATACGGAAACCACACAGCGAATGCCACCGCCCAATTGCCCGGTTTTACCGACTGTGTTCATCACTTCGCGCAGCAATTCTTGTTCGGTAATATTGTCGCCGGCACGCGCGTCGCCTGTGCGCTCAATTTTTTCACGTTTAAATTGCGAGATTTCATCCGCTGCCATCGCGCGGAAACCCTCGTCCAAGGCGTCGCCCGCTTCCAGCTGTTCGCTGTCAATCAACAAGGTGTTTGGGCGGGCAAAGGGGTTGCCGTTGTCATCAAAGTTGCGAAACAGCGGCAAGCGACCGTACTCGAGGCCGCCATCCTGACGCCGAAAGCCAGACACGAAGTCATACACCAATTTTGAGATCGCGGTGTTTTGACACACGATAATGAAACAGGGCGGCACCGCAATGCCTTGTTCTTGCCAAAGCTCAAAGGTTTTTTCGTAGTGGCCGTAAAGCGCTTGCAGTGCGGTTTGTAAGCGCGCGGGTAGTTTCAACGGATCGAGTGCGCCGCCTTGACCACGGCCTTTTTTCGGCATGTCTTTGGCAACGTGCTTCCACAGATCGCGATACACCGGCAATTCTTCCCCGGGAATATTCTCCGCCACCGGCACGCGCGGCAATTTCACGATGCCGCATTCAATCGCGTCCATCAGCGAAAAATCACTCATCGTCCAAGGAAATAGCGTGCCTTCGGCATAGCCCGAGCCGCTCAAGAAAAATGGCGTCGCAGACAGATCCATTACCCGCAAAACGCCCAATTTGCGATTCGCCGCTTCAATGCCAGAAATCCACAGCCGTGCGGCTTCGCGATTGTGCTCGGCTTCTTTGCGTTCATCCCCGACTAAATCGGCTTCTTCACTATCCTTAGGCTTTTCACGGTAGCAGTGGTGCGCTTCGTCATTGATCACCAAAATATTTTTCATGCCCATTAGTTCGGGCATCACTCTTTGCAACATCTGGCCTTCGGTTTCTACCGTCTCCACCGCATCGCCGGTGCGCCCTTGCAAAAGTTGCCGCCCACCTTTGGAAATCTCGATGCGCTCGCGCTGCTTAAACGCGTGGTAGTTGGTAATCACTATTTTGGCGCGGCTCATATCGTCAAGCATGTCCGCAGGCAACAACTCCCGTTCGCGGTAGTAGCTATTGGGATCGTTTGGCTGGAGCACGCGCAAACGGTCTTTAATCGTCAGCCCTGGCGCACAAATCAAAAAGCCGCGCGAGAAGTTTTTGCTGGCCGGGCGGCGCACCGCGTTCACGGTTTGCCAAGCAATCAACATCGCCATCACCGTGGTTTTTCCAGCACCCGTGGCTAATTTTAGCGCTAGGCGCAGCAGCTCAGGATTCGCTTCTTTGTTCACGCGCGCCAAGTAATCCAGCAGCACCTTGCCGTTTTTGCTAAAACCCGCCACTTCCGTCAACCAAATCGCGGTTTCTGCGGCCTCCAGTTGGCAGAAGAACGGCCGCACCCCGCTAAATTTGTGCGCTCGCCAGTGCTGCAACAAGCGTGCGGTTTCCGGCGTCACCTGCCATTGGCTGGCATTGGGCAAGGCGCGCCAACTATCAACGCTCTGGCGCACTTGGTTGATCATGTCGGAAACAATGTATTGCTGCTCCGCCGTCGAAATCTTATTGCCGTCGCCCAAGGACATTTCAGCCTGCTGCGCGCTTTGGATGCGCTTTCGGGGCTTGGGTATCGGGGAAACGAAGGAAGCACGTCGCCTGGAATGCAGCACTTGCTGCGTTGGCTGACCATCCGGGTCTAATTCCCAATGCCGCTGCGGGCTGGTGTAGGGGGAATTTAGAATTGGCTGATCAAAAAATGGATTGGACATAGTCAGTGCTGGCTTGGCAAACGGCTAAGTCGCCAAGAATGCACGAGATACCTGCCGGATGCCGTTCGTGGCGAACTAAATTTCCTGGCATTCTCAGAACACCCGAGCTGGGTAGGCCGAACTCGGGCGCATAAGCTTTCTAAAGACTGGTTTTACCACCCAAATACGGTTGCAACGCCACCGGAATCGCGATGCTGCCATCGGCCTGCTGATGATTTTCCAGCACCGCCACCAGCGTGCGCCCAACCGCTAGGCCGGAGCCATTCAGCGTATGCACCAATTCTGGCTTGCCCGCGCCGATGCGAAACCGCGCCTGCATGCGTCGGGCTTGAAAACTTTCGCAATTGGAGCAGCTGGAAATCTCACGGTAAGAATTTTGCCCGGGCAGCCAAACTTCAATATCGTAGGTTTTCGCGGCGGAAAAGCCCATGTCGCCTGCGCACAGGGCCATCACGCGGTACGGAAGTTCTAGCAGTTGCAAGACTTTTTCTGCGTGATTGAGCATCAATTCCAGCTGCGCGTAACTTTGCGCGGGCGTCGCAATATGGACTAATTCGACCTTTTCGAACTGGTGTTGACGAATCATGCCGCGCGTATCGCGCCCGGCGCTGCCCGCTTCGGCGCGAAAACAGAGGCTGTGTGCGGTCATTTGCAGCGGCAAGCTCGCCTCGTCCAAGATTTCGTCGGCGACCAAATTGCTCAGCGGCACCTCGGAGGTGGGAATCAAAAAGCGCTCAGTGGCGATATTGTCCGCATCGCTTTTGATCGCAAACAAATCATCTTCGAATTTCGGCAGCTGTCCGGTGCCCTGCATGGCACTACGCAACACCAAATGCGGCACATTCACTTCTAAATAACCATGCTGAGTCGTGTGCAAGTCCAACATAAACTGCGCCAAGGCGCGGTGCAGGCGCGCCAATCCACCTTTTAAGACGGTAAATCGCGCACCGGCGATTTTGGCACCCGCTTCGGCGTCCAACATGCGCTCACGCGCGCCTAGATCAACATGATCTTTGACAGCAAAATCAAAGGTTTTCGGAACACCCCAGCGGCGCACTTCAATATTGCCGGTTTCATCCATGCCTAGCGGTACACTGGCGTGCGGAATATTCGGTATGCGCAAGGAAATCGTGGCAATTTCCGCCTGTACTTGGCTTAAGACTTCCTCATTCGCCTTTAATTGCGCCGGAATGGCGGCAGCTTGCGTCATTGCGTCATCGACCGACTCGCCCTTGCTTTTTGCAAAGCCAATGCGCTTTGCCAATTCGTTACGCTGCTTTTGTAAGTTCTCGGTTTCGACCTGCACCTGCTTACGCTTAGCTTCTAAGGCTTCTAGCGCAGGTGCATCAATGACAAAACCGCGCGTTGCGCGCAAGGTTTCGGTGGTTTCTGCCAGTTTTTGACGTAATAAATTTGGATCCAACATAAAGCTTTAGACTTAATCGAAAAAGAGCGCGATTATTTCAGATGCGTAAGGCTTCTGTCTTGGCATTCATGCAAATTTGAATCTGATTGGAGATTGCGTTAAAGACGATAAGGTGTAACAACAGCGTCACAAATCCCGAGTTTAATCGCCATCATGAAGCCAAGAATTTTATTAGTTGAAGACGAAGCCGCGATTCGCGACATGGTGAGCTTTGCACTGCGCCGCGCTGAGATGGACCCGGTAATCGCGGTCGATGTGCCCAGTGCGACGCTGCAAATTGCAGAACAGCTGCCGGATTTGATTTTGCTTGATTGGATGCTGCCGGGAACCAGCGGCATCGAATATGCCCGGCGCTTAAAGCGCGATGAGCAAACCAAAGAAATTCCGGTGATTATGTTGACCGCGCGCGGCGAGGAAGATGACCGTGTTGCAGGCCTGGACTCGGGCATTGATGACTACATTGTCAAGCCATTTTCCACGCGTGAGTTAATCAGCCGCATTCGCGCAGTGCTGCGCCGCACGCAAGGCTTGATTGATGAGATGCGCGTCGAACAGGCGGAACTGCTCATTGACGGCGCCGGTCAGCGCGTGTTCGCGCGCGGCAAAGCGCTGGCGCTAGGGCCCACCGAATACCGCCTGCTACACTTTTTTATGACGCACCCAGAGCGCGTTTATAACCGCGCGCAATTGCTTGATCACGTATGGGGCACGAATGTGTATGTAGAAGAACGCACGGTAGACGTGCATATTCGCCGGCTGCGTAAAGTTTTAGAGGCGGAAAATTGCCAAGATTACGTACAAACCGTGCGTGGTAGCGGCTACCGGTTTTCGGTTATTACTTAAAAGTTTCCCACCAAAGGGCTACTTATTTGCTGCTGCGAGCGCTAGGCTCACACTATGCAAATCACCGTCTCGACTAAAATCTGGATAAGACTAGCCTGCTACCTCCAGCATTCAATAGTGCTGATTCTCATCACGCTTGGCAGTGCATCGGCGACACCAATCAGCCGCGACAATGTGCGTTTTCGCAACTACAGCACCAATGAAGGATTGTCACAAACCACTATCCGAGCGATCGCACAAGATCGCACCGGGCTGATGTGGTTTGGCACCCAAGACGGCTTAAACCGTTTTGATGGCTATAAATTCAAAACCTTTTACCGTGACAGTGAACCCGTCGGCGCAATTAGCGACAACCATATTTTGTCGTTAGCCAGCGACGATGCGCGCACGGGGCTTTGGATTGGTACGCAGTCACGCGGACTAAATTTTTTGGATTTAAAGCAAGAGCGGTTTCGCGCCTATCGCGCCGGTCAATTTGGGCTTACCAGCGATCAAATCAACAGCCTCAGCCTAAGCAGCGACGGTTCGCTTTGGTTTACTAGCAGCACGGGCGTAACGCATTTTGACCCAGATGCACAACGCGTGTTGAGCCACTTGGCGGTTTCGGGCGCTAACTTCGTCACGCTTGATGCCCAGGGCGCAGCTATTGTTGCTACCACGACCGGCGTGCTGCGCAGTGTCAGCGGGCAACTGCAGCACTGGCCTGACGAGCCTTGGCGCTACGGTGCAGCTCAGGTCGTGACTGTTGATCGTATAGGCGATGTCTGGGTAGGCTTAACGGGGGATGGCCTGTTGCATTTCAACCGCGACGGCATGTTGCTGGGGCATTTTAAAAAGCAAAACACTCTGCTCGAACTACCCTCAGAACGGGCGCGCTGTACTGCCAATGGGGGCTGCCTTGAGGATGAAGATTCCATACCCGGCAATGAAGTGCGCGCTTTGATGATTACCAAAGCGGATGAACTCTGGATCAGCACGATGACGGGAAGTGCAATCTATGACCGCAGCACACGCCGGTTCGTACGTTTTCTACATGACCCAGGTGACGCGACTAGCCTGCCCGCAAACCGTGCGCAAGCTTTATTTGAAGATCGCAGCCAGCAACTATGGGTAGGCACTTGGCGCGCTGGGGTTGCGGTGCATAACCCGCAAACGCGCTCGGTCAGCGTTATCCATCAACATGTCGACACCGAAGATTTTGGCAACGTAAAAAAGCAAGGCCTGCCGGGAAATTCGGTGCGCGCCATTTGGCGCGAAGCCGATGGCACCCTCTGGCTAGGCATACTCGAGAACGGCGGCTTGGTACATTACGACTTGTCGGCGGGCGTGCTGGCTCGCTTTGTGAACAAACCTAATGACCCCACCAGCATGGCTAGCAATTCGATTCAGGCGATCTTGCGCACTCGTAAAGGTGAGCTCTGGGTGGCCACCAATGGCGGCGGGCTGAATCAATTAATCAATTTGGGGACGCCCGCCGCCACGAAACTCAACAACACCGGCTTTGTTCGCTACGGCACGCGCGAACCTAGCCCGCGCACCCTCAATAGTGACAAAATCTTGGCCTTATTTGAAGATCGTGACGGCACTTTATGGGCGTCCAGCGAAGATGTTGGTTTGCTTTTTCGCTGCCCAGACTGCAACTCGTTCGAAGCATTTCTAGACAGCGACGGGCAAGCGCTACCGCTGACGATAAACGCTATTTTTCGCACCAAAAATGGCACTTTGCTATTGGGTGCACAGGGTCAAGGGCTAATCGCGGTCAACAGTGAAACGCATAAAATTAGACGATTTCGCGCGTCTGATCCAGACCGCACTGCCGACAACAGCGCCAACAGTACTGAACTCAGCCATGACTCGGTAACGAGCATATTTGAAACTAGCGGTGGCGCCATTTGGCTGGGTACGCAGGGTGGCGGCGTTAATCATGTGATCTTTGAAGGCGATGTATTTACCGACCCAGTTCACTTTCAATCGGTGCGTAAATCTGACGGCCTCAGCTCCGATGCAGTGGGCGCTATTTTGGAAGACCGCAATGGCAATCTGTGGGTCAGCACCACTGTAGGTATTGGGGTTATTGATCTCAAAACCATGAAGTCGCAACAGCTGACCGAAAGCCAGGGCATGGATCGCTCAGGCTATTATTTGGGTGCGGGCGCAAAAGATGAGGATGGCAGTTTGATGTTTGGCGGGGTTGCAGGGCTCATTCGGTTTAACCCGCTGGAGTTGGCGGCAAAGCCTGCCCTGGAGCCGCCCGTATTCACCGATATGCAAATCTTAAATTTGCCATTGAAACTAGCTTGGCAAAGCCCGAAATCACCGCTGACGATGGCAACGCCGTTCGCCTCATCGCTAAGGCTTTCGCACAAAGAAAATATGTGGACGATTGAGTTTTCAGCACTCAATTTTGGCTACGCCTATGCCAGCCAGTACCAATACCGCCTATTGGGCTCTAGCCCGGAATGGGTCGACACCGCCGTAGGCCAACGCAGCGCAACGTTTACTAATTTACCGGCGGGAAGCTATCGTTTTGAAGTGCGCACCGTCAGTGGCGAGTTCAAAAGTGCCAGCACAAGCCTAGATCTTATTACCCTGCCAGCACCTTGGCTATCGATTTGGGCTAAAGCATTTTACACCGCTGCTTTGATGCTGTTGATCTGGTTTTTTTATGCGCAGGTTAGGCGGCGAGTTACGGAAAAATTGCGTGATGCAGAACTTGTCGAACGCAGTGAAGCCCTGCTAAAGCACGCGCTCTGGGGTAGCCGGGATGAGCTTTGGGATTTAGATTTGCGTAGCGGCGGCCTGCAATCAGTCAATCCATTGATAGACATACAGCGGGATCGCTTGAAGCCACCCGCTGGCCCCCTCACGTTAGATGATTTAGTCAAGATTACCCACCCGGCGGATCGGGCGCGCCTGAAGCTCGCATTAAGCGCGCACATTAATGAAGGCACGGAATACTTTGAGGCCGCCTTTCGCATGCGAACGGTGGATCGTGACTGGGCTTGGGTCATGGGCCGAGGACGCGCGATTGAGCGCGATTCGCATGGCCAAGCTGTGCGGCTAGTAGGCACGTTGCGCGATATATCGGATGTAAAAGCCGTCGAAGAAGAGTTACGTAGCGTCAACGAGCGGCTGGAAGACCGAGTTATGGAACGCACTGTGGCCCTGAGTGCCAGCAATTTAGAGCTAAGCTCAACGCTTACGACTCTAAAGAACACCCAGCGGCAGCTGGTTGATAGCGAAAAAATGGCTTCCCTTGGAAATTTAGTGGCAGGGGTTGCACATGAAATCAATACTCCGCTCGGTATTGGCGTGACGGCAGCGTCGCACCTGCGGCAAGAGACGGAGCGCTTGGCCAGACATTTAGAAAAAAACACCCTAAGTAAATCAGAGTTGGAGCAATTTACCAAAAGCGCCGTAGAAGCCAGTGATTTAGTGCTCAAAAATTTGGATCGCGCCAGCAAACTGGTACGCAGTTTCAAACAAGTTGCGGTTGACCAGGGCAGCGAAGCGCTGCGCATGATTGTCCTCGCAAGCTATTTAGAGGAAGTGTTATTCACCCTGAAACCGACGCTCAAGCGCACGCAGCATCGCATTCATTTAGCGGTGCCCGCGACGCTGACGATGGAAACCTATCCAGGTGCACTGTCCCAGATTATCTTTAACTTAGTCACCAACTCGCTTACCCATGCTTACCCAGAGCGCAATGATGGCAATATCGAAATTAGCGCTGATTTGATGAGTTCCGAATCGAACGCTGGTCTGATATTGCTAACCTATCGCGATGACGGCATTGGCATGCCAGAACTGGTGCGAAACCGCATTTTCGAACCCTTTTTCACCACCAAACGCGGCCAGGGCGGCTCTGGCTTGGGCATGCATGTGGTTTATAACTTGGTGACTCAGCTGCTAAAGGGCAGCATTCAGTGCATAAGCACCGAGGGCGTGGGCACCGAAATTATTATCCAAATCCCTATGCGCAGCGTTTGAGCTGCCCATAAAAGTCTAGTTCGAGAAGACAACAATCCAATAAACCACAACTATCGTCATTCCGGCGGACGCCGAAATCCGGAATCCGGTTTTTCGCGGAGAGTCTCATTTTCCCACGTTCCGTTGGACACTTTCCTGGATCCCGGCATGCGCCGGGATGACGAAATCGCGAACTTCTTTATTGTGGTTTTGAAATAGTTTCAGAATAACTATTAAAGTAAAAAACCCGACTTGCGTTTTGCATAAGTCGGGTTTGCGTGGAAACTTCGATACTCGAAAACTACTTCACATCAAGCAATTTGATCTCAAACTGCAATGCTTGGTTCGGACCAATCGCACGCGGTGCGCGGTCTGCGCCATAGGCTTTTGAGGGCGGTAAAAAAACCTGCCAAGTATCGCCCACTTTCATCAGTGGCAACACTTCCTGCCAGCCGGGCAGTACTTGATCGAGTTTAAATTTTGCTGGCACGCCGCGCGCAAAGGAGCTATCAAACTCTTGGCCGGAGATAAGTGAGCCACGGTAATGCACGGTAACTTCACTTTTCGCGGTTGGACGCGCGCCATTGCCTTCTTCAATCACGCGGTATTGAATACCTGATGGCAGGGATACAACATTTTTCTTAGTCTTGTTTTCTAACAAAAATTTGTCACTGCGCGCCTGATTTTCAGCAGCAATAATCTTGTAAGCCGCTTCTGCTTCGCCTCGCATTTTGAATTCAAGCGAATATAGCTGTTTGCCCATGTCTTCGCGCGGAATGGTCGGCTCTTTCTTGGCAAAACCGTCCTGCACGCCACGCACAACCTGTGCAACATCGACCGGGGCCTTACTTTCGATCATATCCAAGCCGAGTTTGAAGCCCAGCGCATAGGAGAGTTTGTTTTTATCTAACGGCACGGGTGCTGGCGGTTGATCGCTGGCCGCTGCGGGCGGTTGATCGCTGGCAGCTGCGGCAGCAGCGGGTGCCTGTGCCATTAACGAGCCACAAAACGAGAATGCCGCGAGTGCGACTGCAATTTTCAATTTCATTCAAAATCTCCAGGAGAAATAAGGGTTTGGTGAAACAAAGGAACGCCATAAGACAGCAGGTGGCGGAGTGTAGCCAAGGCGCAAAGGCGATGCCTATAAGCACGAGCGGTATGAAACCGCACATATGCCTGCGATTCAGAACTCAGTTTTACAAAACTAACAATCACTACCGAGATTTTTAATCGAACCAACTGGGTTATTTCGCAGATTGAACAATAATTTGGTTGGAATCTTTACTTCTAATTGCGTGCGCAATCATTCAAGTTCGGACCGAATCGGCTCTCTGACTCACCCAACTAACTTCGATCCAAAGTCACATGCCATGCAAAGCAGCTCGCTAGCTCAGGCGGAATTCCGGCAATGTTGTCGTGCGCCCAGGTTTGAATGTCGGAGGTTTCGAATATCGTCGCGGCACCACCCCAGCTGCCTAGGGATTTTGATTTCAATGGGTCGCCTGCATAAAAGTCAAAGTGTTCGTCGGATTTCCCATCCGCTAGGTACAAAATTTGCCATGTGTTAAAGCGAAAAGATTCAAGTAGCTCTATCTTTTTCACCCCTGCTTGCTTTGCCAGCACGCCGCTCAATTTCGCTTTCATCGCCTTATTCAAGCTCCGGTCAATCCCTACACATGGCCGCGCATCGAGAAACTTTAGCGTGCTTTGGTATTGCGCCTGAGTGATATCGCGATTGCGCAGGGCTAGCTGCGCGACGCTGGTAATACGGGCCTTTTGTGACGCTGGAATGTCCGGTTCAACGAGGCTTAGTTGACCCGCCAACGCGCCATAACTCAATAAACTCAGTGCCCAACTCATCCGAAAACGTCCCATACATACGCCCAAGCAAGATACGATGCCGCGATCTTAACGCGCTAATGGGTCGCTTCAAGTGATCTCAACAATAAAGCCAAAACCAACTGAAGCGGGCAGTCCGCCCTGGCAGGCAAGGCTGCGTTTGGGTTTCAATGCCGATTTGGGCACTACCCGACTGATGGATCGTTGGCATTCGGGGCCTTTGCGAGTGCAAAAAGCGCTGTATCCAGAGGGCAGCTCAGTTTGCCACGCAATTATTGTGCATCCGCCGGGCGGTGTCGTCGGTGGGGATGAACTCGACGTTGATATTAAAGTGAATGACGATGCGCACGCTGTGATCACCACGCCGAGTGCTGCCAAGTGGTACAAGGCAAACGGCAAAAGCTCGAAACAGAGCGTGCAGATTCAGCTCGATGCGAACGCCAGCTTGGAGTGGCTGCCGCAAGAGGCAATCTTTTTTGATGCCGCCAATGTGCAATTATCACAGGCCATCAGGCTGGCAAAAAGCGCGCGCTATATTGCCTGCGATATTTTATGTTTAGGTCGCAGCGCCTCAGGCGAAACCTTCAATACCGGGCGCATCACGCAGCGCAGTACGATCCATCGTGACGGAAAATTGATTTGGTTCGAGCAAGGCGCGCTGACCGCAGGTACAGCGCAAATGACCAGCGCTTTGGGTTTCAACGGCCATCCGGTATGCGCGACCTTGATCGCGGTAGGCGCACCCGTTCCCAGCGCGGTGATTGATGCGTTACGGCATGCTGAGAATTTGTTGTTGGGTGACGCTGCATGCTTTGGCGTGACGCAATTAAAAGGTGTGATCGTGGTGCGCTATCTGGGCGCTGCCAGCGAGGTGGCGCGTGCTGCAATGCTGTTAGCGTGGCAGCATTTGCGCCCGGTAGTCATGGCGCGCGCGGCGATTGAGTTGCGGATTTGGAATACTTAGTCGGTGTACTTTGGGCCACAGTCGAGGCAACGTTTTCGACGCCGGATTGCCCACTAATGGATTTGACGCCCAGAGAAAAAGACAAACTGCTGCTTTTCACCGCCGGCTTGGTCGCCGAACGGCGCAAAGCGCGCGGCTTAAAGTTGAATTATCCTGAGGCGGTCGCGCTGATTTCAGCGGCGATTATGGAAGGCGCGCGCGATGGCAAAACGGTGGCTGAGTTGATGTCGGAGGGCACGAAAATCCTCACGCGCCATGATGTGATGGAGGGCATTAGCGAAATGATTCCCGACATACAGGTGGAAGCAACCTTCCCGGACGGCACGAAATTAGTCACCGTGCATAACCCAATTCCGTAAATACTGGCGCGAGAACCCTCATGATTCCAGGTGAATATCTGATCGAACCCGGCGATATCGAATTGAACCTCGGCCGCGAAACGGTGTGCGTCAAAGTCGCCAATAGCGGTGACCGGCCGATTCAAGTCGGCTCGCATTTTCATTTTTTTGAAGCCAATCCGTCCCTGATCTTTGACCGCGCACTGAGCTACGGGCGTCGGCTGAATATCACCGCCGGCACTGCGGTGCGCTTTGAGCCTGGGCAAACCCGCACGATTGAGCTGGTGGCCTTGGCGGGCGAACGTATTGTGTATGGATTTAATGGCCTAGTGATGGGGAAACTGTCATGAGCAAACTCTCGCGTCAGGCCTATGCCGAGATGTTTGGCCCCACGACAGGTGATCGCATCCGCTTAGCCGATACCGAACTTTTTATCGAGATCGAAAGTGACTATGCGATCTATGGCGAAGAGGTGAAATTTGGCGGCGGCAAAGTGATCCGCGATGGCATGGGGCAATCGCAGCGCAATCATGCCGAGGTAATGGATACCGTCATCACCAATGCCGTCATTCTTGACCACTGGGGCATCGTCAAGGCCGATATCGGCTTAAAAAACGGCCTGATTGCCGCAATCGGCAAAGCTGGCAACCCGGATATCCAGCCCGGCGTTACGATGGCAATCGGTGGCGCTACCGAAATTATCGCCGGTGAAGGCATGATCGTGACCGCAGGCGGCATTGATTCACATATTCACTTTATTTGCCCGCAGCAAATAGAAGAAGCGTTGATGAGCGGTATTACCACGATGTTGGGCGGCGGCACGGGTCCAGCGGTCGGCACCGCAGCCACGACCTGCACACCCGGGCCGTGGCATATCCACGCGATGCTGCAGGCGGCCGATGCGTTTCCGATGAATCTGGGCTTTTTGGGCAAAGGCAATGTCAGCTTAGCTGAGCCGCTAATTGAGCAAATCCGCGCCGGTGCGATTGGACTTAAACTGCACGAAGACTGGGGCAGCACGCCCGCTGCGATTGACAATTGTTTAAGCGTCGCCGATCAGTATGACGTGCAGGTGGCCATTCACAGCGACACCTTGAATGAAGCTGGCTTTCTTGAGCACACGCTTGCGGCTTTTAAAAATCGCACGATTCACACGTTTCATACCGAAGGTGCGGGCGGCGGCCATGCGCCGGATATTATTGCCGCCGTGGGCGAGGCGAATGTGTTGCCCTCTTCGACTAATCCGACGCGCCCTTACACGATCAACACGCTTGATGAACATCTAGACATGCTGATGGTTTGCCACCATCTTGACCCGGCAATTGCCGAGGACGTGGCTTTCGCCGAATCCCGTATTCGGCGGGAAACCATTGCCGCTGAGGATATTTTGCACGACTTGGGCGCGATCTCGATGATGTCGTCGGATTCACAGGCGATGGGGCGGGTCGGCGAAGTCATTACGCGCACTTGGCAAACCGCGCATAAGATGAAAGTGCAGCGCAGCAGTTTAGCCCCGGATAATGAGCGCCACGATAACTTCCGAGCGAAACGCTACATCGCCAAATACACGATTAACCCGGCGATTACGCACGGCATTTCGCATGTAGTAGGTTCGCTTGAAGTGGGCAAAATTGCCGATATTGTGCTGTGGCGGCCCGCGTTCTTTGGCGTCAAACCCAGCATGATTTTAAAAGGCGGCATGATCGCAGCGGCACTGATGGGGGACCCAAATGCCTCGATCCCAACGCCGCAGCCGGTGCATGCGCGCCCCATGTTTGGTGCGTTTGGCGGCGCGCTGAAAACGTCATTTACCTTTGTTTCGCAGGCGGCGCTGGACGCGGATATCGGCGCACAGCTCAAGCTCGCTAAGACCTTGATTGCGGTCAAAAACACGCGAAACCTGCGCAAAAGCGACATGATCCACAACAGCGCAACGCCCAAAATGCAGGTTGATCCCGAAACCTATGAAGTGCGCGCGGACGGCGAATTACTAGTCTGCGAGCCTGCGCAAGTGCTGCCAATGGCGCAGCGCTATTTTCTATTCTAAAACTCTATTTTAAAGATGAGTCCTTATGCTGACGCTGCAAAGCAAAATTGCTGATCCGAAATCCGTCGCTGCGCAAGACATCGCAGCACAATTGATTTTGGCCTATGAATTACGCGAAAAAAGCCGTCTTTTAGCGACCTTGAGCACCGGCGAAGAAGTCGCAGTTTTCACCACACGCGGCTCGGTGATGCGCGACGACGATTTGATGCTGGGTAACGATGGCCGTATCGTGCAAATTGTCGCAGCCGCCGAACCCACCTATAAAGTCGAATGCAGCAGCGCGTTTGCGCTATTGCGCTGCGCCTTTCATTTAGGCAATCGCCACACGCAGGCACAAGTTGGCGATGGTTTTTTGCGCATTCGGCTCGACCCGGTGCTAAAAGACATGCTGCATGGCTTGGGCGCAACGGTACACGAAGAACTTAGCCCTTTTGAGCCAGAAGCTGGTGCCTACGGCGGCGGTCACCATCACGGCGATGACGCACATCCGCACAATCTACTGGCACCGATCCCGCTGCGCCAGCGCATTCACCGCCCCTCAGACGTCGCGCGAACTTAAGTACAATGCAATCCGCCGCCCTGCTGCATCTGCTGCAACTTGCCAGCCCGTCGCTACCTGTGGGTGCTTACAGCTATTCGCAGGCTTTGGAAGTGGCAATCGAAAATCAAAGCGTGCGCGATGAAAAAAGCGCGCGCGTTTGGATTGTCGAACACCTGCAGCAAGTGCTGGCGCAGTTTGAAGCACCGATCCTGTGGCGCCTACTGGCGGCGTTTTCGGTGCGTGATGCTGATCGCGTTGGCTACTGGACTGAAGCGTTCATTGCCGCCCGCGATACCGCCGAATTTCGCGCGGAAACAATCCAAATGGGCTATTCGCTGGCAAAATTGCTGGCAGAGCTCAATATTGCTGACGCGCAATTGCTTAGTATTTTGCAAGATCAGGCAGAAATCCCATTCCCGACCGCCCTAGCCTGCGCCGCTGTGGCTTTATCAGTGCCACAGGAGTCCGTGCTGCTCGGGGCTTTGTTTTCATGGGCGGAAAATCAGGTGCTGGTGTGCGTAAAGTCGGTGCCGCTCGGGCAAGTTTCAGGGCAGCGTTTACTGCTATCACTGCGACCTGAATTAGAGCGCGCCGCAATCACCGCGCAGCAGCTGGCAGACAATGAACTATCAAACTGGGCACCGGGCCTTTCCATCCTTTCCATGCAGCACGAAGTGCAGTACAGCCGGCTGTATCGCTCCTGATCGCTCAATAATAATTAAAGACTATGACAAATGCAGCTTCACCCCAAAAAAATGCTCCAAACCCACTGCGCGTTGGCATTGGTGGCCCGGTAGGTTCCGGCAAAACCGCCTTGTGTGAGTTGCTGTGCAAGCGCATGCGCGACGATTACCAAATGGCGGTCATTACCAATGACATCTACACCAAAGAAGATATGGAAATTCTGCTGCGTGCCGATGCTTTACCCGCCGAGCGCCTAATGGGCGTGGAAACTGGCGGCTGCCCGCATACCGCAATTCGTGAAGACGCCTCAATTAATTTAGAAGCGATCGCGCGCATGAGCGCTGATTTCCCGGAGCTTGATTTAATCTTGATTGAGTCCGGTGGCGACAATTTGGCCGCCACCTTTAGCCCAGAATTATCCGATCTAACCCTTTATGTAATTGATGTCGCAGGCGGTGAAAAAATTCCGCGCAAAGGCGGGCCAGGCATCACCCGCTCGGATCTTTTGATTATCAATAAGACGGATTTAGCGCCGCATGTAGGGGCGAATTTGGATGTGATGGCCGCAGATGCAAAACGCATGCGCGGCACTCGACCCTTCGTTTTTACTAACTTGCGCACCGGCACGGGGGTTGAGATCGTGGTGGCTTTTATTCAAAAGCACGGCTTGCTGAATCAACAAGTGCAGGCCGATAAATTTTCTTAAACCCTTGAAGCAAGCTATGCCGCGTTTACTGTTCAAAAACTTAACCCGTCTGGTGGCGTCAATTGCACTGCTTGTGCTCGCCCTGCCGGCGTTGGCGCACCCGGATGCCGGTCATGGATCATTTGACCACGGCGTTTTTTTCACCGGGTTTTTGCATCCATTGACCGGTCTAGATCACCTTTTGGCGATGTTGGCTGTTGGAATTTGGGCCGCGCAAAGCCAAGGCAAAGCGCGCTGGGCGTTGGTGCTGAGTTTTCCGGTGATGATGATTGTTGGCGCGCTGATCGGCTTGTTCGGCGTGCAGATAGTGGGCGTGGAGTTGACGATTGCGCTATCGGTTGCGGTTCTAGGCCTATTGATCGCATTCGCGATCACATTACCGACAGCAGTGAGCGCGGCTTTGGTGGCTTTTTTCGCCATTTTCCACGGCTATGCGCACGCAACTGAACTGCCAGCGGGCAGTTCAATTTTGGCTTACGCGGCGGGCTTTATGCTTGCGACTGCATTGCTGCATCTTATCGGCCTGAGTTTTGCCTTGTTGCGGCTGAGCAAGTTCGATTTTATGTTGAGGCGCTTTTCGGGGATGGGCATTGCGACGGCAGGCGGGTTTTTCTTGTTTGGCTTGGCGTAGAGGGTTTTTCCCATTAACCACCGTCAAATAAAACACGAAGCGACCTTATGAACCCTATGAGCTAACCAATGCCGCGATCAGAAAGCTTTCGGCAGTTACTAACAGAGTACCAACGGCCGTGGAAATTGTTCGCCTTGTGTGTAGGTCTTGGCCTGCTGATCGTGGGATCGTTTTATTACCAAGCCCCAGATTGGGACATTCCAATCAGTTTTATCATGGCGTTCTTTGCCTATTTGACAGCGCCTTGGAGCATGCGAGTGCTGGTCGAGCGGCAGTGGAAAAATGTTCCACTGATGTTGTTTTACACTTGGTTTACAGTGGACGGATGTTACTGGCTGTATTGGCATTTCAAAGACCCGCAAGCGCTAGCGTTAATGCGTGATGTCAATTTTTTTGCCTCATTATCGCTGTATGGGATGTGCGGTTTAGTCTGGTATTTTCAGGGAAGCCTCAAGGAATTTTTAGCCGCTTTAAAAAATTTAAGAGCTGTAAAGCCAGTTC
The DNA here is from genome assembly GCA_043754435.1 of Rhodanobacteraceae bacterium. Lineage (GTDB taxonomy): Bacteria > Pseudomonadota > Gammaproteobacteria > Xanthomonadales > SZUA-5 > JANNYA01. The sequence continues at coordinate 20,495 of JAYUUS010000154.1, forward strand.
GTTGAATGCCCAGCAAGGCCATAGAAAGCCAGAAAACCCCCGTTCGTCAGGCAAACGACCATTCATCGTAAGTCGTGTTCGGTTCGCGCGAATCCAGGCGTTAACTAATACGCCAATACCGGCCAGGCGCACAGAGAAATCCCAATGCTCATTACTCGCTTTTTTATGTCATCCCGCTGCCCCTTAAGCGCGCGACGCACCTTGATATTGCTGTTACTCGTTCCGGCACTGGCTAACGCGGTGGCAGGGCCCATTTTGTTCGTCACCCAAGTCCCCATCCCCGGCGATGACATCGCGCAATCCACCGCGACATCGGTATTTGCGACCCATCTTGCCAGCACCGCAGCGGCACCGCGCGGAGGCGATTTAATGTTGCGCGCTGGCAATGGTAGCTTGCGTAATTTGACGCTGGAGGCAGGCTTTGGCAACAGCGGCTTTCAGGGTGCCACCTCAATTGCCGTGCGTGACCCAGCGGTACACTTTAGTGGCAGCAAAGCCATTTTTAGTATGGTCATTGGTGCACCGGCATCGGCAGGAGCGCCTGAAACTGCTATTTGGCAGCTGTATGAAGTGGATTTAAGCCACAACCCGCTGACCGCAGCGGATATTGTGAAGGTTCCTAATCAACCGGCGTTTAATAATATCTATCCCAACTATTTATCCGACGGCACGATTGTGTTTGTCAGTGATCGCCCGCGCAATGGTGCGGCGATTTTGTACCCTATAAAAGATGAATACCGGGGTCAGTTGAGTAATAGCGGCCTGTGGCGGCTTGATCCCGCAAGCGGCGCCCTCAAGATCCTAGAACATACGCCCGGTGGCTCGTTCACACCCTTTGTTGACAGCTTTGGGCGCTTAGTTTCAGTGCGTTGGGATCACTTAATGCGCGATAGCGGTACGGTTGCTGCGACGATGGCGTTTGATTTTATCAGTGAAGCCAGCAGCACTACACAGCCCTTTGTCGAGCTATTTCCTGAGCCTATTCAATCAGTTGCGGGCAGCGGCGTGAACGGTTTTGAGATCAATCAACTCTTTCCGTGGATGGTCAATCAAGACGGTACTGGCGAAGAAACCTTAAATCACGTTGGCCGCCACGAACTGCGCGCCGCGATGAATCGCAGTTTCTCAAACGACGCGAATTTGGTGGTGTTCCAGGCTCCGGTTGGGCGCAAAAACTTAAGCAATTTTTTGCAAATGCGGGAAGACCCGACTACACCGGGGCGCTATTTAGGCGTTAATGCACCGGAGTTTGGCACGCACGCATCCGGCCAAATTGTGGCGATCAATGCCGCTAGTTCAGGTGTGTTGCTCAACGCAAATGCGATGACTGTGCAGCACATCAATAGTTTAAAACTGAGCAATACGCTCAACGTTCCTGCGGAAATTGGCCACTTCCGAGACCCGCTACCGCTCTCCGATGGCACATTAATTGCCGCTTTTGCCAACACCTATGCCGCTGAGCCTAGCCCTGCGCCCGCCACACCGAACTATCACTTTCGCCTGAGCACGTTAAGTAAAAATGCGAGCGCCGATGGCGATGCGATCAACGGCACGCTGCTGACCCCAGGCTTGAGCAAGACCGTAAGCTATTTTATCGGCAGCACACTGGTGACCCAAACCAACGCGGCACTGTGGGAATTACAGCCCGTTGAAGTGATCCCACGCGCCGTGCCACCCACGCGCACTGAACCACCGCTAGCAAGTCCAGAAACCCTGGCTTTTGCTGCGGTAGGCGTGAATGAAGCCGCGTTTCGCAGCTATCTGCGACAGCAAAATTTGGCGGTGTTAGTGATGCGCAATGTCACCTCGCGCGACGCGGCTGATCGCCAGCAGCCTTTTAATTTGCATGTGGCGACACCCGGCGGCATCACCACACTAGCAAGCCCAGCCACGGGCGGCACCACTTACGATTTGGCCTGGATGCAATTTTTTCAAGCCGATCAAGTGCGCGGTTACGGCGCACCGAACGGCGGCATTGCCGGCCGACGCACTGTACCGCGCTATCTCAATGATCCACTCAGCGTGATGCTCAATGTGCCAGCATCCGCAGGCGCAAGCGCTGGTTCGACTGATATTGCCGCCGATGGCTCCGTCGCTGCGTTCGTACCCGCCCAGCGCGCAATGAGCTGGCAATCCATCAGCCCCAATAACACGCCGGTGGTGCGCGAACGCTACTGGATCGAATTTCAGCCCGGAGAAGTACGCGCTTGTGACGGTTGCCACGGCAGCAATGTGGCGAATCAAGCCGGCCAGCCACCGCCTAGCAATACGCCACTGGCGCTGATTGCGTTGCTAAACCGCTGGAAAGTCTTAACGTCTGATGCGATCTTTGCTTCTGGGTTTGAATAATCTAGCTGCAGTGATAGTGAAATCAGCTTCCCGCTTTTGAGAAAGGCGGTTGGGCGTTACTGCGGATTGCTCTTGTGCATGCCGATCAATAAAAAATGCTCTTGGGCCGCTCAAGCCTAAGCGCATTTTTTTGGCGAATTTAAGAATTCACGCTCGTTGCAAAATTTAAGGGTTCGTTTTGGCTTCATTCCAACGTTGAAGTGGATTAACTACCCATAAAAAGAACGAGTTCGACATGCCAACGATTGTACCGCCAGCGCGCAAAAGCTTGATGATCGCCCTCACCGTCACGTGCTTTAGCACGCATGCATTCGCAAGCACCTGCATCTGGACCGGTGCCGCCAGTAGCGTATGGTCTGCGCCACTCAACTGGACCAGCTGTGGCGGCGGCGCACCCGTGAACGGAGATTCGCTGGTGTTTCCCGAATCCGCGACTAACAAGACCAACACGCACGATCAAGCCGCATTTTCCAATGCCGCTAGCATCAGCTTCACCGGCACAACTTCGGGCTACGCAGTGTCCGGGACACCACTCAGCATCGCCAGCGGCGGCATAAACAACAGCAACACCAGCGGCACCAATCTAATTGCGCTGAATATGAGTTTGAGTGCTGCGCAAAGCTTTACCGGCGCGGCCGGCGCGATGGTGCTTAATGGCGCGCTGAACCTCGGCGGCCAATCGCTCAAAGTAACCTGGCCAAATGTCGTCGGCGCCTTACCCTGGAGCATCAATAGCGTCATTAGCGGTGCGGGTGCCATTGAATGCACCGGCGTTACAGGGGGCGGAGGTGTCGGTTTGACGATGTCTGGGGACAGCACGTTTACCGGTATAGTCGATATCAAAGCGGGCGCTGTACGCGTAACCCACGCGCATGCATTTGGCCTCAGCGATGGCAGCCTTGCCAATGGCACCCTGCTTGCCGCAGGCGCTACCTTGGTGCTAGCGCCAAATTTTTCCATGGGCAATGAAGCACTGAGCATGACTGTGGGCTCAGGTAATAGCGGCAATGGTCAAATGCAATTCGATGGTACCTCGGCTTGGGGTGGCCCGGTCCAGCTATTGGGCCTGGGTGCAAGTCGAATCATTTCAGCCACGAACAATTCCACGTTAACGTTCAACGGTCAAATCAGCGGCACAGGCGGCGTACAAGTCGGCGTTGCGCCCTCAGTGGCGGTGAAATTCAGCAACTCGACCAATAACTTTACCGGCGACGTGTTCACGACTGGCGCATCACCAATCCAAGGCGGCATCATTCGTCTAGGCGGCGATAACGCGATTACCAGCGCTTCAGCAATCCAGCTCTTCGGCTCCTCAACTCTAGACATGAATAACTTTGATGCACAAATTGCGGCCTTGAGCTGCAACGCCAGCAGCAGCGTTGTTTTCGGCTTCGGCAGTGCACTTAGAACCGGCACCAACAATGCCAGCACGGACTGTGCGGCGGTGCTTTCTGCCAGTGGCGCAGGTGGCGTGTTAACCAAAGTCGGCAGTGGCGTTTTAACTTTGAGTGGCGCGAGCACCTTTGACGGCGAAATCGATGTCCTAGGCGGCGGTTTACAAGTGACGGGCAGCTTGCCAGAGACACCGCAAAACGCAATTTTCGTCAGCAGCGGCCAAAGCGCCACGCTGTTCGGCACCGGCAGCGTCGGTAACGTCGTTAACGCGGGCAATATTCACGGCGGCACCTTAAATACCCCAGGCATGCTGAGCACCGAGTTTTTAAGCTTTAACGGTGTCGGCGTGATGTCGGCCTTGCTTGCCAGTGCAAGCAGCTACGATCAACTCAGCGCGAGCAACGTCAATATGGCGTCCAATCCACAGCTCAATCTGGCCTTGATGCCGGGCTTCGCACCGCTGCCAGGCAGCATTTTTACGCTCATTATTAATCGCGGTGGTGCAGGCGTTGGCGGCACGTTCCAAAATCTTGCGGAAGGTGCAACGCTGTCAACGAACAGCGCGTTGTTTATGGTCAGCTACCTCGGCGGCACTGGCAATGACGTGACGTTAACGACCTTGAATGACAGCTTGCTTGTGAATGGCTTTGAGTGATCATGTTGACGAAGTTGCGGCGAGCTAGCTGACGCATTGAGTGCGCGAACTGCGTCAATTCAACCTAGAAAACTCAGTTGGACGTGCCCGAGTGTGCTTTTTTCGGCTAGGCCGGCGAGGTCTTGTCCCCCATTGGGTGCGGTTCGAAAAAGCCCAGAAATCCATACTCAGCATAATTTTTCTAGCGCGTGAGCGCGGTCAACTGAGTTTTTTACGTTCAACAACTATCGACGAAACCAAACGCCTGGATCCACCGGCTTACCGCGCTGACGCAGCTCAAAATATAGCCCCGGCCCCAGCGCCTCAATTTGGCCGCTGGTGGCAATGACGGTGCCGGCATCGATCCAGTCACCTTCGGCTTTCAGCACGCTTTCGCACTGCCCGTAAAGGCTGAGGTAGCCATCGCCGTGATCAATAATAATCAGAAGGCCAAAGCCGCGCAGCCAATCGCTAAAGGCCACGCGCCCGCCCGCGACTGCGCGCACTTGGGAGCCAAGGGGTGCGGCCAGCACAATGCCGGTTGCGGCGCGGCCATTTTCGGTGAGTGCGCCGAAATTGCTTAATTGTGCTGCCGCACCCTCCAGCGGGCTTGCCAGCGTACCTTTGAGCCGGGCAAACGCACCCGCGTTGGGGAGTATTTTTGGGATATCGCTCAACAAATCGCTCAGACGATTGAGCAAATCATTGAGACGCTCCTGATCCGCGCTTAGCTCGCTTAAGCGCGCTTCGCCGGTTTGTAGTTCTAAAGCAAGCTTTGCTAGCAATACGCTGCGCGCTGCGCGCTTCTCGCTTAAATTTTTAGCGTTTTCCGCCTCATCCGCGATCAAGCCATTGAGCTCAATTTGTTTATTGGCCATCTGCTCACGCAATTGTGCTGAGGCGCTGAGGTTAGACTGGATATTTTGAATCGCACTAATCCGCGCCTGATTCACATAGGTGTGATAAGCCAAAACGCGCCCAATTTTGGCAACTTTTTCTTGGCTAAGCGCCAGTTTTACCTGCTCTAGCTGACCAATCGCATAGGCCGAGCGCAGCAGCCGCGCCAACACGTCGCGCTCGCGCGTTAGGCTGGTATTGAGCTGGGCTTCTTGCTGGGTCAGGGCCTCCAACTCCAGCGCACTATTGCGCAGGCGTAAGTTCAACTCAATTACCGCCCGCGCCGAGGTAGCAATCGCCAGTTCAGCGCTGCGCAAATCATTGGCCGCACTATCGCGTTCACTTGATTTGGCGCTGAGCACAGCATTGACGGCCGCAATTTCACGCCGCAAAGCACTCAAGCGCTCACGCACCTCGGCGCTATCGGCTTTGCCGATATTGGTTTCGCCATGCGCCCAGCCTGTCAGCCAAAACAAAGATAAAAAGACAATCAGTAATGGCTTGAATTTTTCGCTACGAGAAGCGTTCATCCTGAGTTATCCGTTTTAAAGAGCAAAACTGCACACAATCCATGAACCTCGTCTTTGCGAGCGCAGCGAAGCGATCTAGCTTTAAACGACAAGATTGCTTCACTGCGTTCGCAATGACGAATCTTAGGCGGTTCAGGGAGAGAATTCCGTTCGCTTTGAAACGCGCATCAAGCTACAGCAAAGCCTCGCCGGTCATCTCGACAGGCTGCGGGATCTGCATCAGCTTAAGCAAAGTCGGGGCAATATCTTTCAGTGCGCCGCCTGCGCGCAATACAAATGCTGTTTGCGGCGCAACCAAAACCAGCGGCACCGGGTTCATCGAATGCTGGGTGTTCGCTTGATTGCTTTCAAAATCCCACATTTGCTCCAAATTACCGTGATCGGCGGTGATTAGCATAGTGCCGCCGACGGCCAATATCGCTTGCTCAATGCGCCCAAGTACCGCATCCACCGCTTCCACCGCTTGAATGGCTGCGGCCAAAATTCCGGTATGACCAACCATATCCGGGTTGGCAATGTTGCACACGATAAAATCAAACTGCTGGCTTTCAATCGCACCAACAAGCTGATCGCAAAGGGCCACCACACTCATTTCCGGCTGTAAATCATAGGTCGCCACTTTTGGGGATGGCACCATAATCCGGCTTTCACCGGGATAAGGCGCTTCGATACCGCCGCTAAAGAAAAATGTGACGTGCGCGTACTTTTCTGTTTCCGCGATGCGCAGCTGCGTCATGCCACGCGCCGCAATCAGCTCGGGCAAGGTATTGCTCATCGACTGCGGTGCAAACGCAATTGCGCTGACCGCTAAGTCTTTTGAGTACTCCGTTAAGCTCACGAACGCACTCAATTCGGCGTGGCGGGGGCGCACAAAGCCTTTAAAATCTTCGTCGATAAAAGCATGCGAAATCTCACGCGCGCGGTCAGAGCGATAGTTCATAAACACCATGGCATCGCCGTCTGCGACTTTACAACCGCCCGCAATCACGCTGGGCTGCACAAACTCATCGCTTTCACCCCGCGCGTAAGCGGCTTCCAGCGCCGCCATCGCAGATGGCTCGTGGTAGGTTCCGGCGGCGTCAGCAATCGCGCTATAGCTCAACTGCACCCGGTTCCACCGCTGGTCGCGATCCATCGCAAAATAGCGCCCTGAGACGCTGGCAATTTTGACCTTGCCCATTTCACCCTTATTTATCTCACCCTTTTTTATCTCACCCTTGTTTAGCTCATTCTTGTTTAGCTCATCCGCCAACGTCTGCAGACGCTGTATAGAGGCGGCTGCGCTTTTCGGCGGTGTATCGCGTCCGTCTAAAAATACGTGTACCGCAATTTTGCGCACCTTGCGCGCATGCGCCAATTTCAGCATTGCGAAAATATGCGTTTCCAAACTGTGCACACCGCCTTCGCTCAACAGCCCCAACAAATGTAAGGTGCCGCCGTTCCGGCGCACGCTGGCACAAGCATGATTGAGCGCGACATTATGCTCAAATTGACCATTTTCTAAGCTCAAGTTAATGCGCGTCAAATCTTGATAGACAATACGTCCTGCGCCTAAATTCATGTGACCGACTTCAGAATTGCCCATTTGCCCCTCGGGCAAACCCACGCTCAGGCCGTCGGTTTTAATCAACGTGTGCGGATAGTTAGCCCAGATCCGGCGCCAATTCGGGCAGTTGGCATTGCTAATGGCGTTGTCAGGTGCCGCTTCCCGCTCGCCCCAACCGTCTAGTATCAAAAGCAAATGCGGCTTACGGGGCACTGCGTTCGATAACGGACGTTTTTCTGCAGCTTCGGACAATTCGGACATGCGTTTTCCCAATAATGTGGATGATTTGCTGATGACGTTGGCGAAAATGGCTACCAGCGGGCGGCAATGGTACTAAAACAAGCTTGCCTTGCAGGCTTAGCCGTGACTATCGACATAAGGATTCTGGTTTAAAGCGCAGAAATCGCACGTTTAAGCCGCCAAATATCCTTGGCACGGCGTTTGCATATCCCTAAGCACAGTCTAGCAACGGCAGCCGCCGAAGCCGATTATCATCACACAGAGGATTTATGCCATGAACGTTATCAACAGCGAAAACCACTCAGCAATGTTCGTCAACATGTTTGCCCCACGCTTACTTGAAACGGCATCTTCTGATCTTCAAACCAAAGCTCCGCTTTCTGCACATGACTTGGCAATGGCTTACCAAGCCGCCTTTGCCGCACGTAAGGCAGCGAGATGAAATTTCCTAAGGCTGAGTCAACGATCGTAACCGCCGCATTCGTGGCGCTACTAGCAAACCCCGGCTTTATGCAAAGCGCGAGTGCCAGCAGCAATACCAGCGTCAATCGCAGCGTTTCCGTCAACACCAACTCTGAGGCGCAAAACGCCAGTTCGGTGAACGGCGATGTCACGCTGAGCGCTGGCGCAAACGCGAAAGATCTCAGCAATGTTAACGGCGATATTGAACTAGGCGGCAACAATACCGTGCAAGATATCAGCAGCGTTAACGGCAGCATTGAAGCCAGCAAATCGCTGCGCGTTAATGGCGATGTCAGCAGCGTCAACGGTGATATTGAGCTAGGTCTAGACAGCCAAATAACGGGTGAAATCACAACCGTAAACGGCACGCTTAACTTCGCCGGTGGCAGCATCGCTAAAGACATTAGCACGGTGAATGGCGATGTGGAGCTGGGCACCGTCACGGTTCAAGGCAATATTTTTACCACCTGGGGTGACGTGGTGCTTAATGGCGCCGCAGTGATGGGCGAGCTACGTGTAAAAAAACCGCGCTTAAGCAACTGGTGGGGCAAAGACCCACAACCACCCCGCATCGTTTTAGGCCCAGGTGCACGCGTTGCTGGCGCAATTACCTTAGAACAACCGGCAACCATTTATGTGCATCAAAACGCGACAATTCCGACGATTAATGGCGAAATGGTAGGTGGCGCAGTGATACGTTTTAGTGGCGCAAAGGCTCCGCTTTAGCGGTTTTTGTTAGGTGCGCGTTACGCCCTAGCGATTACCCAAGCGTCGACGCGTTTCACTCCGGCGCGTTTAAGCGCCAAGGCACAGGCGTTCAAAGTGGCCGCAGTCGTTGCGACATCATCAATCAAAGCAACGTGCTGCACCGCATTAAAACCTGAGGCCACAAATGCACCCGCAACATTGCGCACGCGCGCCGTAGCGCTCAAGCCACCTTGCGTACCGGTATCGCGCGTGCGCAGCAGGCCGGTCATTATCGGGCGCGTAGTCGCTTTTCCCATTGCTTGCGCTAACAGCCGCGCTTGATCGAAACCTCGAACGCGCAACCGCGCATCATGCAAAGGTACTGGCACTAGCGCTTGCGGCATTTGGTCTAGATAGGTCGCGGCAAATTCCTGTGAAAATAGCGCCGCCAACAGCGCTCCGCAAGCCAAATCACCGCGCTTTTTAAAGCGCAAAACTAGGGAATCGATTGGATGCGCATATTGAAACGGTGCCACGATACGCGTGATCAGCAGGCGCTTTTTCAAGCAGCGGCCGCAACAGGGCACGGCCACGCTCAAGGGCAGCGCACACAGCGCACAGCAGGCCTGGTTGCGCGGCAACTCAGCCGCACATGCACCACACAGCGCCAGATCAGTGCGCACCAGTGCCCCACATAAGGCGCAGCTGCCCGGCAAAAGCAGGCGCTGAGAAAATTGATTGAGCAGCTTTATCATGTCGCTAAGGTAGCGTTTTTAGAAGGCTTTGAAGTGATTTGATTGTTTTGTAAATCCGTCGTGGATTCCCGCATTGTTTTTTGAGCTGTATGGCATGCCCAGTGAAGTCCGCTACTGCCAATCTGCAAGCCGCAAATCAGCAACCCGTTCAAACTCGCGGGTGTTGTGCGTCACCAGCGTCAAACCACGCGCCAATTTTAAACCTTCGGTGCCCACCAAATTTTCAGCACGACGCTGACTTTTACACGCGCCATAGTTCTGCTACTGCGTCGGACACGCACCCAAACGTGACAAATTAATTTGTCCCGCGCGCGCTTTAAACGCACCCGCAATCAACGCGTCATCGAACTGATAGCGCAAGACCGCAGCGTCACAGCCCGAGAACGTTACCGTGCCGTGGCCTAGAATCGTGTTGTTCTGCGTCGGCACAGCAGCAAGCTGACCGCCCAGCGTGCGATAGATCGTAACTCTTCATCCCGTCCTTGAATAGCCAAACACGCAGCTGTTAAAGCCAAACAAAATGTCCAGCGAAAAGCTTTTGTAGAAACCTTCGCACCGCTGATAAGCGCGCACGGAGCTGTTGGTGTACCGCTTGATCGCGTTGGCTCAAGGTCAAATTCACCTCCGGTAACAACTCAAACACTGAGTTTTCCGCCTGTTCCAGTGCGCGCGCATACGGGCGGAAAATTGCGCGTATCAAGGGCGAAGATGTGACTTTAAACTCGGCGAGCGTTGGATCGTACAGTTTTGCGAAAATTCGGCGGGTTCGGTGAAAATGAAAGAAAATCAAAGGCTTGCCGTCAACAAGCAAATCGTTGCCGGGCGTTGAAGCCCAACTTAGCTGATGCCGCGCAAGATTCCACGGTGCCAAATTGGCTCCAGGATGTTGCAAAATATGCAAGCCCGGATAAAGACTAGGCCATTCATCGAGGTATTTTTGATCACCAAATCGGCCTTCTTCCAGGCGATCATGGCACCAGTCTAAACACTGTTCGCGCCAACGTTGTAAGCATTGATTAGCCTCATCACTGCGACGAAAATACTGCATCGCCACATTAAAACGGCCCGCCAAAATAGCTTGGCGAGGGTCAGGAAAGCGATGCTCAATCGCCATGATCAGCGCGCCGCCGAGCGCCTCGAAAATCGGTTCTGGGCTGGAAAAAAAGTATAAATCTGCGTCTAAATAGCTAATCGCGTCGATATTTTGGTGTCGCGCCAACAGATAGATCGGTAGCGACGCGGTGCAGGTAAAATAAAAATCTAACGCCAACCTTGTAGCGTGGGCACGGCGCAATTTGGCGTCGTCGTCTAGAAAATCATCCAGGTGAATAATCTGTATGTGCGGCAATGCCAGTGCTGACAGTACACGGCTAGTATGGGTGTCTAAACAGAGCACATGCAGGAAAAATTCACCGGCATGGCGGCATAAAGATTGATACAGCGCCAGCCCGCGCGGCAAGTAGTAGCGATCAAAATAGGTGCAGTAGTAGCGCATGCTGCTGTGCCTAAAGCGCGCTTCGCACTGCGTGCGCAACTTGATCGACTACCGCGTCAGCCAAATACGGATGCATAGGCAAGCTAAGCACGGTAAGCGCCGCTTGTTCACTATTGGCAAGCCCACCCGCGCCAACCTGGATCGCATGGCGAAAGCCCGGCTGTAGGTGTACAGGGTGCGGATAGTGAATTTGGCTAGGAATGCCCTGCGCGGCCAGTTCAGCTTTGATGTGATCGCGCTGTGCGCTGCGCACGACATACAAATGCAAACCGTGGCGATTTTGTGCATCCCCAATCACTGGCAAGATCAACCCGGTATCTTTAAGTGCCGCTTGATAGCGCGCCGCAACCCGCTGCCGCCCTTGCATTGCGGCATCGAACGCAGCCAATTGCACCCGCAAAAATGCCGCCTGTAGTTCATCCAAGCGCGAATTGATGCCGGGCTCAACGCTCAGTTGCGGGCGCGCCCAACCATATTGGCGCATGCTGCGTACGCGCTGTGCCGCTGGATTTGCTAGATAGACCGCGCCACCATCACCAAACGCGCCTAGGTTTTTGGTTGGATAAAAACTAAAAGCCGCCGCATGACCGGCATTACCTACCGGCAGATTTTGACTAAGCGCACCAAACGCTTGCGCACAGTCTTCTATTAGGATCAGATCATGCTTTTCTGCGAGTGGCGTCAAAACCTCCAGGTCAGCCACCTGACCATACAGATGCACCGCTAAAATCGCGCGCAAACGCAGGCCACTGCTTAAGTTCTGCTGATGACACTGGCGAATAGCCGCAGCGACGCAGTGTGGGTCGATGGTGAGTGTGGTGGAATCAATATCGACCAGAACCGGCACCGCACCACACTGAATAATGGCGGCAACCGTTGCACCTGCCGTGTGCGACACCGTGATCACTTGATCGCCCACGCCAATATCAAAAGCCCGCAACGCAAGCACCAGTGCATCGGTGCCACTCGCTACCGCGACTGCCTGCCGACTACCGCTAAGCACCTGCGCAAACTCGTGCTCAAACGCCTCTACCTCATTGCCGAGTACATAATTGCCGCTGGACAAAACGCGTTTAAACGCCGCGTCAAGTTCGACCTGCTGGGCTAGATAGCCAGCAAGCGGGCCGTTAAAAACGCTCATTGCTGCCATTCGCGCCGAGCAACGCGCGTTGCAGCGTCATGCGTAGGCCAGTACGCGGCTGCCAACCCAATTCGGCATGCGCGCGTGCGATGCTAGTACGGAAGCTACCTATTTCGATGTGCGCGGAATCGGCCGGCATATCTCGACATTCGAAACGGCCGCTACCGTAAATTTCAATGACTTGCGCGGCCAGATTTTTTAGCGTGATCGGTGTATCGCCGGCAATGTTATACACCGCACCGTTCGGCACTGCGGCACTTGCCGCTAGCAACAAGGCATCGACGGCATCTTCAACATCCAAAAGCTCGCGCTCTTGCTCGCCGCCCCAAACTTCAAAAACCTCATCGCGTTCTAAGGCCGCAATCCAGGCGCCGATAAAACTTTGGCGGCCATCAAATCGGCGCATACCGGGGCCAATGGTGTTACCCAAACGTAGAATTCGGATCGGCAAATTGCGCTGTTCGGCAAAACGCCGGTGATACATCTCTGCCATCAAGCGATGCACTGCGTTTAGATCAAGGGGATCTAGCCGGTGCGCTTCGTCTACTGGCAAATAGTGCGGCCGGCCATAGACTTGGCGCGTGCTGGTAAAAACCATCGCCGCACTAGGGCAAAGCTCGACATAACCATTGAGTAAAGCAATCGGTGCCAGCGCATTTGCCGCCAGATCATCTGCGGCATTTTGTAATGATTCCAGATGGCCTGGCATTCCAAGCACATTAAAAATCACTTGTTGCCCCGGCAACAAACGCGCCAGTTGCGTACGATCCGCAACATCGGCAACGGTGATGGCAACAGCGCTTTCAAGATCGTGGAGCTGTGTGCGATTGGCACCACTTTTGACAATTTGGGCATCAATGACGGACACCTGTGCACCTAATATATGTAGACGCCGCACCAGTGCCGCGCCGATCAAGCCGAAGCCACCGGCAACCAAGCAACGCCTGCGCGGCCAGAATAGGTCGCGGATCATCATTCTGCGCTAGCGGGCGCGGAATCCGCCCGACGAAACAAGAAGCCGCGATAGCGTCCTGGTTCCGGTGCATTTTGCGCGGGTGCCACTTCATCGACTAAAAATTCGCGCTCCAGTACCAAACCTAACTCAGACACCGCAGTTAAAAATTCGTGGCGATTGAGACTCCAACCCAGGTATTCGGTGTCGTAACCCAACCCGCGCACCCGCTGAACGAACACATATGAATTTGCCTGGACGAGTGTCGGTAGGCGGGTGACGTAGAGCCATTGAGTTGCGGCATTTGCGAGCGCCCGTAACTGTGCGCGCCATTCAACTGCGTAATGCAAAGATCCACTGGCGATTACCAAATCATACCGCTGCGTAAAGGCATCGGCATCGCTATCCACAAAGCGCACCTCCGGCAATAGCTCGCGCCCCGCTTTGACCATCTCGGGCAAGTCCTTAATGCAATAGCTCAAGGTTAATTCCGGCCATAAGCTGCGTGCAAGCAAGAAACTATGGCCCAAGCCGCCACCCCAGTCCAACACGTTAAGCTGCGGCTTCCCCGCTGCCGCACGCGCCAACACATAGCCCCAAGTGATCGCAAGATTGTGCGCCCAGGAGCACTCCATACGGACATCGTCCACTTCGTGGGCGACCGCCAAAACAGCGGGTGCCGCCACTTGCGCACGAAAATCGGCAAAACGTGAGCGCTCCGATGCCGCGACTCGCGCCAAATTCCAGCCACGCGTCTGATTGTTCTCAAAGCCGTTTGGGCACAGCTCCCAGTCGGGTAACTGCGTTGGCTTGCGCTTTACCAGCGTTTTTACCGCTAGCCAAACAATAGGGGGAACAATTGCTTTGAGCAGTAGACGTAGTGTCGCCATCATAGATGCGTTGTTTCGGGAAACTCAGACTATCGCGTCAAACAATTTTGATGATAAATCATGCGGGGAATTATCAATTTGTTTCAAATCACCTACTCCTACCGCTGATCTAACTACATTACGCCAACTTGGCACTCCTCTTTTTCGCAGTTTTCGGATCGGCAGCAGCGGACTTTGAACTGCCTTTCAGCTTTAAAACCCGACTCAAATACTGCCCCGTATAGCTGGCGGGATTTTTTGCAACCTGCTCCGGCGTGCCGGTGGCAATGACTTGGCCCCCGCGAAAGCCGCCTTCTGGGCCCATATCGACAATCCAATCGGCAGTTTTAATGACGTCTAAATTGTGCTCAATCACCACCACCGTGTTGCCGCGTTCGGTCAATTCGTGCAGCACCTGCAGCAGTTGCTCGATATCGTGAAAATGCAGGCCCGTGGTCGGCTCATCCAAGATGTAGAGCGTGCGCCCGGTGTCGCGCTTGGAAAGTTCGGTGGCTAGCTTGACGCGCTGCGCTTCACCGCCGGAAATGGTGGTCGCACTTTGCCCCAGCGTGATGTAGCTCAAGCCCACGTCCAGCAGCGTTTTGAGTTTGCGCGCCAAAAACGGCACCGGCTCAAACAGCTTGTAAGCATCTTCCACAGTCATGCCCAGCACTTCTGAGATATTTTTACCTTTGTAGGTAATTTCCAGCGTTTCGCGGTTGTAGCGCTTGCCCCGGCAGACATCGCACGGCACATAAACATCGGGTAAAAAGTGCATCTCGACTTTGATTAAGCCATCGCCCTGACAGGCTTCGCAGCGCCCACCTTTGACGTTAAAGCTAAAGCGCCCTGCCTCGTAACCGCGCGACCTCGCTTCCGGCACTGCGCAAAACAAATCGCGAATCGGCGTGAATAAGCCGGTGTAGGTCGCTGGGTTCGAGCGCGGCGTGCGGCCAATCGGGCCTTGGTCGATGCTGACGACTTTATCAAATAGCTCCATGCCTTCGCAGGATTGGTGCGCCGCTGGGCGATCACTAGAGCCATTCAAATTGCGACTCGCAAGCGCCATGAGCGTATCGTTAATTAACGTACTTTTGCCGGAGCCAGAAACGCCGGTGACGCAGGTGAACACGCCGACCGGGATCGCCAAATCGACGTTTTTTAGGTTATTGCCGGTCGCACCTTTGAGTTTTAGCCAGGCACCGTCGCTGGGCTTGCGACGCAGTTTCGGCACTTCAATGCCGCGTCTACCGGATAAATAATCCGCCGTCAGCGAATTTTTCGCGAGCAAAATTTCCGCTGGCGTGCCTTGGGCTACGATTTGGCCGCCGTGTACGCCCGCGCCCGGGCCGATATCCAACACATAATCGGCGGCGCGAATCGCGTCTTCATCGTGCTCGACCACGATTACGGTGTTGCCCAAATCGCGCAGCCGAATGAGCGAGCGCAGCAAGCGATCATTATCACGCTGATGCAGGCCGATTGAAGGCTCGTCCAACACATACATCACGCCGACCAAGCCCGCGCCAATTTGGCTAGCCAAGCGAATGCGCTGCGATTCGCCACCGGACAAAGTGCCGGCCGTGCGTTCCAACATCAAATAATCCAAACCGACATCCACCAAAAACCGCAGACGGGCGCGAATTTCTTTCAAAATTTTGGCGGCGATTTCGCCTTTCCAGCCTGGTAGCGTCAGTTCATCAAAAAACGCTAAGCAATCACTAATGGAAATCGCGCTGATTTCGGCTAACGGCTTATCACCGATGTAAACATTGCGCGCTTGGCGGTTGAGCCGCGCGCCGCCGCATTCCGGGCACGGGCGTTCGCTGATAAAGCGCTGCAAATCATCGCGAATCAGGTTCGATTCGGTATCCTTATAGCGCCGCTCAAAGTTATGCACGATACCTTCAAACTTCATACGCCGCCGCGTGATCGCGCCGGTGTTTTCGCTGACGTAGTCGACTTCGATCTCTACTTTGCCGGTGCCGTGCAGCACCGCTTGCCGCTGCGCTTCAGTTAGCTCATTAAACGGCGTATCGACGCTGAAATTGAGATGTTTTGCCAGCGCGCGGATCAAGGCAAAATAGTAGGCATTGCGCTTATCCCAGCCGCGAATCGCGCCGCCAGCAAGGCTGGAGCCGGGTGCGGTGACAATGCGCGCGGCATCGAAAAACTGCGTCACGCCCAAACCATCGCAGGTTGGGCACGCGCCCATCGGCGAGTTGAACGAGAATAAGCGCGGCTCCATTTCGGTCAAGCTGTAATCGCACACCGGGCAGGAAAACTTGCTGGAAAACAGCGTTTCGGGTGCTGCGGCATCGTCCATATCCACCAGCTTGACTAAGCCGTCGCCTAATTTCAGCGCGGTCTCAAAACTTTCCGCCAGCCGCTGCTTGAGATCGGCTTTGGGCTTGAAGCGATCAATCACCGCTTCAATCGTGTGCTTGCTGCGCAGCGCCAACTTTGGTGTGGCCTCCAAATCAATCACCTCGCCATTCACGCGCGCCCGCACATAGCCGGAAGCGCGCAATTGCTCAAACACCTGCGCATGTTCGCCTTTGCGCTCTTTCACCACCGGAGCCAGCATCATGTAGCGCTTGTCGCTGTTTAACGCCAGCGCGTGATCCACCATTTGCTGCACGGTTTGTGAGGCCAACGCCACGCCGTGATCCGGGCAGCGCGGCGTGCCGACGCGGGCAAACAGCAGGCGCAAGTAGTCAGAGATTTCGGTAATCGTGCCGACCGTGGAGCGCGGATTGTGCGAGGTGGATTTTTGCTCAATCGAAATCGCCGGGCTTAAGCCTTCAATGGAATCGACATCGGGCTTTTCCATCATCGACAAGAACT
>JAYUUS010000155.1:0-3911 GCA_043754435.1 Rhodanobacteraceae bacterium
CCGCGCATGATGTTGCGTGTCGTGTCTTCTTTCTCATACGCCAACGCACGCGACACAATCTGCTGCCCAAACTGATTCAGGATCGACGGCACTTTCTCCGTGGCGTCGGCGCTGCGCTTGGTGTTTTTGGCGATTTCGTCCCACGATTTGTAGGCCGCGCGCCGTTCCTCTACCGTTCCCATCTCGTTTTTCTTGTCATGCGCCCATTGCTCAAGCCCGTTCGCACGAGCCGTAAACCCGTTGCGCAAGCCTTTTAGCGAATGGTTAAAATCGTGTTTCACGTTCGGGTCATTATCGACTTCCAAGACACTCGGCGGGCGCGTTGAAATGTTTTTCCACCAATCCGCCGCGCTGCTTTTAACGCCGCCCAAACCGCCCATTATCGAATCTAAAACGCTGGGGGCTTTGGCACTCGCCTGTCCACCGCGCGTCATGCGTGCCTGTTCGGTTTCGTCATAATGCCCCATGTTAAACGTCGCAATGTCGCGCGTGCGTCCCCACACGTTACGCATCCATTGCCCCGCACCCTGCTCTTTGACATCCTTGTAAAGCCCGTAGCCTGCAACAGCGGTTTGGGCGATGGCCAATGGCAGCGCGAGCTTCCCCAGAACCGCTGCACCCGCTTTTCCGGCTAAACCCGCTGCACGCGCGAAAAGCGAAGGAGCCGCTACCGCCGCATCATCTGCAACTGTGGCAACCGCCGAAACCGCCTTTGCGCCGCCGCCAAACAATCGCCCGCCCGTGTTTTTCCAAAGCCAACTTGCACCCGCACCGACGGCCTTTTTGCCCGCATACATCAGCGCGGGGATAGTTCCCAAAGTCACAACGTCTTGAGCCGTCTGAGATAATCCCGCATTTTTGGCGATTCCGGTTGTTGTGTCTGTAATCCGCTTTTCAGTTGCCAACGCGTCAGGCGCGAGACCCAACACGCTTTCGCCCAACCGTAACGCCGCCGCGATTTTCGGATTATCGAGAAACTTTAGCAGCGCGCTTTTAATCCCGTCGAAAAACGTGACCAACGGCGGCAAAATCGTTGTTTTGAGATACTCGCCAATAGGCGCGAACAAATCGCCCAAAAGCTGCGGCACCTTGCCCAACGCATCCAACAACGAGTACTTGATGTCTTGGCCAAGTTCGCTAAACGTGTCGGGTAGCTGCGAAAGCATATCACCCGCCGTTGATGCCAGCGTTTCCAGCCCGCTCAACACCATCACGGGGAAATCGGCATACAACCACGACCCAACTGTATTGAGTGCCTTAAACGCCGCATCCACGCCGCGCTCAATGCTTTTCCCAATGCCGTCACTGTGTGAAATAATCCAATCGAGCGCGTTGTTAAGCGGGATGACAAGGTTGCGGATAATCGCGCTTCCGGCCTTGTCACGTATCAGGCTGAAAAACTGCGAAAACGAAGCGCCTAAAAGCGTCATTTCCTGCGCGCCGCGCCGCACCTCGGTCGGGTTCATTCCCAAGCCCGACTGCATTGCCGACGAACGGCTCATTTGACGTGAGAATTGGGAATCGTCAAGATTCGCCATACCGCGAAAACCCTGCCGCCCCGTCATGCCTTCCACGCTCTGCGCTAACGCCAAACCAGCGCGGCCGGAACTCGCGCTGCGTTTGTAGAACCGTCTGTAAGCCGCCAAATCTTGCCCGGAGCCGCTACCGTCTCCGCCATAGATACTCGCGCTCATGCCGCCCATCATCGCGTTCTGCTGCGGCAATTTGTCGGCACTGATGCCAAAACCCGCCGCGTTGTAAACACTTCGAGTACTCGCGCCGATGCCCCAGCCCGTCGCTTGCGACTGTGCGAGAATGCTTTGCGAGCGCGCGACGGCACTGCGAACCGAGGAAGTGATGCCCGCGACGATTGCGCCCGTTAAAGCGCCGCCAATCGCTGCGGCAACCGACGCCGCAAACGAGCCGCCCTGCATCGCCTTGTGAATGCCGCCGACAACGCCGCCAATGACCGCGCCGCCCGCTTTTTCACCGAGGCCAAAGGCGTTGGAAAGCAGCGAACCAGCACCACCGTAGACGCTCATTCCCAAGCCCGCAACGCCGCTCAATACGCTTAATCCCGCTCCAAACATGGGGTTCCTTTACAGCGTCGGCTTCTTAATCAAAATCTCGAAGCCCTTCATCATGTTTTCGTAGCGTCCGTGTTCGGTTGCACACTCCGATAGGTGATAGCAGACCCCGATAGCGCGCATCATTTCACGCCACTGCCCGCTGTCTGTCGGCATCTCGAACATTCGCGCCGTTTCGGTGTTGCCGCCCATACTCTTCAACGTGAGAAAATCCTCAAAATAGCCGAGCAGGTGCGGCGCATCAATCAACTCATCACGCCACGCCTTGCCCTGCAATACCGCCGCTACCGTTGCGCTGATGAAATCGCGCCTCTGTCTCACCTGCTCGCGTAAATGCACTAATACGGTCGCACAAACGCGCTTTGATATCGAGATGCAAATCACGCTTATTAGCGTCATCGCACGGCGCATCCAATGACCACGCGCGCAACGCATCAACAATCACCATATCAACAGCATCAAGCTCAATCACGTCTTTGGCCTTCTGTTGTTTAGCGGTCGGCTCTTCGTCTTTACCCAGCGCGGCCTTGATGCGTTGCGGCACTGCCTCGATTTTCTCCAACACGCCGTCACTGATGCGGTCAAAGTAAAACGTTTCGCCGTCTAATTCGACTTTGCCCGCGTACTTCGACTTGTCACTCTTGAAAAAGCTGCGTTTCGTGAGCGTCTCTTTCGGCGCGCCGACCACACTTTGCGCCGCTTTCTGAAACGATTCTGCGGGCATTGTCAGCACGGTCACGTCCGGTGCGATCAGGTTCACTTCACTCATAATTGCTCCTTTAAGCGTAAACGATTAAGCGTAAACGTAACCGACGCCGCCCGCGAGAATACCCGCCGTGTAGCTGAAATCGCCGCCGTTATCGACAGCGCCTTCGGTTTGTTCGTTGTTTTCGTTCGTAGAAAGCGTCCATGTGTGCGTATGGACGCCGTTTGCCAGCGCAATCACAATCGTTGAATAATCCGTTAGCGTGGAAGGAAACGGCGCGGCCAGAGTAATCGAAAGCGAATTGTCTTCGTTGCCCGGCATAATGTCGCGCGGCGCGCGCGAGAGCGGGTTTGCTTCGCCGCCCGTCTGCTGACCGCGCATCAAGCGAGCCGTAACGCTGTTGTTGATCTGCAAATCAATCGAAGCGATATACGCGCGCCATTCCAACCCGCCAATCGTAACGGATAAATGATCCCACGAATACGGAGCGCCGCCCGCCGTTGCAATCGCCGCATGGTTTACCGTCGTCGTCGTGAGCGCCGTCGAGGTCTGCCCCGTCATTGCGACAACGCTGTAATTGAGCATCGCGCCGCTTTCCGGCGTAACGCTCAACCCCAACGAGGACACTAAACCATAACGATAAATCGAAGCTTTAGAGCGCGTTGCATCACAAGCGCCGACTGCGCCGCGCCCAATGCAAACGTAAGGCAAACAAAGGCTTCGCGCCGCCGTTGTTAGTGCCGTGTTGCTGCGAATTGAGGCCTGCAGCAACGTGACCGGTCCCGCCCCGTCGCCCAGCGTCATCGTGCCGCTCAGGTTGTTTTCACGCCGCCCCTTTTTGGTTGCCAGCGGATAGGCACTACCCGCCGCGAATACTTTGGTCGAACCGTTAGTTTTCTGCGCGCTTGGCACGTTGGCATAACCCATCAGTGCCAGCGTCGGAACCGTTGGCAAAGTCGCCGTATCAGGCGCGATAGCGGTCGTTTCAATGCCGATTACTGCATACCCTTCTTGGCCGCGATTATAGCCGCCCACAACTGCAACTTCTGCCATGATATTGCTCCTTTAGCCTTGCGGCTTTAACTTTGCGGCCAGTTCTTCAAACCGCTCATGTCCAT
>JAYUUS010000156.1:0-11873 GCA_043754435.1 Rhodanobacteraceae bacterium
GCCAAGTCGCTGAAAATCGTGACGATATTGTCGCTACGCCTACCCACAATCAGGTGTTCACGCGTCAGGTCGTAGCTAAACACCATGTTGAGGCCACCGCTTGCCGCCGTGCCCAACACGCTGTTGCTGATGCTGATAAGTCCGCTGGTGCCTCCACTACCGATGCCGCGGGTGATGGCGCCTGAATTTGTGGTGACTGGCGCGGGGTTATCCCAGCTTGAACTACGCACCACATAGTTGCCATTGCTCAAGGCGGTGACGCCATTGTTGCCGACCAAATCACTCGCTCTAGCGCCGACCAGAGAATTGCTGGCGGAAACCAAGCCGACCGTGCCGCCGCTGCCATTGCCCCAGGTCACCGCACCGACATTGATCACCGGGCCGAAGGGGTCATCCCAGTCTGTACTGCGCACCACATAATTGCCATTGCTCAAAGCGACGACGCCGTCGCTGCCGAGGGCGCTGCCGACGAGATCACTTGCAGTATCGCCGACCAGAGAATTGCTGGCGGAAACCAAACCGACCGTGCCGCCGCTGCCATTGCCCCAGGTCACCGCACCGACATCGGTCACCGGGCCGGTGGGGTTATCCCAGTTTTGACTGCCCACCACATAGTTGCCATTGCTCAAGGCGGTGACGCCGGTGTTGCCGACGAGATCACTCGCTCTAGCGCCGACCAGAGAATTGCTGGCGGAAACCAAACCGACCGTGCCGACGCTGCCATTGCCCCAGGTCACCGCACCGACATCGGTCACCGGGCCGACGGGGTCATCCCAGCTTGAACTACGCACCACATAGTTGCCATTACTCAAGGCGGTGACGGCGAGGGAGCCGACGAGATCATTAAGACTACCGCCGACCAGCGAATTGCTGGCGGAAACCAAACCGACCGTGCCGCCGCTGCCATTGCCCCAGGTCACCGCACCGACACTGAGGGCATCCCAGTTTGGACTACGCACCACATAGTTGCCATTGCTCAAGGCGGTGACGCCGCCTATGCCGACGGCATCACTCGCAGTACCGCCGACCAGAGAATTGCTGGCGGAAACCAAGCCGACCGTGCCGCCGCTGCCATTGCCCCAAGTCACCGCACCGACATCGATCACCAACGGCGAAGGGGCATCCCAGTTTCGACTGCCCACCACATAGTTGCCATTGCTCAAGGCGGCGACGCCGTTGCTGCCGACGAAATCACTCGCTCTAGCGCCGACCAGAGAATTGCTGGCGGAAACCAAGCCGACCGTGCCGCCGCTGCCATTGCCCCAGGTCACCGCGCCGACATCGGTTACCAACGGCGAGGGGGCATCCCAGTCTGTACTGCGCACCACATAATTGCCATTGCTCAAGGCGGCGACACCGGGGGAGCCGACGATATCATTCGCAGTACCGCCGACCAGAGAATTGCTGGCGGAAACCAAACCGACCGTGCCGCCGCTGCCATTGCCCCAGGTCACCGCACCGACATCGGTCACCGGGCCGACGGGGGCATCCCAGTTTCGACTGAGCACCACATAGTTGCCATTGCTCAAGGCGGTGACGCCGTTGTTGCCGACGACATCATTAACTCTACCGCCGACCAGAGAATTGCTGGCGGAAACCAAACCGACCGTGCCGCCGCTGCCATTGCCCCAGGTTACCGCGCCGACACCGGTCACCAACGGCGAAGGGGCATCCCAGTTTACACTGAGCACCACATAGTTGCCATTGCTCAAGGCGGTGACACCGGGGGAGCCGACCTGATCACTCGCAGTAGCGCCGACCAGCGAATTGCTGGCGGAAACCAAGCCGACCGTGCCGCCGCTGCCGTTGCCCCAGGTCACCGCACCGACATCGATCACCGGGCCGACGGGGGCATCCCAGTTTGGACTACGCACCACATAGTTGCCATTGCTCAAGGCGGTGACGATGCTGCCGCCAACCTGATCACTCGCACTACCGCCGACCAGTGAATTGCTTTGCGACACCACACCTGAGACACCCGTTGCCGCGCTGCCCCAGGTCACCGCTCCACGAGAGCCGTTCCAGTTCACGCTCCTTGCGACAAAGTTGCCATTGGCAAGGACTGTAATTCCCCCCGAGCCTACTTGATCGTTGCCTTGCGACCCGGTCAGCGTGCTGATTAGCGTGCCATTAGGGGCGTATAGATACACAGCACCAACATTGCCGATCGGCCCAGGCGCATCGAACCCAGAATCAGTCACCACGAAATTGCCGTTCGGCAATACCGTGACTGTAATGCCGAATAGGCCGCTGCCGGTGGGGCCGGGGATGTCTAGCCGCGCGGCATAGCATAGGTTTGACAGCAGCAGGCAAGCCACTAACCAGGTGCGTAAGTGGGCTAAAAACGTACGGAGCTTGTGGCGGTTCATGGGCGGACCCTGCTGTTAGGTTTGCAGGTATGCTACAGGTAATGCCGCGGCTTTATTTAACAGCGCGTCAAGTGACCTAAATCGCGCGCACCACGCGCTCTCACGTTGTGGCCAACCAGTCTTGCAACTTCAAACCCGGCACCCGTTCAAATTCGCGCGTGTTATTGCTCACGAGCGTCAGATTTAGGGAGCGTGCGTGGGCTGCGATAAATAAGTCGTTTGCACTGATCGGCTGACCGCGCTTCTCAAGATAGCTACGAATTTCGCCGTAATGTGTATCGGCTGGCGCAGTGAGTGGCAGGATGTCGATAGTTTCAAGAGTGGCTTCAATCTGCAATCGCATCTGCTTCGCCACCCCCTTGACCAAGCCAAAGCGAATTTCGGCGGCAACAATGATGCTGATACAGAGAGTTGCGGTATCGATGACGCTCAATTTATGCGCAAGTGCGCCATGAGGGTTGCGCACCAGGGCTGAAACAATATTGGTGTCCAACATGTATTGATAGTTGCGCGCCGCATTGGTGCTCAAAATATTTGCTCGTCAATGGGCAACGGCAAATCTTGGATCTCTGGAAATTCTTCTTCTATGGGTTCAAAAGTGGCCAACAGTTCGAGCAAAGTGGGTTTTGTTTTGACTGGATCGATAATTAACCGGGTGCCTTCCTTGCGCAGGGTGACCTCGGTGCCCTCAAACTCGAATTCACGCGGAATGCGAACGGCTTGGTTGCGGCCATTGCGAAACAGTGACGCAGTACGTTCATTGAGCATGGTGTTACTCCAAAGTTTTGACATATGCTGATAGCCTATGCCGATATTTCAGTCGCGTCAACTTGCCTAAATCGCCCGCGCCACGCGCACCATATTGCCGCCGCCACAGTCTTGGTCGGGATGCTTTTGCACTTTGAACTCCAGTTTTCGCGCAAGCGCCAACATGGCGGCGTTTTCAGCCAGTATGTCACCCCACAGGCTGTGTATGCCCGCCGCTTGGCAGCGCTGAATCAGCGCAAGCATTAATTTTGTGCCTAAACCTTGGCCGGAAAGCGCCTGTGGAATCACGATGGCGAATTCTGCATCGGTGCGTATTCGGTGTCGGTAGCTTGGTGCGCGCGATGCCCGCACCACGGCGTAAATTTCTGCTTGACCCACGGGTGCAGGGGCCGCTAGCACCAGCGCGATGTCGCGATGGGGATCTAGCTGAGTCAGGCGCACCGCAAGATCATGCGTCAGCGCTTTCAACGGATGCATAAAGCGCATGCGCACTTCCTCTGCGCTCAAGCGCAAAAAACCGCGCTGCAGCTCGATCTCGTCCGCGCTTTGAATATCGCGTAAAACCATGCGGATGCCGCTAGCGCTGATTACGCTGATGCCCACTATGGGCTGGCTGGGTACTTGATAACGCCTAGAAGCGGCCCGAATTTCGCCCAGATGTTCGCGCATTCGTAACGCGCGCATCGCGGTTGCAGCTAAATCGAAGGTGGCGTACCCGTGCGTTCTTAAAAGCGCGCGCGCGGGTGCCTGCGCGCGACCGGTAAAGATGGCGATGCGCAGGTGATCGGCGTTGGTTCGTGTCAGATCGCTTTCGTTGCACAGTGTCTCGGCAATTGCATAGCCATCAGAAAAAGCATTCGGGTGATGGCAAAACAACAGCGTGCCGGGAAAAGGTGCGAATGCGTGTGCCACTTGTGTGTAGCGCGCTGGACTAGCATCACGGCCTAAGTCGAGCGGATTCACGATGTTGCTGCGTGCGGCCAGTAAGGGGCGTAACTTCCGTATTAACGTGACCGGCAGGGCAGGCAGGTCAAAATCTATCATTTTAGCTGCATGGACACACAGTGCGAGTAGTGCCGCGCTATTGCCCGTCAGCACCATTTTTTGAGGGTTTGGCGGCGTAAATGTTGAGCTTTTAGGTTTGACTGAGGCAAAACCGGCGCGCGCAAATTGCTTTAAATGTGCCGCTTCGCAAAAGTTTTCAAGGTTCGTGACCGTTAGCGCACCTTGCTGCAAAATATGGCCATCGATGATCGCTGCGGCCAAGGATTCGGCGCGTGCATCGTTCCGGACAGCACTGGATTCCGCGCTATTGAGGGGACTAATCAGGTCATGCGCGCTCAACCAGACGACGGTTGCCTTGCGCTGCGCGCAGGCGCGTAACGCGGAAAAAAATTCTTGCTTAAGCGAGGCGGTTGCAATCGCGCAGGGCGGTAGCTGCAGTAGCACCGTTGTGGTGTTGGCGTCATTGGCGAAATAGTCGAGCAGCTCGGCGGCGTTGATGTCAACCGCGTCGCCTAAAGTAATCAGCGCACGCAGCCCAAGGCCCTGTTCGGCGCAATATTCCGCTGCAACAGCGGCGACCGCTTCAGAATGACTAATCATGGCTACGCCGCCTGCGTGTGCCAATTGCGGAATCAAAGAGGCATTCAGCGCGACATGCGGCAGCTGCAGGCCAAAACTTGAGGGCCCAATCAGTCCAAGATTTAGTCGGTTTAACTGGCGCCTTAGCTTGGCAAGTAGGCTCTTACGCGATTGCCAGAGCACGCCAGCGATGCTGCTTTCGGTGGCGATACTGATGCATACGACCCCACCAATATCGCGGTTAGCTAATGCCTCAATGCAATCTGGTGTCGCCGTCCAGGGCGTTAAGATAATGACTAAATCAACACCCATTGGCAGCGCCTTGATGTCACTTAGGCAGGAATGCCCATAAAGTATTTGATGGTGTGGGTTGACCAAATAAATTTTAGGGAAATCAGCCTCACCTAAATGCGCCAACACGTTTTTCGCCACCAGCCCGCTGATCGAGCTGGGATCGGCGCTGGCGCCAATCAGCGCCACGCTATGTGGTTTAAGCATTCGATTTAGGTCAAACGCCATAAGAGTTACCTTCAAAGAAGCGCATCACGTTAGCTTAGCGGTGTTGCGCTGATAATATGGTCGATAAATCAGGGTTTTGGGTGCGCCATGGAAATTTACGCAATGCGGTGGAAAGCAGTTGGCTATTGTGCAATCTTTCTTATTCCTTTATTGATGCCTTTGGCGGCTTGGCTAGGGGAATGCTATGGGATGCCCAATCTAGCAGCATGGTTGCCGATATTTGGCTTATTTGTGCTGCTGCCGATAGCTGACTATATCGTCGGGCGTGATCGCCAAAATCCAGAGCGTAGCGAATTGGCGACGCTGGAAGCACAGCGCTACTATCGCGTGCTGACGTTACTGTGCGTGCCCATGTATTTGGTGGTACTGCTCTATTCGGGCCAGTATTTTGCAAGCGCTCAGCTATCGTTTTCCGGTATGGCAAGTTGGCTGCTTTCTCAGGGCGTTGTGGGCGGCGTCGTCGCGATCAATGTCGCGCACGAATTAATTCATAAACCCAGCAAGTTTGAACAGGCAGCGGGTGGGATATTGCTTGCCAGTGTTTGCTACGGCGGCTTTAAAATTGAGCATATCCGCGGCCATCATGTGCATGTTTCAACGCCTGAGGATGCGTCTTCCGCGCGATTTGGCGAAAACGTTTATCGTTTTGTTTGCAACTCAGTGGTGCGCAACGTTGCTGCGGCATACAAACTGGAGGCGGCGCGCCTGAGAAAACTGAATATTCCCGTGTGGCATTGGCGTAATGAACTGCTGATGTGGCACGGTTTAAGTGTTCTGATGTGCGTGGGCTTTGGGGTTTGGTTAGGGTGGACGGGCGTAGTTTTTTTTGTTTCGCAAAGTATCGTTGCGTTTATTACCCTGGAAGTCATCAACTACATTGAGCACTATGGTTTAGAGCGGCAAAAGCTGGCCGATGGCCGCTACGAGCGCACCACGCATTTGCATTCTTGGAATTCAAACTATTTATTGACGAATTTGCTGCTGTTTCAATTGCAGCGCCATTCCGACCACCACGAAAACCCACGCCGCCGCTATCAGGCCTTGTTGCACTACGATGCAAGCCCACAGCTGCCGGGCGGTTATCCAGCGATGTTTTTACTGGCTTTGGTGCCGCCACTATGGTTTGCCGTGATTAACCCTAGAGTGCGGGCGCACCGGAAGGATTTTTAGCTTAGCTGTTATTCCGGTTCTCATTCGCATTCATTTTAAATTAGACACCACTGATATTGGAATTTTTATCAGCCCCAACGGGGCTAGGCCTTAGAAGAATTTGCATGCCACTTTACCCAGGGCGTTGCTGGGCTGTCCCATCTCGCCCCGTTGGGGCTGTTATTACCGGAATTACCACAGGTTTATTTCGCTAACAAATATAAGGCAAAAAAAAGGGCGCCGAAGCGCCCTTTTTTATGAGACTTTTAAAACAACTTACGCTTGACGACGGCCAACCAGAACCATGCCTAAGCCCAAGAAGCCAGCAACCAACAACATTAAGCTAATGTTGCCGAGGGCAGGAACTTGCACATTATTGATAACAATTGCAGGGCTAACAACGGTGCTGAGCGTATAGGTGAATGGGCCACCGGTTGCAGGTGCAACTGGAGTACACACTAAGGTGCCCGCAAAGGTACCTGCAGCATTGCCTGTGTAGGTAACGGTTACTGAACCAGGCGTGCCAACCACTAAGTTCAGTGGGTTTGGCGTAGCTGTGTAACCAGCACCGGTTGGTACGCAAGCCAATGCGCCATTAGCACCGGTGATATTGAAGGTCAACGTGGTTGAAGAACTACCGGTAGGCAACGTATAGCCAGGAAGCACCACAGCACCCGGTGGCGTAACAGGCACAATGACCGCAACAGCAGCGGCAGGTGCAACGGTTGTGCTAAGGGTATACACAAATGGGCCGCCCGTTGCTGGCGCGACTGCGGTACAAGTCAAGGTGCCCGCAAATGTGCCTGCTGCAGCGCCTGTGTAGGTAACGGTTACGGAACCCGGCGTACCAACCACTAAGTTCAGTGGGTTTGGTGTAGCTGTGTAACCAGTGCCAGTTGGTACGCAAGCCAATGCGCCATTAGCACTGGTAATGTTGAAGGTCAACGTGGTTGAAGAACTGCCCGCTGGCAATGTGTAGCCAGGAAGCACCACAGCACCCGGTGGGGTAACAGCCGTAATAGCACCACCTGCACCCGCAGCTAACACTAAACGATAAACGTTTGCGGTTGAAGCAGGCAAGATACCCGCAGGCAGCACTGGGCAGGTCACGATTGCGCTTACCTGAGTAGCACGACGGGTACCACTGACGATTTGTGGTTGTGCGACACCGTTATTAGCGGCATTGAACACCAATTGTGGGCCAGGTGTGAACGCGGTTGGATCAGACGTGGTGTTAGCAGGCGGGGTTGCGTCAGCAGAGAAGATACAAGCACCCCATGAACCAGTTGCTGGTGCCACAAAGCCTGCGCCAGTAACGGCCAAGCCAGTGATGTTAACCGCTGCGCCAACCGGCTGTGGCGGTACGTTCGAGTTAGCAATGGTCAGTGTGGTAGGTGTTGCAGCGGTGCCACCTAAAATATTAGGCGTAATGGTTGGGGGCGGGGGGACGCCAATTTGTGGGCAAGTAACTGTTGAAGTCAGTGCTGGAAGCGCTGCTGCAGGCGTTGGCGTTTGCGCGCACGTAAGCGTTGCATTGACTGCTACAGCACCTGGTACGCAGCTTAAGCCGATTGCAGGCGGGTTAGCACCTAAGGCAGCGGGGCCGGCGATGGTGCGGTTCGGACCAGCGGTAATTGCGAATGCCGACGCGCCGGTTGCTGGAATGGTACAAGCCAAGCCTAAGCTACCGCCAGCGGTGCCAGCGGTTGCTACGTTTACAGGAACAGAGCCTACAGCCGTGCCTGCGCCAGCCAGTGTTACCGGTGTAGTCAGGGGGCTTACGGTAGGTGCTGAGGGGCCACCGGAGATCGCCAAAGATCCATCTACTTTAGTACAGATTGTCGGTGAGGTGTTTAAGTCAATACATCCTTTACCGGGGCCAGTAAGGGTGATCGGAAGCGGCATCGTACCCGTTGTGAAAGCAGCTAAGCTCGTGAAGGCTAAGTTGCAATAAGTGCCCGTTTGAAGCGGAGCGTTGAAATTATCAGCAGCCGCAATACGAATGACACCAGGCGAAAGAATAGTACAACCGCCGCCTGTCCCATTTGCACCTGCACCATTCGTGACGACTGCAGAAACTTTGGTGACGTCAAAAGATACAGTTGCTTGGAAGGCAATCGTCGTATCACCAGCAGCTGGTGTGTAAACAAAAGCGATAGGGGTTGGCGTTGTTGTACCGTTAGGACCAGCGGCAATCGGTGCTGGAGTCGGATTAATCGTAAATACACCTGCAGACGCAACGCTAGTTAATAGCGTTGCGCCCAAGGTTAAGGCAAGGCGCGTAATTTTCATTATTATAGTTTCCTTTTTTATTTTCAGAGGGTGAATATTAGTCGCTGTGCACGACGCTTGAAATTAACTCGCCTTTAACATCAACAACAATTAATTTTGCCGCACCTAATGATGCGCCAGTAACGCGGATGGTTCCAAGACCGATTTGGCCCTTTGTCATAAGGGAATTTACGTCGTTCGTAATAAGTAAAACGATTTCTTTACCATCATAACTAGATTGAAGCGAAAAGTTGCCAGGTAGGGACTTGTTCAGGCCACTGAGGTCTACCTTAGCACCGGCAACAGGGATATTGACCTGCACGCCCGCTGCGCTACCGGACGATATTAGGTCTAGCGACGTTGCATTTCCACCCTTTGTAGAGCTGGATGCTGTTACAACCAAGTCGTCTGCAAAAGCAACTGCTGTTGTTGCGAGAAGGGCGGTGGCTAAAATTAAATTTTTCATTGTAAAACTCCAGGTCAAAATAAATTAGTTGCAAAGGCTGGCAGGATTATTCAAGATTTTATTATTGACCTGAACCCGATCTGCAATGGATACAATTCCATCTTCATTGGCGTCCGGCTGGCCAAGTGCAAGAGCTAAACCAAGGACTTCATTGTTGACAATCACTCGGTCTGCAATCGAAATTAGGCCGTCATTATTAGCATCACATTTAAGTAAGCGACCAGGTGCTGTTGTTCGGCGGCTATCATATTCGTCGAAAAAGACAGTACCGGTCGAACCGGCACTTAAACCCAACCGAACGTCTTTTAATACGCCAGCAGCATTGTTCGTGGTTGTTGTTTGCGTTACCGCAGTCGGTGCACCCGCACCCTGCACTTTGATAGAGAACGGTGCGACTGCGCCTTGAGCCCATTCAATTTCTACTGAATAGTATTTGCCTGCAACCACAGGAATAGCCGGAATTGCTGCGGCTGAACCTGTAACGGTTGCCTGAAGATTGCCGCCTGTAAGCGCAAGGCGGATTAAGTTTGCACCCGCGCCGTCACGTGCTAAAAACACAAAACCGCCTGCGGTAGTATCCGCTAGGGTCGCACCAGTAAACAGGTAAAAACGCGACTTATAGCTTGTTGCATTGGTTGGGGTGTTGTCCTGCACATATTTTGCAGTTGCACCGCCTGCGACGCGAAGGCTGCAGCGTGCGGAGTAACGTGAGAAGGCTGGGGCTTCACCGGAGTCAGCAGCAACAACGCCTACGGAATCAGTTGCGCTCCAGGCGCTAATTGAGCAGGCGTTTGCGCCGGTGAAAGCCATTGCGCTAAAAATTGCTGCGCCGAGTAATGTTTTTAAGCGAATCATGGTGATACCTCTTTTGGGAATATGAAAAGTTTGATCCGATGCCATTCGTTTGTTGCGTCGGTTTTGTACCTTAGCGTTCGCGTTTGGCTCATTTAGCGCAAGCAAAAACACAGCGCAAAAAGATTTCGGGAAAAGTAACACAGTGTATACAGCAACTTAAAGCCCCCATTTTGTAAAATAAGCAAATAGTTCCAGGAAAAGTGGAACTAAATGCGTAAACACTTGAATCAATGGGTTTTGCAGCTGCTGCATGGACTACGCCGGGTTTTTGCCCGGATACATCGGCTAACTAGACGCAGGTCTTAAATTTTTTCTCTCAGATCGGCTGCGAAAGTTTGGGTCTAGTTGCCAAAGCGTTCTAGCGCGACCGCGCCCCAAACAACAATAACAATTAACATACAGCCCGATACGGCGGCGGACCCCATATCTTTCGCGCGTCCAGCCAATATGTGATGTTCGGGCGTGGTTTTGTCAACGATGGCTTCGAGTGCGCCGTTCATGAGTTCCATTGTCGGCACTAGAATCACGACTGCGGCTAAAATCGCCCGTTCAAGCGCGTGGCGGCCCAAATAAAACGCCAACGGTAAGAGTACAGCTAGCATATACACTTCTAGACGAAAGGAGGCCTCATGCTGCCAAGCGGCCCTTAAGCCTTGCGCGGAATACTGTGCGGCGCGCAATATTTGACGTGGACCACGGGCTTCAGTGCTGGCCATAGTTGAATTGATTCATCATTTGAATTGACTGCTGGATGGCGCAATGCGGGCGCGCAGTGTGTATGGATACTGATGATGCCACAAGCTTGGCTGCGAGCGGCCAACTTTGAAGAAACTTCGTTTCCGCTTCCCCATGAACCGGTTAAAAAACTGCCTAAAATTCGTCTTTGCGAACGCAGTGAAGCAATCTCGTCGTTTAAAGCTAGATTGCTTCGCTGCGCTCGCAAAGACGAGGTTCATGGATTCTCAACAGCCACTTTGAGGCTGAAAACTCGCAATCATCCCGCTGCACGGGATTGCTACGCTAACGCAAATATTCAGAGCGCGTGAGCAGCACGGTGACTTCTTCGCGGTCATGGTAAAGCTGCTTGCAGCGCCAGACTAAAGATGCCTCAAGCTGGGCCGCAGCGATTGCACGACACTTTTGCAGTTCCGCGAAGCGCTTTTTCATCGGTAGCTTGAGATTGACAATGGCAAATTTACAGCGTTTTTCGACTAGCCACTGGACTGCTAATGCCGCTACTTTTTGCGGTTGCTCAACCATATCGCAAACTAGCCAATCAACCGGGCGCTTAGGCTTGTAGCGAAAGCCATCTTCGCGAAAATGCTGCACCAAACCAGAGCGCATCAGCGTATCGGACATGGCACCATTGTCGATGGCAATCACCGAAATGCCCCGACGCACCAATTGATAGCTCCAGCCGCCTGGGCTTGCGCCTAAGTCCACTGACGTCATGCCGCGCTCGATCCAGCGTGCACGCTCAGCGTGGCTGAGCAGGCACAGAAATGCTTCATCTAGCTTTAAAGTCGAACGGCTAGGCGCTGCGGGCGGAAATTTTAGCCGAGGAATACCACCGGGTGCTGGTGCAGATTTGTGCTGATGGCCGATACAGACTAAGCAGTGGTCGCTGCTCAAAAAGACGATGTGTAGGGTCGTGTCATAGGCTTCCGGCGTTATTTTCAGCTTGGCTTTGAGCGAGTTTTCAATAGATTTGGTCATCGGCAGCAACAGCCGCGTGCTGTCAGCATCAGGCGCATAGACAAAAACGTCTGAAATAGGCGTTTCAAACGCTGCCCAAGCCGCCAAAAGCGCCTCAACGCGTGCGCCGCGCTCCAATGCCGTCAATTCGGTCAGCACGCCTAAAAATTCACGCGTAAATACTGATTCCGTGCGCC
>JAYUUS010000157.1:0-3894 GCA_043754435.1 Rhodanobacteraceae bacterium
GCGGCGTCAAGTTGACTGGTCGATTTAAAGGGTCTTGCCATAACTACCTCCAATGCTCGGAGTCTAATTATTGTCTTTTTAAATTAGAATTGGAATAACTACGATTCGACACAAGTTGCCGGTGCGGAAATGTCCGCTGAATTCAATTCAATCCTCGGTCTGAAGGGAATGGGCATTACAAAATAAGACTGAAAGTGTTGCATCGTTGTACCCAATCTCGTCGCTGCAGTGAACTGCACAATTAGGTACCGCAGCGTCATGGGATGTGACCAGCCCGGTAAATTTATTTTTAATAGTGTGTTCGTTTTCCTCTAAATCCAACGTTTAAAGGAAACGATACGCTTTGTGCGCGCTTTGGCCTAACACTAAAAATCAGTGCTAGACGTAAGCAGCGAACGGGGTTAACGAAAATTATTAGGAGAAACCCCATGCGCACTACCCACGCAACACCTGCACTTCAGCCGCAACAAATCTTGCCGAACCGCACGCCAAAACCGCAAAAAGTGGCACCCTTTGCGGGCTTGTTGCTCGGCATTTTATTAAGCTTTGCCAGCGCACAAGCGTTCGGGGCCACGTTCACGGTCGACAATGTCGGCTCGCAGGACGATGGTGATGCGCTGGCACCTGGTGGCGACGATGCAATTTGCGATATTAACCCTGGGGTGGCGGGCCCGGACTGTACCTTGCGCGCGGCGATTCAAGAAGCGAACGATACGCCAGGTATCGACACGATCAACTTCGCCTCAGGTATTACTAGCATCACGCTGACCATTGGCTTACCCACGATTACCACGCCGATGAATATCAATGGCCTAAACGCCAGTGCGATTGGGCAACGCGTGGATTTGAACGGCGGCAACACCAACGCTGCCTTTGATTTCAATGCCGGGGCGCAGGGCTCGACCTTAAAAAACTTTGTCATACGCAATTTCAATGATGACGGCATTGCGCTGACCGGGCACGGCTACACGATCGACAATAACTACATCGGCATCATGCCCAGCGGGCTAACGGTTTCGAAAAATACCGGCGATGGCATCAACATTACCGGTGTCGCCGGCCCGCCCGCGAATATTCCGACGCTCGGGCTACCGAGCAATTTGACCAACATTGCCACGATCACGGCGGATTTGATTTTGGCGTTTAGCTCGATCCCGCCGAATAACATCACCACCAACGTGATTTCCGGCAATGACGGCGATGGCATCGAGATTTTCAGCGAAAACGCCGCTGTCAATATTGTCGCAAACAACAAAATTGGCACGAATTACCTAGGGTTATTGGCGATTCCAAACGGCACGGGCGGCGGCGATGGCCACGGCGTGCGCATTACCTCTTTTGCCTATGCCAACGTGATTGGCCCGGGCAATGTCATCAGCGGCAATAACAGCGACCCGAACAGCCACGGCATTGCGCTCATTTCGGGTGCGGTGCGCTATCCGAATTTCGTCAGCGGCAACATTATTGGCCCCAGCAGTGCGATCGTGACCGGTTTGGGTAATTCCGTCGACGGCATCTTTGTCGATACCCGCCCACAAACCTCTGCTGCACCGAATAACCCGACCAACTATGCCGCTTTTATAGGCCCGGGCAATATCATCGGCTACAACGGCGACAGCGCAACGATACCCGGCGCCGATGTCGTTAACGGTGCCGATTCTGGCATTGAAATCACCGGCACTAGCGCGCGTGTACGGGTGCTGGGGAATTTTATTGGGGTCGGTGAAGACCCAGCGAACAACGGCACTTTCGTCAATATTGGCAATAACGGCGATGGCATCAATATCAGCCGCAGTGATCTAGAAATTGGCGGTTTAACTGCGCCTGAGGCAAATATCATTTCCTCAAATAAGCGCCACGGCATCGCGGTACGGGGTTCGGGCACTAACACTATAAAAATAACCGGAAATATCATCGGCCGGGATCCGTTGAACTTGGTCAATCAATCCAACGACAAAGATGGCATACGCGTTTTTGAGTCCAGCTCAATCCAGATCGGTGGCACCACCAGTGGCGAGGGCAACGTTATCGCTGGCAATACCCGCCACGGCATCAAATTAGGCTCAAGTTCCAGCGGCAGCTCAAATTTGATCGCACGCAATTCAATTTTTGGCAACGGCGATTTGGGCATTGATTTGGACCGTATCGTCAATGATCCTGATCCAATTCCCGACCCGCTGGGTGTCGATCCGAATCTGCTGTATGCCAACTTTGGGCAGAACCAAGCGCAAATTTGCGACGGCATGAATGTGCCAGCCTGCGCCAAACCAAGCTACGTGGTGGCAACCGGTGCCACCAATTTCAACTGGCGCTTGAGCAGTGCGCTCAGCACCAACTATGTGTTCGAAGTGTTTGTCAGTGATGTGCCGAATGTCTCTGGCTCGGGCGAGGGGCAACGCTATTTAGGCACATTCAATGCCACCACCAACGCTGCCGGTGATGCGCTCGGCAATCTTTCCTTGGTGCCCTCACCCGCCTTTGATACGCGTGGAAAATATTTAACGCTGACGGTGCGTGCGGTCAATGTCATCGACCCGCCCGGCCCACTGCCTACGGGTCCTGCCAATAACAGTTCGGAGTTTTCCAATGCCGTCAAAGTGCCGGTTCCGGGCACGCTGCAACTGTCGTCCATGGTCTATAGCGTCAATGAAGCGGCCGGTATGGCCAGTATTACCGTAAC
Organism: Rhodanobacteraceae bacterium; assembly: GCA_043754435.1. GTDB lineage: Bacteria > Pseudomonadota > Gammaproteobacteria > Xanthomonadales > SZUA-5 > JANNYA01. The sequence continues at coordinate 2,681 of JAYUUS010000157.1, forward strand.
CCGAACCGGCGGCAGCGATGGCGTCGTCGGCCTTACTTATGCCACCAGCGACGGCAGCGCCACACAGCCTAGCGATTACACCACCGCCACCAACACCTTAAGCTGGAATGACGGCGATACGGCGAGCAAAAGCTTTAACGTGCCAATCATCAATGACAGCTTGGATGAGATCGACGAAACCGTTAATTTGACGCTTAGCACGCCAACCGGCGGCGCGACTCTCGGTGTCCCGAACAGTGCGATCTTAACTATTTTGGATGATGATTTAGCACCTACCCTGGCGATCAATGATCTAAGCCTAGCCGAGGGTAATGCGGGCACCACCGCGTTTACCTTTAACGTGACGCTGAGTGCTGCCAGTGGCAAGCCGATCACGGTCTCGGCGGCGTCCGCGGATGGCACCGCAACATTGGCAAATATGGACTATGTGCAGCTGATGCCCACACTACTTAGCTTTAGTCCAGGCGAAACAACCAAGCCGGTGACCGTGAACGTCAACGGCGACTTAGTCCCGGAAAGCAATGAAAATTTTGTCGTCAATTTAAGCGCACCGAGCAACGCCGGCTTTGGCGATGCGCAAGGCGCGGGCACGATCATGAACGACGATGCGGCCGCCGTAGCTCCTACGCTTGGCGCATTGCCAGCGGCGGTCACATTAACGGGCGGCACGGGAACTGCGACTGTTACTGTCGCTACCGCCGGAGTTGCTGTCGCCAACGTGGCGTTAGCCTGCACGATTCCGGCTGGCTCAGCTTCTTTCGCGATTACGAACGGAGCGAATCGCAGCATTCCCGCGCCAGCAACCCTAGGCGCAAATGCACCAGCGATTGCTTTGAGCTGCACGCCACAGGCGGCAATCGCGACCTCGACCTTAAGTTGTACGCAAACGGAAACACCTGCAGGTGCGGCATTGCCGGCGTTGACTTCCATGATTACCTGCCCTGCGCTCGCTGCGGTGCCACCGACGCTGACTTACTCGCCCGCACCGAACGCGGCACTGAGTACCGTCACGTTCCCAGCCGGCCCTGCAGGCGCAAGCACATCGATGATATCGGTTACTCCTGCAGGCTCGACTGGCGGCGGTTCGACTTCAGTCACCGCGTGTGCGATTTCTGGCGCGGCAGGCGGCGGCAGCTTTAGCGCGGTCACCACGACGCCAGCCAACGGCATTTATGTGACCACCGCTGGCACCGTCAATCTCGGCTGTACCCGCG
>JAYUUS010000158.1:0-36876 GCA_043754435.1 Rhodanobacteraceae bacterium
GCCATTACCCACGCCGCAACCGCCCGGCGATTGCGCGCCGGGTGGCTTATTTCGACTAGCTAGCGGCGCTGCTTTGGACTTTCACGGTGTTCACAAACAATGGCCCGCATAGAAATGCCGCAAAGGCCCTAAACCCGGCCCACATCACCGGAATTCCTAGACTCAAGGTTCGCCCGCTCTTAATCCATTGCCCTGGCGCGCAAATAAATTCACGAATCACCGTCTTTATTCGCCGCCGCTCGGCGTGATGTTTGACTGGGCTGTCTTCGCCGATCAACGCCTGCTGGCCTATGATCCGCAGCACGTTGTAGGCCAGCATTGCCAGAGAACAAACCGTGTCATTGGCATCAAATTTGCCACTCGGTAAACGTTCCAAATTCAGCTCACTTTTTAGCTCGGCGTGGAACTGCTCGTGGGTGCCGTGATCGGCATAAAGTGCCATGATTTCTTGCTCGGTTTGCGCGTTCAAACTTGTGTTCCAGCCTTCGACGCTGAGTTTAGGAATCAGGTTGTGCTGACCATTTTTGTTGATCGTTTCAACCGTTAATTTGAGGACGCGAAAGTGCCCATCGACGGCTTCTTTCCAAGTCGTGCAACTGAGGCCGGGGCGCACCTCATCAAACACTGCATTCGAGACGATTCGTCCGGCGTGTATGGCTTCGCGGTCTTTGGCGCGCGGATTCCATTTGATGATGTAGTCGATTTTACTGGCCGCTATTCCGGCTTGGGTATGGCTTGCCAACCGGGCTTTATCGGCGTCTTGTAAGGTTGTATAAATTTGTTTTGAATCGAAGCCAGAATCCATGCGCAAGAGCAGCGGCTGATGGGTCAGGATGCAGGCGTTGGGTAGCACTCGTTCTAAAACGTAGTGTGTTTCGAGTGCTGAATGTTGTGTGCCTGGACGCAATCCAAGCTCTAACAAATAGCCTTCGCGGCCGAGGTAAGCGGCGATGGGTGCGTAGCCGACACAACCCGCATAAGTGTAGCCAATGCCTTCTTTTTTGGAGTCATCGTTGTTCATGGTGAAGACGTCTAAATCGAGAGGAATATAACCATTTTCGAGGGCGGTTGGTTTGACGCTGGAGCGTTTGAGCAAACGCATATTGGCGTCATTCAAATGCGGCAGCCACTCTTGACCACGCGCCTCGATGCGTTGGCGCACGGTGGGTGCTGAGGGCAAAGAAGGTAGCCCGAGTGCTGTGGCGAAGGTCGGATCACGCCGCATGGCATCAACGCCGTCAAACGCGGTTTGACCTTGGGCGAGTAGGCAAATATAGGTGATGGCAATCGCGCTGTCCGGAAAACCACCCAAAATGGGGAATTTGGGATCGAGCACTTGCGGTACTTGGGCCTGGCTTTTTAATAGTTTGGCGACCGCCGTTATTCCGGCGCGGGCAGTCAAATAACCTTTTAGTGGAACAATCGGAAGAGATGCCATACTTCACCTGACAGGTGCGAAATAATAACGTCAATTATATCTAAAATATTAATTAAATCAATGAGTTATAGGGAAACTTGTCGAAGTTGTCACTGATTTAGGTGAGAATTAGCGCTAATCAGGACACTTCATCATAAAAATAATGGTAATCCGTGACCGGCTAGTTTTTCCTTACGATTAAATATATGCAATACGCTATACCACCTATGATTATTGGGGTAAAATAGAAAAAAAGTGCCACTGGCAAATTATGTCCACAAAATGCTCTTAAGGGCCAAAAATCAAAATAATCGGCCAGTTCGCAGAGCTTTCGCGCGGCTAAAAAAGGAAATAAAAAAATCACGGTCAATATTATTATTAATTTTGCCCGGCTTATTTTTTGCATGGGCAGTCGCAAATAGCGATAAACTGATTAACTACATCCATGCTAATTCTGACGGCATTTATAGACGCCTGTGCCGATGGAAAAGTGTCGCGATACACATGCGCAAATCCGGGTCAGCCAAACAAACCTCCCCCATCCCATGTCTGGAATCCTTCATGCGCTTCGGACTTAGAATCCTGAGCAGCATGTAAAGCGAAACCAAGATCGACGCCATTACATGCCCTTACTCGATCATATATAAAGAACCTCCACTTGGAGACCGCAATTTCAAGTGACTGAGTCGGATATCGCATCGCATGCGTAAACGAATTTTCTGACGCTTGAGACCCTTCCTCAAAGTCATAAAAGACAGACCAATGAATTGCATTATTTCTTACGCGTTCATCGCCACAACGTTCCATAAAATTTGTGGCATCAAATGCCATAACAGAGAACCCCCGATGATTAAATGGAGTAAACAGTCCTTTTGGATCAACTAATTTAATCGGATTTTGATTTACATAACCATAAATTGTCTCTCTAGGCCTTAATTCGGATGGGTCAGTAGAGACATATCGCCCAGTAATAAATTCATATTCTAGAAAGTAGTTATAAAAAAGATTTGACTCAAAATTAAAATACTGCCCCGGAAACCGCATCAAATAATCAGTCCCAGCATTTAGTCTCACTGTCGTCTTGCCAAAACTCTCTCGCAATGCACCCCAACTATTATTGCCGTTCAAAGCACCCGTTAAAACATCAGTTGTATACAAATGATCGTTATTCGCCAGAAAAACGCCATTCACATCCTTCTGCCAAACCGTATCCGTACCCCACATTCCTCCAGGATTCCACCCATAAGTCCGAATCTCCATAGCCTTTCACTTCAATGCGCTCCGGCCTTTGCAAAGCATCTAAGGTCACGGTGCGCTTTAGATTCCCCGGCATGGTAATTTCACGAATTGCATTCCAGCGATATTCGTAAGTTAGCGTATCGTTACCCGTCGCCAAGCCCGGAATCTTATACGTTTTCAGTTGATTATTACTGTCATAGGTAAAATTTAGTGTACCGGTTGTTCCTGGATAAGTCATAGTCTTTGGCAAGCCATTATCTTCATAGGTTCGCCCAATCGTTTTGGTAAAGGCGTTTGCACCACGCCCAAAGGTAATCGACTCGCTGGTTTTCTGGCCTTTGTCGTCATACACGTATAAGCCCGACGTTAAACCATCGTCATAGGTTTTCAGCAAGCCGCGTTGGTCATAGGTGTAGGTCATGCTCTTACTCGCCACCGTCGTGTTGGGTAAGAAATGCTGCTCCAATTCCAGCCGATTGTCATCGTCATAGTGGAACTTTCGCTTTGCACCATTCGGGCTAATGGGGTCGGTCAAGTTACTGTTTTCATCATAAATATAAGTGATGGTTTGCCCCAACGGCCGTTCTTCGGTCTTTTTGCGATTAAGCCGGTCGTAGGTAAGCCTGTGCGTGTGGCCATTCGCATCCGTCACCGTGCGCAAATTGTCGCGTTCGTCGTAGGTGTAGGTGGTTTCGCCCAGAATCGGGTCGATTTCTTTGGTCAAGCGACGCAGCTCGTCATATTTTCGCAAACTGGTGCGGTGTTTGGCATCGGTTTGGCTTTCAACTTGCCCAACCGCGTTGTAGGTCATGCCGCTGATGTAACTTAAAGTTGCACTCAAGACTTGTTTGGTCTCGACTTGCCGATCCATTTGATCGTATTTGTAGATTTCCTCATACGTGGGGTATTTACGTCCGGACACCAGCCCCTCCAACGCATTGGTGACATCGCCATAAATGGTTTCAATTTCATTAAAATTGCCATCAATCATTTTCGTCATACGCCCACGCCCGTCATATTCGAGCTTGGTTTTGACGAGTCTGGCATCGGTCGATTCGTCCATGCGGCCTTCGTCCTCATAGTGCTGCGTGGATTCGCCACCTAAGGGATCAAGCGTACGAATCAGCCGCCCATCATTGTCTTAAAAATACTCAGTCGTCGCGGCACGGGTGCCGTCAATCGGGCTGATGCTTTTCTTCCGTTCCCCATCAAAGTTGTATTTCGATTCGCGGTGACGGGGTTTTAGGGGGATCTTCGTAAAAATCAGCGATACAAGTGAGCAACGCTAGTTCATCAAGTCTTAAATGTTCAACATGAATAGCCCTTGGGATCATTCCGCCTACATGGGCATTGAACTCCTTACCTATATAGACTGCACTATGCTCAGTTATTACCGAAACAGATGTCTGGCCTGCTTGGTTTGAAAAATTAATAACGAAATTGGCACCCGCAAGCAGACCAGGCTCATTTGTAATAAAGCTAAGGGTTCTGTAGCCACCGGGAGTTGACAAGTTGAGTTTAAGTGGCCCAGAAGGGTTAGATCTCTCTCCCGAATAGTAAAAACTCTCCGTGCCAAAGTGATATACTTCCCCATCCTCTGATTTAAGTCCATATTTTAAATAACATTGTCGTTTATAGAAATCCCCTGTTAATAATGATGTCTTTAGTAGCATCATGGCGCTATACGGGTCAATATTAAGTTGGAATGAGGTTTTATGGCCTGCAGAGGGTTTTATCTCAATTAATTTATAATCTGCTTGTGGTTCAGGAAGGACTCTTAAAATCCACAGGAAAATAAAAAAAGCAACTGATAGAAACACGATCAAATTACGCATATTACTCTCGGCATGGGCAGTTATTGCAAATCCTTGACTGGGCTTTGATTAATGACGCGCTTGCATCTACTGCGCGATCGAAAATTTCCCATGGGATAACCGTATCGACCCAGATATGGTAGAGAGATGGTATTTGATATTTTGAGAGGCCACCATCCCAAAGCGCAAAATCTGCATGAGCTGGGGAAAATGAATCTTGTAGCGCATGCAATGCAAATCCTAGCTCTTTTGATTTGCATGAAGCCATGTTTTCCCAAATAAAACCAAGCCATCTGGACTTTGCTTCAGCTTTAGACATTCTGGGAACAATTCGCAAGGAATACCTTACATCACCAAACCCATCGGTACTAGGCTCCAATTCTTTATCTGCCGGCGTCATCGCATGGGTAAAGGCCCTATCAATATCCTGGGAATGAGGCGCAAAATCATAGTCATTAGACCATTTTATAGTTTCACCTTCTCTTGGAACGCAGGGGCTTGTTCGCCGGTAGGCCACTTCTGTTATTTGTATGTGTCGCTTGTAATTATATTTGGACGAGAATAACCCAGTGAGATCAAACGATCCGATAGGATTCTGGCTACCATATTCATATTTTTCCAGTAAAAGCATTGGGTCGTGCGAAATATACTTTCCTTCGATTTTGTTATATTCCCTCCACCAATTTTGATGAAAACCTGCATCCTTATCCGCCCACTGCCCCGGAAATCGCAACAAATACTCAGTTTCTGAATTAGCTTGAACATTCGTCTTTCCAAAGGCTTCCCGAGTCGCGCCCCAAGCCTTGTCACCATCGCTGGCATTAGTCAAAACATCTGTCGTATACAAATGATCATTGTGCGCTAGGAACGTGCCATTTACATCTTTCTGCCATATCGCATCTGTACCCCAAAGCCCCTCTACGTTCCACCCATAAGTCCGAATCTCCAAATTCGCCGAAGCCAATTCCTGAATCAACCCCTCATCCGAATATAAAAACCAAGTTGTTCCCGCTCCAGCACCAAAAGTCTGCCGCCAAACCCGCTTACCCATCGGATCATAAGCATACTTAGCGGCAAATTTTGCGTGTCTGGAGTTTTAGTTTTCTCATAAATGCGCTAATAGGCTAAGCTCACAACCGTTTAAAACCATTGATCAATCCAATGCAGCACACATTACCTGAAGCACTTCGTCCGTTTTTGACTATAACCGAAATTGACGACTCCGATTTTTTCATTCGCAAGGTGTTCGCTCGAAAATTTGGACATGAGCCCCCGGATTTTCCGCGTCATTTCGCCGCTTTCTATCGAGCAAAAGACGGAGGCTGTTTTGTTGCTGGCTATTCGCACATGCGTAAATTTGACGATGTTTATTTGTCCGGAGGCTCGTGCACCGATGGCGATACGATTCGGATGTTTTCACCAGAAGAAAAGGCGTTGGTCAATGTTGCGGGCGGCCTATTTCCGCAAATCTTGAAATATAAAGTTGCCAAGTTGGCGCCAGACTGTGAGGCGTTTTTCGGGCATTGCGGTGATCGCCGTGCTTACGAGGTAGGAATCGCGGCAGGATTTGAACAATCGCAGTACGAGCATCTACTTGTGCATTGGCACAAGCCACTTAGCACCAAGCGCAAACAAGAACTCACCGAAAAAATAAACGCGATTGGTGCCTTTTAAGCTTAAAAATGCCCACATTCGCTACGCTGTGCTTCCATTCCGGCAACCCAAAAGATTATCTAGTCCTGCCGGAAGTGCTTGAACGGCTAATGGCCGCGCACTTTACGATTTTGCCCGCCATCACGCTGGCGAAAAGGCTGCGGGATAAGCGCTTGCATGAATTGCCTGAAAAAGTCTGTGTGCTGAGCTTTGATGATGGTCAAGACATGGATTTTGTCGACGTGCTGCACCCGACCCATGGCGCTCAGCCTTCATTTGCGCGAATTTTGGCGGCTGCGAATGCGCAGGCAGCGGCGCTAGGCGCGGATTTCACCGCGCACGCTACTAGTTTTGTGATCGCAGCGCCGCTAGCGCGGGCTGAAATTCAGGAAAAGGAAATGCTGGGCTACCCGTGGATGAGTGATCGCTGGTGGCAGCCGGCCATTGCTTCGGGCTTATTTCATATCGCTAGCCATTCTTACGATCACTTGAGCGGCTCGGCCAGTTCAGTCAAGCAGCGCGCCAATGTACGGGGGGATTTTGCTCAAATTGACTGCTATGAAGATGCGAACTGGCAAATTCGCAAAGCGAGAGAGCTGATTGAATTCATTGCGCCCAATCCTGGCGTAACTAAAGGACAAGCGGTTTTTGCCTATCCTTTTGGCCATGTCAGCCGTTATTTGCACGACGAATATTTTCCGGCATTCGCGCATGAACACGGCACCATTGCTGCGTTTACCACTGAGCCCGCGCTGATCCATGCGGATACCTCGGTGTATGCCATTCCGCGCTTTGTCATGGGCGAAAGTTGGCACTCGCCGGAAGATTTGCGCTGGCTGCGTTAGCTCGCATTAAAAATTAAGCTGCAAATACATCCCCGAAAAAAAAGCAATGCCCGCTCACCAGCGCGACTCCTGGCTTCAATACAAATATGCACTTGCGGTGGCGCGTCGACCAAGACACAAGTAAACGTCCAATCAGGTTCATTTCGGGTTAGGTTGGTCTCAGGAGCGATTACGGATACCGATGCAAAAGCTGCTACACGCCTGACGCTCTTACATAGAATTAGCTATATGGAATTCGCTATGCTCAACCGCTTTTCCGGGAATGCGATGCAAAAACCTATGGCAATTTTGCCGCATACAAGCCTAAGCGATGCCATGCAAGCGCTTGCACTCGAACACGAGGCCGAGCTGTATTGCCGTTTGCGCTCGGGCAGCCATGCTTATGGTTTGGCGGGCCCCAATAGTGACGTGGATGAGCGCGGCATTTACATCGTGCCGCCCGAGCGCTATGCCGGTTTGCACGCAATACCCAATCAGATCAGCGATGCCAAGGGCGATCACGTTTATTACAGTTTGCGTCGGGTCATGGAGCTGATTAGCGAATCAAACCCCACCTTGATGGAAATCATTTTTACGCCCGAGGACTGCATTTTGGCGTGCTCTCATGCGCTAGAGCCGCTTTTTTCAGCCAAGTCACAGTTTATTTCTCAGGCGCTCGTGCGCGCCAAATTGGGCTACGCGATGGGGCAAATCAAAAAAGCGCGCGGGCAAAACAAATGGATCAATCAGCCCCAGCCAGAAGCCGCGCCCACCGCGCAGCAATTTTGCCACTGGCTTCCAGCACTGATCGAGGCGCCAAGTTCCCTGCCAAGTTCGTTGCCTGGGCGGCCCAAGCCTTTAGCGCAGCTGCCGGTGCCGCTCGAACATTGTCATGTTGCCCGGGTTGAACACACCGGGCATTGGTATCGGCTTTATCATCTTGGGGCGAATGCACGCGGCGTATTTCGCGGCGGCGGCCTGCCGGTTTGTGAGTCGATTCCGAAAGAAATCGAGGCCAGCCGCTATTTAGGGCTGTTGATGTTTAACGAACAAGGGTTTCAACGGGCAAAGCTTGACCACCACAACTATTGGCATTGGCGCGCGCAACGCAACGATGCGCGTTGGCTAGCGCAAGAACACGGGCAATTGGACTACGATGCAAAAAACTTGATGCACTGCATGCGCCTGCTGTTTTCTGCCCAAAACGTGCTTGCACATGGCGTGCCGTTGGTGCGCGTCAGCGGTGCCATTCAAGCCGAACTCATCGCGATTCGCAGCGGCCAGTTTAGCTACAAGGAGCTCATCCAACGCGCGGATGCTTTAGTGAGTGCGTGTGAAACGGCGCTGACAAACTCTAAACTGCCCGAACATGCAGACTTAAATTCAGTGACTAAGGTATTTTGGCAGGTCAATGCCAATTTCCAGGCCCAGCAAAACCTCATAACGCGGAAATAATCCATGTCGATAAACCCTGAACCCATCAGTGTTTCAGCAGCCATGCGCAGCGAAATTCAGGCGCAGCTAAAGCAGCTGGAAATCGAACAATCCATCCGCATCCTGTTTGCCGCCGAGTCTGGCTCCAGAGCCTGGGGCTTTGCCTCGCCGAATTCTGATTACGACGTGCGCTTCGTTTATGTGCCAGCGCCGGAGTGGTATCTCAGCGTCAACCCAAAGCGCGATGTCACCGAGCGCATGTTGCCGGGCGATCTTGATTTGAGCGGCTGGGAATTGCGCAAAGCGCTGCGCTTGTTCAAACGCTACAACGGCGCGTTAAACGAGTGGCTGGGCTCACCGATTCAATATCGTCCAGCCAGCGCCACCAGCCAAGCGATGCAAGCGCTACTGCCACAGCTTTTCAAAACCCGCAGCCGCGCTGCATCACTATGGCTCGATGGCCAATTCCGCGCTCTTGGCGATGCCGGAAACCGGGCCGGTCAGTGCGAAAAAATTATGCTATCTACTGCGCGCACTGTTTGCTTGCCGCTATGTCTTGCGCCATCGCAGCCAACCGCCCACTGCGTTTGCGCTGATGTTGGAGGATTTGACGGCGGATACAGCGGAACGCGACTGGATAGCTGAGGTCTTGCGCGCCAAAGCCGCCGCTTCAGAAAGCGCCTTGATCGCGCTCAGCTCCGCGCGACGATTCGCGTTAACTGCAGAAATTACTGAAGCCTTGGATGCACGCGCACATATTGGCGGCGCACAAAAAGTGCCGCGTGATGCGCTGGATGAAGTGCTGCGAAATGGGGTATTGACGAGCTAGTTTGGCGTTCAGCGGCTGATTTTAAAAAATTATACTTTGCATTTTCCGCTTTCAGCCACGGCACGACGAATAAAGTCTTCATACCTCTTTGCATAAGTTGGATACAGCGAAAGCGCCACCGCAAAACTTGCCATCGTGCATTTTAGGCGCGGCATTTCAAGCTGACCAACCAGTGTGTCAATCTGTGCAGGCAGGAATGCGCTAACTACATTTGCGGCGGCAATCGTTGCAGCACTAAATTCCACCCTATCGCCTCTTTGTCGCCACCTGCCACCGTGCACACTGACGGTCAAAAATGCCTCAGCAACATCATTGCCGCTGGTGTGGCGCGAAACGATCACGTCGAGCGCGACTAGCCGTACAAGAACGTCTGCACTGTTAAGTTGAACTTTCGCCTCAGACAAACTCGCAAAGCGCGACAAGCCAACCAAAGCAGCATTAGTCGGCGGGTTCAGGTGTGCGTGCCAATTCGGGTCGGCTGCCAAAAATGGCGCGCGGTAGTTTTCGGATGCGGAAATAATATCGCGATAAGTATTTAGACTGCGACGATGCTCCATACTCATCTGCGCGAGTTGCTTATAATAGTCCGCATCAACGGAACGATTTTTAAGCGCGGAAAAGGCGAAATCAGCGACGGTCGCTGAAAACGGTGCAACCCACGCGCCATCGTCGAGCGCTTCCTTCAAGCGTGTGTCTGGCGCGGTTTTGGGCCAAAGTAGCAACGCCAAAGCGCGCGTTTCAGCGGATGTTGAATGGCTGAGTGCCAGCAATTGCGTAGGATCCGGGAATTCACGTTCGGCAAATTCAGCCAATACTCGCGGCCAAATTTGCTTTTGCGTCAACCACTCACGCCGCAGTGTGGGGCGTTTTTTAAGTCCTTCAATAAGATCGTCAGCAGAGATATTTGGTAGCTCGACGCACTCTAGTGCGCGTATTCGATAGTCGACCCAGAACCCGCACTTTTGTAATTCAGCGCCCAGTGCGATCCGTTTTGCCGCCGTACTGGTATTCCCGGCAAAAAATGTTTCGGGGAAATACATAGAAGCTGAGGCAATTTGAGTAAAGGCTACGCTTAAAACCGCGATAACCCATTTGAATAGCAACTTGGGAAAAATGTATCGTTTCATATTGAGCCTCAAATTGGTAAAGCTGGATAAGGCTGCGGCGGCCAGCAGTTCAAATGGACTATAGGGTGTTTTTCCCAGTAAATTCAGCCATCGCTTGGCTATGATTGCCGCCAACTGCGTATTTACCGATATGAAAACCCATCAGGAAAAACTCATGAAACTCATCTCCGAAAACAAATCCTTCGGCGGCATGCACCGTCGCTATCAGCACGACTCGAAGAGCACGCAGTGCGCCATGACCTTTGCGGTGTATTTACCGCCTGCGGCATTAGAAGGCGCGAAAGTACCGGTGCTGTATTGGCTTTCAGGGCTGACCTGCACGGACGAAAATTTCATGCAAAAAGCAGGTGCCCAGCGCGTTGCGGCGGAGCTTGGGATCGCGATTGTGTGCCCGGACACCAGCCCACGCGGCGAGGGTGTTGCGGTTGATCCAGAAGGCAGCTGGGCCTTAGGTTTGGGTGCGGGCTACTATCTGAATGCAACGCAAGCGCCTTGGGCTAAGAACTATCAGATGTTTGACTATGTTTCCCAGGAATTGCCTGACTTAGTTGAGGCACAGCTGCCAGTGACCAAGGTGCGCGCCATTAGCGGCCATTCGATGGGCGGGCACGGCGCATTGATTGTGGCGATGAAAAATCCTGGGCGCTATCGCAGCCTGTCCGCGTTTGCGCCCATTTGCCACCCAAGTGCGCAAAGCTTAGGCGCAGACAGCTGGGGCCGCCGCGCGTTTACCGCAATGCTTGGGCCTGATGAGGCCAATTGGCACGCCTACGATGCCGTCGTGATAATCAAAAATTTAAGCGAGCGCCTGCCGATTCTTATTGACCAAGGCCGCAGCGACGATGCGCTGGTACGCTTGATGCCTGAAGCTTTGGTGGCAGCGGCAAACGCCTGCGGCCATCCGATCACGCTCAATATGCGAGAGGGCTACGACCATGCGTATTACTTTGTCGCCAGTTTTATCGAAAGCCATTTGCGTTATCACGCGCAGGCTTTGTTGAGTTAGCGGCAATCGTTGGTTAACGGCAATCACCAAATAAACCGGCCAGCGCCACACCCGGATCGGGCTGACGCATAAAAGCCTCGCCTACTAAAAATGCGTGAATGCCAGCATTGCGCAAGGTTTCCACATCGCTAGTGCGGTGAATACCCGATTCGGTGACGAATAGCCGCGCCTCAGGAAAATCGCGCTTGAGCTGAACTGAGGTGTCCATATTCGTCTCGAACGTGCGCAAATTGCGGTTGTTGACGCCAATTAGGCTGCCGCTTGTCGTCAACGCGCGCGCCATTTCTTCGTCATCATGCACTTCAATCAACGCATCCAAACCAAGTTCCCGCGCAAGATCGCTGTATTCCGCAAGTCGCGAATCCTGCAACGCGGAGGCAATCAGCAGCACACAATCCGCGCCTAACGCGCGCGCTTCATAGATTTGGTAGGCGTCAATAATGAAATCTTTGCGCAACACCGGCAAAGTGCACGCCGCGCGTGCCGCCTGCATATAGGCATCACTGCCTTGGAAAAAATCAATATCGGTCAGCACCGACAAACAGGCCGCCCCAGCCGCCGCATAACTGGCCGCGATTTCAGCTGGATTGAAATCGCTACGCAGCACGCCCTTACTTGGGCTGGCTTTTTTGACCTCAGCGATCACCGCGCTGACACCTTTTGCAAGTTTCGCCCGCAACGCCGCCTCAAACCCGCGCGTGGCGGGCATATCACCCGCACGTGCGCGCTGATCCGCGAAACTAATGCGCGCCTTAAGTGCGGCAACTTCCTGCGCTTTGCGCGCCAAAATGGTGTTTAAAATATCGCTCATGGGCGCCAATGGACTTTAAGTTTCAAGCACAAGAGACTAATCGGCGCGAGGTGGGCTGACAACTGTAAAGGCTTTGTCATAGTTAGAAAACCCATACAAAATAAACCCAGGCAAACTGCACCTGGGTTTCGATGATTCAAAGACAATTTAAATCTGCGCTGGGCTAGGCCCAGGCGGTGGGCTGCGCCGCATTTCGCGCTCAAACTCGTACTTTGCGCTGGTGACATATTCTTCCATGCTGCGCACGCGTTCTTCCATATCGCGAAAGCGATAGCGGGCATCGGAAAAACTAGTGCTCGGTGCCAGTGCAGTGGTGCGCCAAAATGCTTCGTCGCTTGGGCTTTCATACAGACCTTCCGGTTGGCGCGGCAGGATGAAGACCATGACCAAATAAATAAACGGCACTACCGGAAAAAATATCATCGACAGAATAAATACCGCGATGCGCGTGCCGGTAATACTCAAACCTAAATATTCCGCGATGCCAGAAGCCACACCGGCCAAGATTCGGCGATTACTGCGATACAAACGATGCGGGTTGATGCGTTCCCCGATAAACATTTCATCTCGGGACCTACGAATACGGCGGCTCATGACTTATTTCTCCAATTGGGCTGATCCGCATCCAAGATGCGTTCCAAACTTTTAATGCGGTCTTCCATACGTTTCGCGCTTTGCCACAGGTCACTCAACATCCGCTCGTCATCGGTACTCAAACCACGATTTTGCCGCAGCTTAAGAATAAAATTGGTAATGATAGTGATCGGGACAATGACTGTAAGCGACAGGATGACGGCGATTTCTACCACACCCCACATATCAAACGCTCCCGCTGTTGCTATCGAGGCTGCTTTCCAACGCAGCCTTGGCAACTTCAGGCTTAGCAATGATTGGCGGTGCGCTGCCCTTCATGCGTGCTTTTAAAGCTTCCAATTCCACCGTGATGCGTTCGTCTATTTCCAGCTCAGCGATTTGTGTCGCCAAGGATTTTTGTCGGCCAAAGGCCAGCGCTTCGCTCTGCGCTTCCAAACCATCAATGCGACGCTCGGCGTAATCGAACCGCTGCATCATGCCCTCAACCCGTTGATTGGCGACTTGGCTGCGGGCGCGTAAGGTATTTTCGGCGTGTTGATGGCGCAACACGATCGTGCGTTGACGCGCCTTGACCTCGGCGAGTTTTGCCTGCAGCTTGGCAGTGTCTTCGGATAATTGCGCCAATTGCTCGCTAATCAAAGCCACTTCTTTTTCAACAACCACCAAATGCTCGGTTAAATTGGACTTATGGACCAGCGCCGATTTGGCTAAATCTTCGCGACCTCGAACAAGTGCAAGCTCGGCTTTAGACGCCCAATCAGTCGTTTCAGCATGTAGGTTGATCACGAAACGCTCGCGCTCTTTGCGGTCAGCAATGCCTTTGGCAGCGGCGGTGCGCAGCTCAACCAGCGTGTCTTCCATTTCTTGCACCATTAGGCGCAGAATTTTTTCTGGGTCTTCCGCTTTGTCTAACAAAGCGTTGATATTGGAGTTAATGATGTCGCTTAAACGCGTGAAAATACCCATGATGAATGTCCTTTAATATTGATAGAGAGCGTCGGGCTGCAGCCTTAGAACTCCCTATTCACGATGCGTGCCAGCGGAAAAACCCCAAAATAGGCGGTAAATTTGACTAATTCGACCAATAGTTAGTGAATTTTGGAAATGCTGATGGCGGTTTTAGCCACGCGGACAGCTTGCAAGCTCAAGGCATGCTCTCAAAAATCGAATACACCGGATAGCGCCGCCACTCAGGTTCGCGTTGGCGCGCGCCGTGCGTAAAAATAAACTCAAGCACCGCGTTTTGATCTGCCAATTGCTCTGGAAAATGCTGCTGCCATTGCTCAAATTTCGCTTTTAACTCGGCATCTTCCTGCAGCATCTCAAGTGCTGTGTCTTCGAAGATGTAGTCAGAGAAATGCTCCTTTTTCTCCAAAACGCTATTGAAAAACCCCCATCTAAAAAAGCTATCATGCGCCTGTGGCTCTAGCGTCTCGACCGCATAGCGCGCATTGAGCTGCTGCAAATTCAGCAGGTAATCCCCGGCGCGGGCGTGGATCATCTCAGCGCGGCGCTGCAGCGTCACTTCATCATGAAACATATGGCCTTCGTAAGCCTGGCCGCGCGATTGCACCGACAAAATTTGATAGCTCTGCACTGAAAACGTCTGATCCGCGTCCAAGCGCGTTAGCTCGACTTTGTTCCAAAGCAAGCGCTCAATCACTTCACGCCACGCCTGCGGAATTAAATAAGCCTGTGGGGTTTTGATCTGGATTGACGGGTTGAAGTAATTGAAATAGGCAATATCAGCTTCCCAAGGCTGTGTGCGGTCATAAGCCAGCCGCTGATAATTGCCGAGCTTGCTGGGGCGCTGCACCGCCTTAAAACCCTTAAAGTAAAATTGCGACTGGCGGTTGTAATCGGCCTGCCAATACACCGGCCAGAGCGATTTTTTCGCTGATTCTGCTTTCGCTTGCGCGCGTAAATTTTGAATAACCGCTGCATTAGTCACGGTAAACGCCAGCACCGTTTGCACTAAAGCCTGCATGGCGGCATACCGATCTGCGTAGGGTTTTAGCATGTGGGTTTCCGGCATAAACCCAAGCGTGTGGTGCAAAGCCGCATAGCCGGTGGAAAAGCGCGGTGTTTCTAGAAAATCTTCAATCCCCTCATCCGGGCTTACTTTGACCGGGTTGACATAAGGGCAAGTCGGCCAGCCGCGCGCCGTCATCTCTTGAAAAATTGCTGGCAGCATAGATTCGCGCAAAAACGTACCCAATGCGCCACCCAGTTTGTCAGCCTGGGTTTGAATCAAGGTCATGGTGTAGCGGTAGTCCGCGCCATTGGAGGTGTGGGTATCAACCATCACGTCTGGGTCCCAATCTGCAAAGAAGCGATTGAAAACCTGCGCGCTCAAACTGTCGCACTTAATAAAATCGCGATTTAAATCTAGGTTGCGGCTATTCGCGCGAAAGCCAAACTGTTCCGGGCCATCTTGATTCACGCGCGAGGTATTTTGCCGGTTCAGGCTGCCATCGACGTTGTAAATCGGAATAAATAAAAATATCGTTTGCCCCAACGCGGCTAAGCGCTCGGGCTGAACGCAAAAATCCCGCACCAGCGCCATACATACATCAATACCTTCCGGCTCGCCGGGGTGAATGCCGTTGTTATTGAAAAAAATGGGCCGCGCCGAAGCTTTGAGCTGGGCGCATTCAAACACACCGTCGGCACTGATGACGCCCGCGTGGATCGCCACCCCGGCATCCGAAGCGCCAATCTCAGAAAAATGCAGCACATTCGGGAAATCAGCGGCTAATTTTTCATAAAACGCGATGCACGCGGCCCAAGTCGTTGTTTGGTTTTGATTGCCTTGCTCGAAAGGCGTCGGATAAAGCTGTTCTAGATTGACAGACATGGATTTGGCCGGTGGCTGGATGCTAGCGCGATATTGCCACGTTAGGCGCTGCGTTACCGAGCGTATCGCTAGCCAGCGCCGCGCCCCGCAATGACCTGCCCCAATGAAAACAGCAGCAGCCTGCAAATTGCCAGAAAAAAAACTGCCGATTCCCAATAAAGTTGCTGCAACTTAAACGGGATCAAGCCGATGTTACTGGCATTGCTCACATCGCTCATCGCGGCGGCTCAGCCTATTTGTAATGGCCAAGACTGGCATGAATGCCTAGCTAGGAACGAGGCTCATCTAGTTGCACAAACTCCAGGCGTGATCCGCCATGGAAAAACCCTGGTTGTCGGCCCAGTCGGACGTGCAGCGGTTTTTGCTGATCGCTATTTTCCTAATGATGAAGTCCATAGCTACAGCAGGTATTTGCGCGGGCGGTTACAACAAAGTGGCCCCGGAAGCCGTTGGTTAATTATCGAGACCTTTTTGTGGGAAGGTTTCCACGTCAATCTGGCAAATCTGGACAATGGCGCGCAAGTTCATGTCGAAGGAGAATTTGTATTCGCACCGAGTCGCAATCACTTTGCCGCCGTCTCATCAGATGGCGGATCTGGATACGTGCCAAATCAAATTGAAATTTTTTCACTCGGCAAAACTGGTATCAAATCGGAGTATCGAGTCGTAAACGAAGACTACAGCTGGCAGCCTGTAGATGGAAAATGGCTTAGCGGCGATATTTTCACTTATTTTCAGCAACACAATTATGATGAGCCAAAATGCGGCACTCAAATTTTGCTGCGAATGCAATCAGGCGAATGGCATGCGGTGGAAAAAGATTCAGTTCCCTGCGAATGAAACATCTGAGGCACACATAACTAGACAGTGCCGCGCCATCAAAGCAAACACGCAATTTCATTCGTCAAATTCAGCCGCGCAGCCGCTTCAAACCTAGCACCAAAGGGGCTGCAATAAATCTTTTCCTGCGTCAAAAATTCGCGCAGCACCTGTGCACGCTTATTCGCGAAAATAGCTGCGGGCACAAAGGCGTACTCAAAGCGAACTTGCTCGCAATATTCGCGAAATCGAGCGGGAGTGGCCGCTAATATCGCTAAATCGATATCCAGCAATAATTGTGTTTGAGCATCAACAGGCACGCTAGCAACACCATGTCGAGTGGCCAAAACCATTGCCGTTAAACGCGCTATACAGCTGGGCGAAATGCCAAACTGCTGGGCGCGAACTCGCAACCAACGCGCCGAGCGCACTTCATTATCCCCACGCTCTGGGCGGTAAACCGCATCGTGGTACCAAAGCGCGAGAGCTATTTCTGCGGCTTGCTGACTTGCATCTGCTGATTGCAGCATTCCAGCAGACGCGACGCGCAAATGCGCCAAACATTCAGCCAAATGTTGTGCGGTGTGATACACCCGGTGCGTTTGGGAATAAGCACGCAATAAACGCGCCTGCTCGTTTGGCTGCGCCATGGGATTACCGCCACAGACGAGCACGGCAGCATCGAAGCTGTCTGGGTTTAATTCGAACATGAGCTGGGATCCTTTTTATAGACCTTAGCTGATCGCCACACTTTAAGAATGCTACTGATCGCGCGCGCACCTGAGCAGAAGTTTTTCCTGAACCTTTGCATTTTGCCTCAAAAAGCTGGCACACTTATTGTAATGCGACCCGCTTTACAGCTCAGACTAGGTAATCAGCTCTCCTTGACGCCACAGCTTAAGCAGGCGATCAAACTGCTGGCGATGAGCAATTTGGAACTTGATGTCGAAATTTCATCCATGCTGGAATCTAATCCGGTATTAGAGTCCGATGACGATTTTGCCAGCGCACCGAACAGTGATGACTGCACCAGCGAAGCGGATCGTAAGTCTCTTGATCTTGCCGCCGAGTTTACAAGCCAGGAGTTTTTGAGCCAGGAGCGCGCTGGTGCTGAGAAAGACAGCGTTTCAGAGCCCATCGCTGACAGCGTCGAATCCGAACCCAATAACTCAAGTAGTGACGACGGCGGTGCCGATCTGGATGTCGAATTCAGCGAGATGCGGGAAATGTCGGAGCTGCGCGATTGGGGTGCGGGCGGCGGCGAAACCGATGAGGAAAGCGGCAGTTTTGAAGGCCGCGCACGCGCAGAAACGACGTTACGCGAGCATTTACGCTGGCAGCTCGGCCTGACGCCGATGAGCCCTAGAGACCGGGTGATTGGCGAAGTGCTGATTGATTCCGTCGAAGATGACGGCTATCTGCGCGAGCCAATTGACTACCAGCGCGCCGCTTTGGCACCCGATATTTTGGTCAGCCCGGTGGATTTAGAAATCGTGCGGCAACGGCTGATGCGCTTTGATCCGGTCGGTGTGTTGGCACGAAGTTTAAGCGAATGCTTGATCGTGCAGCTGCAAAACCGCATTCACCCGAGGCGCTGCTTAGCCATCGCTTTAATCGAAAGCGGTGTGGAGTTACTGGCCAAGGCGGATCGCGACAAGCTAGCGAAACTGCATGAGGTGGAGCTGTGCGAACTTAACGCCGCGCTCCAGCTGATTCGCGAACTAAATCCAAGACCTGGCTCCGGCTTTTATGTCGCCAGTGATGAGTACGTTATTCCTGACGTCGAGGTACGCAAGCGCTTAGGCGTTTGGGAGGTGCGGTTGAATCCTGACGCCATGCCTAGAGTGCGGGTCGGTGCTAGCTTTGATGCGATCGCAGCAAGGGCAAAACGCAATGACGCAAACTATATCCGCACGCAAATGGCGGATGCCAAACAGCTGATTAAAAGCCTAGCGCAGCGCGAAGATACGGTTTTACGGGTAGCACAAGCAATCGTACGCGAGCAGCAGGGCTTTTTTGACCACGGTATCGAATACATGAAGCCCCTCGTGTTGCGGCAAATTGCCGAGCAGTGCGAACTGCATGAGTCCACTGTTTCCCGAGTCACCACCCGCAAATACATGCACACCCCAAAAGGGCTTTTTGAGTTTAAGCACTTTTTCTCCTCTGGCGTTTCTACACGCGACGGTGGGGAGGCCTCTGCCACTGCAATCGGCGAGATGATTCGCAAACTCATTGATCTGGAAGACACCGACAAACCGCTTTCGGACAGCGCGCTGATGGAACTTCTAAAAGCGCGTGGAGTCATGGTTGCTAGGCGCACCGTTGCAAAATACCGCGAAGGGCTAGGTATTGCCTCCAGCACAGACCGAGTGCGCCTATGAAGCAATTATTTAAATTTAGGTATTCAAATTCACGTTGCAAAACCAAGTATCCAGTTACTTGGATCGTTTGCAGCAAGCTATTCAAGGCGCAGCAATGGCCTTGTTCGTGCGCCGATTTGGCGCGTTTGCCACAGTGTTTGCTGTGGCGTAGAAACAAAGGAGAGTAACCATGGAACTGACCGTCACGGGACGTCAAGTTGAAGTCACAACCCCAATGCGCGATTACGTCAACAACAAGTTTGAACGCTTGGCGCGCCACTTCGACCAGCTGCTTTCAGTGCATGTCATCTTAGGTGTTGAAAAACTGGCGCAGTGCGCCGAAGCAACGCTCAACGTGACCGGCAAGACCTTCCACGCTGAAGCCGAAGGCAAAGATGCCTACGCCGCGATTGATGGCCTTATAGACAAACTCGACGGACAGATTCGCAAACATAAAGAACGCGTTTCGAATCATCACCGGGGTGAAAAAGCGACCGTCGAGTAATCAGCTCGGCCTGGAGCTAGCCTGCTAGTGGCATTTTAAAGCTGCCACTAGCAAGGCGCTCTGTTTAATCAAATGTTTAGTCAATTTTTCCAAGGCAAAACAAGTCTTTATGGAACTACACCGCATGAGTGAAATTGAGTCCATTACCGTAGGCGCACTTTTTGATGCCGTGCACCATCGACTGGAACTGGCTTGGATTACTGACCCGGCCACAGGGCAAAACGGTAAAATTGACCCGCCCGAAGCCAGCTTCCGCCGCCCAACCTTGGTCAGCTATCTGAATTTAATCCACTCTAACAAAGTGCAGATTATTGGCACGGAAGAGCTGGCTTATTTGGACTCACTCGCGCCGAAGGTTCGGCTAGGCACGCTGCAAAAAATTACTGAATCACGCCCCTCGGTACTGGTATTTACCCGCAAGCAACCGGTTCCTGAGGATTTGTTGGCGCTGTGCGTCGCTGCGGAATTACCGGTTTGGAGTTCGGGGCGCAGTGGTCATGAACTATTAACGTTTCTGCAATATACCCTCGCCCGCGCCCTGGCAAAACGCAGTACGCTGCACGGCGTATTCCTGGAAGTCTATTCGATTGGTGTGCTCATCACCGGCGAAGCGGGTGTTGGCAAAAGCGAGCTAGCGTTGGAGCTGATTACGCGCGGGCATCGCTTGATTGCCGATGATGCGCCCGAATTTACCCTGATCGCACCCGACGTGATCGACGGCACCTGCCCGGATGTATTGCAAGATTGTTTAGAAGTGCGCGGTATCGGCGTGTTGAATGTGCGCGAAATGTTTGGCGACACGGCGGTGAAGAAAAATAAGTATCTGCGCCTGATTATTCATCTGCGCCCCGAAAAGCATGACTATGTTGCTGAAGGCACCACGCGACTCTTTGGCGACGCCGGCAACCGCGAAATTTTAGACGTTAAGGTGCCAAAGCTGACCATTCCGGTGGCACCCGGCCGTAACTTGGCCGTTTTGGTCGAAGCGGCAGTACGCAATCACATCCTAAAGAGCAAAGGAATTGATGCCGCGCAGATTTTCATCGACCGGCAAGCGCATCAAATGAAAAAAGAGCAGTTTTGGTAGCGCCTAAAATTGCCCTAATCGTAAAAAAGCCTGCTAGGGCAGGCTTTAAGAGAACAAATTAATCAAACAGCGTTAATCGCTGCCGAGCTTATTTAATTTTGTATTCTTTGTACAAGACGTGCTTACGCGCTACAGGATCGAACTTCATAAATTCGAGCTTGTTCGGCGTCGCTTTTTTGTTCTTATCCGTGGTGTAAAAATGCCCGGTTTTTGCGGTTGAAACTAATTTAATCTTGTCACGCATGGCGCAATCCTTTTGTCGTTAGACTTTAACGCCATCGGCGCGCAGGTCAGCAAGCACCGCATCGATGCCGTTTTTGTCGATTGTGCGCATCGCATTCATGCTAATTCGCATGCGCACAAAGCGATTTTCCGATGCAACCCAAAAACGGTGCCATTGTAGATTCGGAATGAATCGACGGCGTGTGCGGTTATTGGCGTGGGAAACGTTGTTCCCGCTAATCGGGCGCTTACCCGTAATTTGGCAAACTCGAGCCATAGTAAAAACCTCTCAATCCTTGAAAGTCGGCAAACACTTAAGCATCAGCCGGTAAGCCCGCAAGCATAGCGAGATTGCTACGCATTCGGCAAGAGCATTGTTGCCAAAACTGCAGTCACTGGCGTTGGCGCACCTTCCCAAGTTCTGCTTTATTCAGACTCCCAGGATCATTGAGTTAGAAAAGCCGCAAATACATACGCCCTGCCCACGCTGTTTCAAGCGACAATCCATGTCTAAGCTTTTTGAGTCGTTCAAATATGAGTGAATCCCCGAAATTCCAGCTTGTCAGTGACTATCAACCCGCAGGCGATCAGCCACAGGCCATCCAAAGTTTAATCCAGGGCTTTAACGCTGGCTTGGCGCATCAAACCCTTCTGGGGGTTACTGGCTCTGGCAAAACTTACACCATCGCCAATGTCATTCAGAGCGTGCAAAAGCCGACCATTGTGCTGGCCCCCAATAAAACGCTAGCGGCGCAGCTTTACGGCGAGTTTAAAGAATTTTTCCCACATAACTCAGTCGAATATTTTGTCAGTTACTACGACTACTACCAGCCCGAAGCATATGTGCCGTCCTCGGATACTTTTATCGAAAAAGACGCCAGCATTAACGAGCATATCGAGCAAATGCGGCTATCGGCGACGAAATCGCTGCTGACGCGCCGTGACGCGATCATCGTTGCCAGCGTCAGTGCGATTTATGGCTTAGGAGATCCAAATCAATACTTCAATATGGTTTTGCACGTGGTGCGCGGCGACAAAATTCCGCAGCGTGAACTGATTCGCCGTTTGACCGAAATGCAATATACCCGTGGCGATCTAGAACTGCGGCGGGGCAGCTATCGGGTACGTGGCGAAGTGATTGATGTGCATCCGGCGGAAGAGGAGCGTGAAGCGCTCAGAATTGAGCTTTTTGACGGCGAAGTCGAAAAGCTGAGTCTGTTTGACCCGCTGACCGGGCGTGTCCAAAAAATGGTGCCGCGCTACACGATCTATCCGAAAAGCCACTACGTCACCACCCGCAAAACCGTCGTGCAAGCGATTGAAACGATCAAAACTGAGCTGCGCGAGCGCTTGGAGGAGTATTACAAAGCCGGTAAATTGCTGGAGGCCGAACGTTTAAAGCAGCGCACCACGTTTGATTTGGAAATGATGAGCGAAATCGGCTATTGCCAGGGTATCGAAAATTATTCGCGCCACCTGACTAGCCGTGGCGAAGGGGAAGCGCCGCCTACATTATTTGATTATCTACCGCCCGATGCGCTGATGATCGTGGACGAATCACACGTGACCGTGTCGCAGCTGGGTGGCATGTATAAAGGGGATCGCGCGCGCAAAGAAACGCTGGTCAATTTTGGCTTTCGCCTGCCGAGTGCGCTCGATAACCGCCCTTTGCGCTTTGAAGAATGGGAACGCCGCGCGCCGCGCACGATATTTGTGTCAGCAACTCCGGCCAATTACGAGCTGGAACATTCGGTTGGTGCCGTTGTTGAGCAACTGGTGCGCCCTACCGGCTTGATTGACCCGGAGGTCGAAGTGCGCCCGGTTAGCGGGCAAGTTGATGATGTATTGAGCGAAGTTCGCGAGCGCACATTGCTTGGGGATCGGGTGCTGGTCACCACCTTGACCAAGCGTATGGCGGAAAATTTGACCGACTACCTCTCCGAACAGGGCATCAAAGTGCGCTATTTGCACTCGGATATTGAAACCGTGGAACGCGTGGAAATTATTCGGGATCTGCGTCTGGGTGTTTTTGATGTATTGGTCGGCATTAACCTGCTGCGCGAAGGCCTGGATATGCCGGAAGTTTCTCTTGTTGCGATCTTGGATGCGGATAAGGAAGGTTTTTTGCGTTCGAACCGTTCGCTGATTCAAACCATCGGGCGGGCGGCACGGCATTTGCGCGGCAAGGCGATCTTATACGGCGATAAAATCACGAACTCCATGCGCACCGCGATCGATGAAACGGCGCGCCGACGTGAAAAGCAGATCGCTTACAATATCGAGCACAACATCACGCCGCGTTCGGTTACCAAAAAAATATCGGATGTAATGGAAGGGGCGCGCGAGGCCATGCACGCACCGCAGGGAAAATCGAGCCGCCGAAATGACGTTAAAGCGCAGGCTTCAGTAGTGGACGCGAAAGATTGGGCGGCGTTAAGCCCAGAAGAGTTGGGCAAGCGGCTGAAAAAGCTGGAAAATCAGATGTATGCGCACGCGCAAAATTTGGAGTTTGAGCTAGCGGGCGAGGTTCGCGATCAAATTCAACGGATTAAGGCTTTGGGCTTATTGCGTTAGGGCGTTTTCCACGAACCTGGGATTCGTCATTGCGAACGCAGTGAAGCAATCTTGTCGTTCAAAGCTAGATTGCTTCGCTGCGCTCGCAAAGACGAGGGTTATGCACGAATTTATTTTGCCAGCCCACGCAAAACCCGCGCCAGCGCAATCAGCGGTAAGCCAATGACGCCGGTTGGGTCATTGCTTTCCATGCGCGCCAATAAACTCATGCCGCAGGACTCGGTCTTGATGCTGCCTGCGCAGTCATAAGGCTGATCCGCGTCTAGGTAAGCCATAATTTCGGCCACATTCAAGTCGCGGAAATGGCAAATAGTCTGGTCGACAAACTCGTAAAGCTCACCCCGATGCTGCACACAGACAGCGCTATGAAAGATCAGCTTTTGGCCGCTGCTCTTTTGCAAATCAATGATGGCATTAGTGTAATTACCGGCCTTGCCGACACATTCACCGTTGCGATCCGCGACTTGATCGGCACCAATCACAATCGCGTCGGGAAACTTTGCGCTAACGGCTAGACATTTTTCGCGCGCAAGACGCACGGCGAGCGCCCTAGGTGCTTCACCGGGCTGGCAGGTTTCGTCAACATCGGGTCTAGCGGTGCTAAAGCTCGGCAGCAATCGTTTTAATAGTGCGGCTCGGTAAACACTGGTCGAACCGAGCACCAAAGCGGCAGGAAGTCTCAACATAGCCGGTGATTTCAGTGAATGGTGTGGCTATGGTTAGCCATGATGCCGCTTGCCACGACGGTACTGCGATCTGCGGCTTTACTGGCATTTTCTAACTGGTCTGCAGCCCGTTCGAGTTCCTCACGCATGGTTTCTAATTTCCGGATATTTTCCGCGAGCGAGGCGGACGAGTTAGCCAGATTTTCCTCCGCCGCTTTTAGCTCGCTAAGACTCGCCACCGCGTGCTGATCGCGCAGCCACAAGCGCCGCGAGAGCACCAGCTTGAGTGCGGTCGCAACCGATGCGTCGGCATTCAATAAACTACTGACTTGCCGGGTACTTTCGCTGGGAAAACGCGCTAACCAATCCTGCATCGTCTGCATGCGCTTTTTGCAATCGTACAAATCGCGCTCTAGCGCATCGGCCGCATCTAAAAACTGCCGTATCGCCCGTTCACGCGCGTAAGAACGCTGCATATTTATTACGACCGCTAGACAAATCATACTAGCGATGGTCAAACCCAAAATCAGCCACAACATCCATCCGGGCATCATGCACCTCTGTATCGTTATCTCAGCTCACTGCCGAAATCTGGGTGTAATAATAGCAAGCATTGGCGGCAGAACGATTCGGGGCGGCTATTGGTTTGCTTTAGCAAAACAAATAATTAGAAACGTGGTTTGCTTTAGCAAAACAAATAATTAGAAACGTGGTTTAGTCGCGCGCCAAAATAGTCAAAATCGAATTAACATGCGTTGCAACAGCAGCATTTTCATAGCTGCTATCAATCGCATTACACGCTTCGCGGGCGGCGGCGCCCAGCTCCATAAACTCATACATCGGTGCTGAGCCAGCAAGTTTATGGCACAGCACTCTTAAATCCTGTTTCGCACCGGGGTGCGTTGGGATTGCTTGCCAAGCGGCCTGGAGCAACGCACGTTTCTCGGGAAAGCTTGCAACATAGCGGGCGCGCAACTGCGCCATAATTGGGTCCATTAGTTTTCCTGCATCAGTTCTTTCAATCTAGCGAAATCTACAGGTTTACTTAAGAATGCGTCACATCCCGCCGTCAGCGCATGGCGCGCAGTTTCATCACTATTACTGGCTGATAAAGCCACAATTCTTGATACACAGCCTAGCTTTCGCAACTTTCTAGCTACTGTGGTTCCATGCTCGGAGCCCAACTGCATGTCAAGTAATATTACATCTGGTGACAATGTACGGAAGCGTTCTTCGGCTTCAGCACCGTTGCTTGCCTCAGAAATGTTAAATCCATCTTGAGTCAACACCGCGCAAAGCAACTCTCTGATATCGGTGTCGTCATCGACAATTAATACCTTTGCGCTTCTGGTTTGCCCTAATTCTGCTACCGCCGCCGTTTCGCAAGGCATGGTAAAGATAAAGCAGGTGCCATCCCCCAAAGTCGAGCGCACTTCAATATTGCCGCCCATGTGCTGCGCCAGTTCCCGAGAAATCGCTAAACCCAAACCGGTACCCGAAACGCTAGAACGCTCATTTAAACGCTTGAACGGTTGAAACAGGCTCGCGGACTGCTCACGCGTCATGCCCGGCCCCGTATCCGTCACGCTTGCCGTCAGGCGGCCATCGCGCCAGTGCATATAAAGTGAAACCTTACCTTGATGGGTATATTTCAAGCCATTGCTGACCAAATTAATCAGAATTTGCTTGACCCGCAGCGCATCGACCCACAGCAAATGGTCGCCATCAAAGACGGCTTCGAATTTGAGCGACTTTTCCTGGGCGACCGCAGAAAATAGCTGCACTAAATCGTCCACAATATCGGACAAGCGCACGCGGGTAGGCTCCAGGCGCAACGTGCCTTGCTCCAATCGGGCTTCATCTAGCACGCTTTGTACCAGTTGATGCAGATGTAAGACACCCCGACGCACCACGTTTAGATGTTGCGCTACGCCAGCGATAGGTTCAGCCGCGTTCAGTACGCCCTCTAGCAGACGCATACGACCCAGCACCGCAGTAATGGGCGTACCAAACTCGTGTGACATTTTGCTAATGAATAAGCTTTTAAGGTCATGCGTGCGTTTGAGTTCACGCTCGCTATCACGCAGCAATTGCTGCGCCTGCGTCAGCGCGGCAATGGTTTGTGCTTGGCGCACGTTCGCCAGGGCCAGCTCATTGGCAAGCTGCTGTTGCGCGCCCATTTCAGCAAAAGTATTGTCCGCAGCAAACAGCAAAACAAATCGTTGCCCTGCGCGTGTAACGTGATGCAAGTGCGCGGGCCGGCCGTTGCCAAATTGTACAAACGGGATTACGACATGCTCATCCGCTGCCAAGCCAGCAATCAGATCCAACACCTCAGCCGCGCTTGGGCTAAGCCCAAAGACCTGCGCTGGCCCAAGGCTCTGTGCAATAGCGCCCTGCTCGGATAGCAACGCACAAAACATAGAGCGTTGCTCAAACCAAACTTCGTTAAGGTAATCCCGAACGACCTCGGGTAATAAATAAATCATGCACACTGCTCAGCGAGCAAGCGAAACGCACGATCAACATTGGCACCTGTTTTT
Organism: Rhodanobacteraceae bacterium; assembly: GCA_043754435.1. Taxonomy (GTDB): domain Bacteria; phylum Pseudomonadota; class Gammaproteobacteria; order Xanthomonadales; family SZUA-5; genus JANNYA01. The sequence continues at coordinate 26,384 of JAYUUS010000158.1, forward strand.
GCAGACGTGGCCAGCACATTCGTAACGCGCGAACGCGCCGAGTCCAGAGAATCTTGATCAACCTCCCAAGACTCATACAAATCTTGCTTATTCACCAAAAGAACCGCAGGCCGGGTGCCAATTTGCTCACGCGCAGAGCTTAAAAGCGCCAGGGCGGTATTTAAAGTAGCGCGCCGTGTACCATCGCAAATGGCTAAAAATCCGTGCGCACCCTGAATATAAGCTCTGGCTGGCGCACTTAGATTGGCCGCACCCGCTAGATCCCAGAGTACCAATTTGATGCTGCGTAAAGGGGTAGCAGTGGGAGGCTCGGAACTAAGTTGTGTATGGGGTTTGCTGGGTATTTGGCCTAATTCAACAACGCGCGTATCAATTTTTACCCCCACTGTAGTCAAGTATCGATCGCTAAAAACGTTGTGTACGTAGCGGGAAACCAGACTGGTTTTCCCCACAGCAAAATCACCCAGAAGGCAAATTTTGCGGGGTTCAACGCTCGCCAAGAGCGCAGGTGCGGAGGCTAGGGTTAAATTTTCCATCATGCCATCTTAGCGCAAAGAAATTTCGGAGAATGCCAGCGTATTGACTTGTTCACGCTTGGCAGCTGCAGGAATTAGGCGAACTTTTACGCGCTTTAGCTCAGCCCGTAGGCGATTCGCCACAGCTAAACCACTGGCGCTCGTCACCGGGGGTAAAGACTGCACATATTCAACCGCCGTGAGCTGCAGTGTTTGATTAGGCGCGCTATCCAGCAAGGCTTGGCACTGGGAAATGAGCGTACTCAAGCTGGCGTTATTGTCGAAATATTTGTCACTCAAATCGACACGCATCAGGGCGAGCTGGCGCATTATTTCAAGCCGCTGATGCTGGGTTTCTGCATCGTTGACCTTAATGCCCGAAAAATCAAAATCCAACAGCGTCTGCCAAAGGCTTAAATCAGCACGCAACTTAGCCAATGCCATGCCCGTCATTTCACCGTTTATTTTTATAGCACTGCCATTCTGACTGAGCGTGAGAGTTTTGGGTAACTGACCACTGGCCTGCAAACGCCGCTGCCAAATGATTGGATCGAGCGACAAGTACGGGCGTAATTGCGATTCATCAATGCTATCGGGTGCAATGTTTAAGGGCGCCGCCGTTTGCATCAAAGGTTTGGCAAAAGGATCTCGACTACCGCTGATTTGGTATTTACCCGCAACAAAATGCACGCTCGCCAAAATTCCCGGAATCCCGGAAAGGGCCGATTCAAATCGATGTGCCTGATAGCGATGCCAAGCCGCCAAACCTCCTAGATAAAGCAAGCTAGCCGCCAAAAGCACGGCAACTGCCTTCAGCAGCACTGGCTGAGGGGGTTTATTCGCGCGTGCGTCATCAATGGCTTGAGAACTTTCTTGACCATTTTCTAGCATCCAATCGGCGATTAAGTCCCGATACTGGGCTTTATGCGCCTCCAAATCAGCAGACTCACCTTCGTTGTGTAAGGTCTCTACCAATACACTCAGGCTTTGCTGCGCAGGTTCGCTCAGTTCCCCACGCACCGCCACCGCTAAATGCATCAGCGGCCCGCGCAAAATTTTAAGCGTCATTCCCCCGACTTCAACCGATTTCAGCGCCTCATCTTGGTGTGCAAAAACCGCATCGCGGGCAAAATCTTGTAGCGCACTTAACATGCCCGCTACCGCATCAGAATCTGCGAGTGCAGCATCGACATTGGCGACATGCGCTAATAGCAGGCCACCGTCATTATTGACAAGCAGCAAATGCTCCACCCGATAGCGCAGGGTGTGTTTGAGCACAATTTGGGTAAATGGCACGCCCGTTCTAAAAGCTTCCCAGCGCCAGCGCAGCCCGGTGGGCGAAATACTGTGCTCCACCGCGCGGTTCATATCTTTCATCAGCTGCGACATCGTTTCGGCGATCGAACGGCGAATAATCGGCCCAATCAGCGGAAATAACACCGAAATCAAGAGCATTTTTTTGGTGCGCGCAATGCGCTCCAAACCCTGCGCGAGCGGCTTTTCCAGCGCGCGCGCCAAGCGATCATCTTGCTGTGCGCGCCGCAGTAGATCAGGCAGCTCTTGCGGCAAGTCCGCAAAACTAGCGGCTATTTTTTCCGTAAACGCTTGCGCCTGCGCTTGGCGCTCGGCGCGTTCGTCAGCAAGCAGTAGGTCTTTTAGTCGATCAAATTCGCTCATCGCAGCAGCACGCGCCGCGTCTGTGCGGCGCTAACCTTTAACCGATTTGGGCAAATCGAATTGACGGGTGAGGCGCAAGGCCATTTCACTGAAAAACCCCGCCAACTCGTCACGCGCGACTTTTTCATCACGCAAAGCACTGCCCATTCGATCAATCACGAGCGAGATTTCATCTTGGCTTGAGCGCAAGGACTCAGAGGTTTCATTGGCCAGTTTATGCAAACGATCACGCAATGCCGAGGTGCCTGCATCATATTTTTCATCGACATCCGTGAGCTCAGACCGCAGTGCTTTCGCCAACCGATCCGAGCTAACAGAAGCCGCCTCGACACTTGCCTTATGCTCAGTATCGAGTTTTTTCAGCTGCGCCGCATGTTTGTCCGCCTGCTCTTTCAGCAGTTGCTCAATGCTTTCAAAGCGCTTAATAAATTCCGCTCTAGCACGCTCGGCTTCACGCTTTGAACGCTCATCAAGTTCATCGAAGCGGCGGTCATAATCGCGCATCTGGCCGCCAAAAAGAATGTCGCGAATTTGATCAACATTCCCTTCTGGCACCACATTTGCGCGTGCAGCGGACTTCATTTTGTCGCTTTTGTCAGTACTATTTTGACTCATTTGACCCTCTCTCAAATAAAATTTTGCTGACAAATCACCTTAGCGTTCTTTAACTGGCCGGCAAGACCTTAGCCTCATCCACACTCGGTGTGGTGATTCGCTCTAAACGGTAACCATGTTGATAAATCGAGATCAAACGCCACCCATGACGCTCGTCCAATTCCAGCTTTTTGCGGATTCGACTGATATGCGCATCGACTGTGCGGGTTGAAACGGCCTGCGAATCACGGCCCCAAACGCGCTCTAGCAGCGAGCTTCGAGTCACTAACCGCCCAGCGCAAGAAAATAAATGCACCGCAAGATCGAATTCCTTGCTAGTCAACTCAACCGCCCTGCCCTCAAGACTTGCAGTTCGGCTCGGCACATCAAAAGTGAAAGGCTCGGTACCGGTCAATGTCTGCTGAGATTGCTGCGCTAATCCCGAACGCCGTCCAATCGCTTGAATGCGTGCCATCAACTCACGGCGACGCGCTGGCTTGACTAAATAATCGTCTGCCCCCGCTTCTAGCGCCATCACGACCTGATCCTCTCGCTCTTGCGCGGTAATAAAAATAACCGGCAATTGCCCAAGAAAAGATTGCCGTACCCACGTCAGTACATCCATGCCGCTGGATTCAGGCAAAACCCAATCCAACAGCAACACATCGGGAACATCACGATGTAAAGCACGCGTTAGATCGGCCCCAGACCGATACCAACGTACAATATGTCCTTCACTTTCCAACCAAACCCGTAAAAGTGCCGCTTGATCTGGATCATCTTCAAGTAAATCAATTTTCATGAGTGCTAGTTGCTCTACAGGTTGTTCTAAGGGAATTTTGGCAAAGTGAATCAAAAAAACTTTTTCGCTTCATAAAACGTCTACGTGCGGATAGTGCCTTGTTGATGCGCGCTGCGAAAGATGTAACACAAAATCATTTTTTTAAGCGCTTTGGTTTTGGCAAGGATATTAGCGATTTTTAGCTCTTGCTTTTGTAGCTAGCACATCTTTTTGGGCGACTTTCGTTATTGCAGCTTTGCGCACTGCCGCTTTTTTACCCTCCGCAACCAAAGCAACAGCACGACTATGCTTGGGCGTGTCGCAAAATTCGCCTGCGTGTTCCACCGTGTGCGCGCCTAAAAGCGTCAGCATCAATAGTTTTTCTAACTCTGGCTTGAAGCACTGCACAATTAAATTCGGTAACAACACATTTTTTTTATCGACGATCAGACCGAAATGCACCATGCCATTATAGCTTAGGATGCTTAAGCCCATTCCTACCGAGCCTGTTTGCGGCACCCAAAACATTTGATCCGTAATTTTGCAGCCGGCCAAATAAAGCGGCGCAAGTGGCCCGGGGACGTTGGTCGCGACCGCCGTGGCTTTGCGGCTAAACATCTCCAATGCTGGCCTTTGTACCATCGCAGGACCCAGCCCTAATGCGGCCAAAAGCCCAAAAGAAACCATCGCTTGACGTGAAGATTTAAGCTTTAGCATGCACGCGCGCACCGCAAAAAGGCGCGCAATCGGGTTCGCTTCATGCACGGGCAAGTCTAGGAACACCAAACCAAAATGATTGCCGAGCTTTTTTGCGTGCTCTAGCGGGCGCAAATTCACGGGCACCGTCGCACGAATACCAATTTCTGGCGGCGTTTCGCCAATATCCAACATATATTGCCGCAGCGCACCCGCAGCACAGGCCATCAAGACATCATTGACCGTGCAATCCAGAACTTTTCCGACTGACTTTACCAGCTCAAGCGGAATCGGATCACACCACGCAACGCGCTTGCTGACGCCCAGAGGGCCACGAAAAACGGTGTGCGGATCATCCGGCAAGGTGATCGCGGTCGCCAATTCACTGACGATTTCGCCAATTTCATGCGCGCCTGTTCTAAGCGATTCCAACGTTTTCTCAGGGTCTTTGGCGTAATTAATCAGCGCATCTGCCGCTTTTTCGCCAAATGCTTTGACCTGATCAAAGCCTAAGCGCGCAGGTTCAAGCAACCGTTGAAACACCGTACCGCCATCGACTTTCAGCCTTGTCTTCACGGGCCGTAATTCTAATGACGCCGCCGCCGTGGTATCCGTCAGGCTCAGCAGAACCTGCACCAACGCCATGCCATCTGCGTAACAATGATGCACCCGCGTCACAAGCGCAGTGCCGCCTTGATAGTTTTCCACAATATGGAACTGCCAAAGTGGTTTTGACTTATCAAGCGGCGTGCTGGCCATTTGGCTGACGTATTCTTCCAGCTCTTCTTTCGTAGCAAGCCCGGGTAGCGCCACGCGCCGCACATGCCAGTTCAAATCAAAATCCTTATCGAATTCCCAGAACGACTGGCTAGCGATCTCGACCGCACGCTGGCGAAAACGGCGAAAGGCCAAAAAACGCTCCGATAAAACTGACTTGAAGGTCGTGATGTCCAATGCACCTTCCAAAGTCAGTACGCTGGTGATCATCATCAGATTTGTCGGCCGCTCCATGCGTAACCACGCAGTGTCGACGCGGCTCATGGGTTCTCTGCCAGCACTAAGGGCCTTAAACATGGATTTTTCCAGCGTTAATGATGCAAAAGCGCACGACGCTTGGTGTAGCAATTCCGAGCTATTACGTCAATGCACAAAAGATAAGTTTTTGCTTAGACGAAACAAAACACGAATATATTTGCCAGCACGACCAGTAGCAAAATCCAACGCGCTTAGGTTAACCTACACCAGCGCGTTCGTAGCTCAGTTGGATAGAGCACCTGGCTTCGAACCAGGTGGTCAGGGGTTCGAGTCCCTTCGAGCGCACCAATTAAATCAAGGGGTTACAGAAGTTTGAGCTATACGCTCACTTTGGAAAATCACCTGTAGTGCCCCGTGTAGTGCCTGCAGGTGGTTACTTCGATTAGGCGAGCGCGCGAACATGAACTAAATCGACAGAAAAAGGATCACCGCTCTACTCGCACGCGCTGAGGAACTGGCGCCAACGGATCCGCAATCAGCGCTCGCCGTGAAATTGTTTCGTTCGGCGCTTGAGCCGCTAAAGCCGCGTGATCTATTGCGCGATGAACTTGAGGGCAAGCTGGGCGAATATACGGCTTCAATTCTCATGGATGATGATGCGCAAGAAGCTGGCCAACTAGCGGATGACATTCGCAAACTCATGGCGCTCGATCCATTGAACTCGGCACCGTTGCAAAAAAACTTCAAACGCGAGTGTGCGCAAAAAGCTGGCGACGAATCGGGAAAGGTAAACGCGCCTAGCTTTTTAGCCCCCCCGGTACCTGCCAGGTTTAGCGGCGAAACTTCGGCGGTATCGCTGTAGTATCGGTTTTCAGGCCGCATGTCGGCTGAATTCAACATTAGGAATCATCAGAAGAGGACAACTACTGTGGCAAAAAAGAAGAATGGATTTTTAATTCCTGGCATGCCGGCTCAGATTACGAAGTTGGTGGAGAGCGAGTCTGATCGCGGAGCCATCCTGATCCTAGGAGCGTATATCGACGAGCTACTAGATGATCTTGTCCGAGCCGCATGCGTATCAGATGAGGCCGGTGAAACGCTTCTGGAGTTTCGTCGTCCTGCTGGCGACTTCAGTTCCAGAATCGACCTTTGCACTGCATTTGGCCTAATTCACAGTTCAGAACAGAAGGCGCTTCACATTCTGCGCCGCATTAGAAATGCAGCTGCTCACTTCGACAATAAGGGGCGGGGTTTTGATGTTCTATTCAGTTCAGAAGCAACAATTGTTCAGGTAGGAGAACTAGCCAAGGCAGTAAATCTGTCTCTCAATAGCAAAGACCCAAAGCACGCGCGGGATCTATTTGTTCTCTGCTGTCGTCTCGTTGCCATCCGAATAATGTTTCGCATAACTACAACTGCTAAACCAGTGGAACCGCCCACTCTAAAAGACGTCGCAAATACTGCAAGGGCTCGCCACAAAGGGACCGCTACAGGGGCTAGGATGCAAGAAATGGAGGATGCTATTTATGGTGGTGACTTTGAGCTTTTGCAGAAGTTTTTTCAAAGCATGGGCAAAAAAATGAGTGAGAAGGTTGCAGCTGACAAAGCAAAAACCCAGGCCAAAACCCAGGACGCCACCAAAACCCAGGACACAAAACCCTCAGACTAAATCTGACTCCAAATTGATCCAAGTCCGAATAAAAATCTTGAGCCGTGCGCTCAGAATTACTGCCTCAGCCTTAAAAGTGCCAACATCCTTAAAACCGCTGGCATTCTCTTATTTTGGGCCCGCGAAAATAACACCCCGCACGTTGCGGCTAGGGGTGTAGCAGCAGGCCCGCCCGCAGAGAATTAGCGAACGCAGCAGGTTTGCGCAAAATGGCGCTTTTGCTTACCACCCTAACGAATCCAAGCACATCAGTTTGCTTCAAATATCGCTCTAAAACAGCGCTTTAGCCCCTTGCTGGCATTGATTCTACGTCAAAAAGTGGTGGGTGGTTGCTAGGTAAAAATCGGAAAATTTTCAGAAAGAGCGTAACGGCCTACGTACCTGGGCAATTCAAAGCCCGGAAGTACCTTGACGATTTTCGCCGGGCCTGCTGCTGCCTAGGTCTCAGATAAGGCTTGATTTGCTTAGGGTTTGAAGCCAGCATCCATATGACGCCCCGTTTTAGGGGCATACTTGTAGTTAGGCATCACAAAACGGGGAGCGTATGAAACCAACCATCGCAAAACGGGGCGTTCTGAGTTTGGTTGCCTGCTTGCTCACAAGTTGCAACCAAGCACCAATGCCGCCGCCTGCGGCTCCTCCTGCGGCTCCTCCTGCGGCTCCTCCACTATTTACATCTGCAGAGAAGCAGAAACTGGAAGAACAACTTAAGAAGCTACGGTTGGACGTTTTCTCCTTGAAGTGGCGGCTCGATCAACTCGAGAGCGGCTCCGCAGATGTAAGCACAGAAGAACAAACCTATGGGGTGGCTAAAACCCAGTTTGGAGCATTTATAGTATCGGCAAAATCTGTCACTCCATATCTTGACGGTTTCAAGGTGAAGCTGACGTTTGGAAATATGACGTCTGCCACATTCAGTGGGGCAAAAATCTCAGTGTCGTGGGGGCCTCCATATGACGAAAAAAATCCCGACGCATTTTTGAATGAGCAGAAGAGCAAGGACTTTGATGTCACCACCTCGTTTCAAGCTGGTGCCTCCACAGACGTCGATGTTGTACTTACACCTGCAAAGCCGGAAGCGGTGAAGGCACTATCTGTTAGCCTGGAACTAAATCAACTGCTACTGCGGACACGGTGATGCCTAACGAATAAGGATAGGTCGCGCGCAGCCGCGACCTTATACCGTGTTGAACAAGCCCGGCACCTGTGTTCAATTGACGTGGTTAAACACGGCCCGGGCGCAGAAGGTTGCGGTCCTTGCAGTCCTTTCAGCGCTGTTCTGATACCGCTTAAAACTTTAGCCAGTATAGGAAAGCCGCAAATGAGAATTATTCTTATTTGCAACTGCTGCTGAAGCCTATAGGAGGCCAAAAAGTTTGGCGCAACCGGGCTGCCGTGGTGTTTGGTATTCGCCGATTTTTGTCAGGGTCCCTCCTTGTCGGATGCGACCAACTTGTTACCGCACACGCGCGCGCACATTGATCGAATAAGTTGTGACTTTCTAAACCACAATTGACACGCGCGCGCGTTGACCGCGACAGTTTGAGACATTTCAAAACAGCGGGATGCCTAGTCACCTGTTGACGATCACCACCATAGCCGCGCTGAGCAAGAACTCCAGCAACGTGACTGCCTGCAGCTCTGCTTTAATCCTGATTGCTGCCCTTTTGCGTGTGTGTATGCGTGCAATTAAAAGCATGAGTGCATTCCCCCAAGCTCAGGGCGTCGACTAGGCACACCACGCCCGCACCATTCGCAGCTAAGCACGCAATCTAGTCCCTGTTCGCTGCCATCCTGCCCGGTCGGATCATCGGCCCGTGTGCGATGCGTAAACACTGGACCACATGCCCGGCAAATGACCGCGTGTGTTTGCTCTTGGCTCACAATGCCGCGCGCGATGTTTAGCGCCAAGATATTGCGCGCCGTCCAATCTTTCAGAAAACGCGCGCCATCGTCTGCGCTCGCCATCAACTCAGCGATATTTGCCCAGCGCTCAGGCGTCATGTTCTCGGCCAATCGCTGCCAAGAATGCCGGGCAAGCTCCTTAACGTCGTTTTGAATGGGGCTGAGCGTGTGCGCCTCATTGGCAGCGGTGGCGATCAATGCCGCCAAAATCTCCGGTTTGTTTGCCAACAATTCCACCCGCATCGAAGCAAACACCGCCGCGTCACCCTGGTAGCCAAGCGCGCCGGATTTGGCAACAAATAGCGCCAAACCGGCATCACTGGCGCGCTGTAAAATAGCCGCCGCGCTCACAGCTCACCTTCGACAATTTCTGGCAAATTATCGTTTTCGCTGCGAAGTTGCTCATCAACTGCGAAGTTGCTCATCATTTCTTGTGTGGACAAGTTCGTGTTTGCATGAGCAAGTTGGTCAAGTTCGGTACCGGGTAGCCACCATTCCCACGCACTGTTGAATTTTCGTTTGCTGCAAATCACACCCAACGCAACGCGCGCCCTTCGCAAAGTTGCTCTTTTTATGCCGCCTTTTAGCGCCTCTTTTTCAAGTTCCTGGCTCGTCTTTGGGCCATCCTTCAGCGCATCGCGAATGAATTGTTTGGCCTCGTTTAGCGCTGGCGCTGCATCTTCGCTGTCATCCATCGGCGCAAATAAATCCCGCGCCGCACCTTCAACCGCTGCACCAAACTTTGCGCGCGTTGCCGGGAAACCGGGCTTAGCCTCCGCCTGTTCAATGTCATAAATGAACCCGCCTGTGTCTATGCCTAGATTTGATTTGAGTCGGCAAAAAATCCGCTGTTCGTTTCCCTCAGCATCCTTATTACGGTCAACACCGAACACGATGCGCGCCACCGCACCAAACGCCAGCGAACCCGTGACACGTTCCAGCGGCTCACGCCCGCCCGTGCCCTTGGTGAAGTGGGTCACGCCAAACACTACCGCACCAATTTTCTCGGCCAATTCCACAACCGGCTGAAGCCCGCGCCTAACTTCTGCATTTTTATGGCTGTCGCCTGCAATGGCGCTAACAATTGAATCCAGAACAAGCATGCGCAAATCGGGAATGCTGCCCAGCTTCTCAAGCAAAATATCCATATCAACGGCTGGATCAAAACCGCGCCGCCCTTGATCGTCAAAAGCATCGCCAACAAAGTGAACCTTACTGAGATTTGCACCCGCCGCCATAAATCGCGGTGCCAGCGTATCGCTTACCGCATCCTCACCTGACCACATGGCGATACTGCCCGGCAAACACCGGCTACCGTCTGGGAAGGTGCCGCCGCGCGTCACAACCGATGCGAGCGCAATCGCCAGCATTGTCTTGCCGGTACCGGGTGCGCCTGCGATCACATGGAGCTTGCCACGTGCAAGCCAGCCGGGCCAAAGCCAGCGCACGGGTTCTATCGGCACGTTATCGCCCCGCAAAATCTCTACTGTATGGGTTGGCTGTCGTTCGAGTTGCTTTGCAGCCGCTGGCGCAATGGGTTCGATTGTCGGCAGCGCCCAAACATCCGCCGCCGTGGCGTCTGGGTGCAGTGCTAGCCAATCGAATGCGCCATCCTTTTCGAGCATTCCAAGCGCCGCCACATCCACCCAGCGAACCACGCAGCCTAGCGCCATCAATTTAG